>CAWIYT010000071.1:0-6414 GCA_963840085.1 uncultured Nitrososphaerales archaeon
TTCTCTTCTTCATGATGATTGATATTTTATTATTTTCTTATTTAAAGAAATAGTATATTTTTCATTTTCATGAATATAGATCATTAAAACAAACAATAAAATCATTCATATATTCAAAATAAAAATGAGAAATAACGAATAATTAATAAATCCGATTTCAAAGAAGTATCGTTACAATATGTATACTCCGTTGAAAAAAGGCAATCTATCATATCATGAGACATGTGATGGATAGCCATATAAGCAAATCAATCAATCAATCAATCAATCAAAACCAAACAAGAGTTGTTGTCAGTCTAAATAACTTTAAATTACATCGGTTTATCTACTACTGGTTAAGACTATGATAACAATTATTATTAGGATATTGTAATCTTATCAAGGTTAGACAATTTTAAGTGATCAAAAATTAATAAACCAATTAGTAGTATACATTATTTCATAATCTCAATTTTGTTATTGTAAGTTAAGCCAGAATTCATTTTCAATTAACTTTGACTATTTAATATTATACCTCATTCTCAAATGAAAAAAACAATCTCGTTATTTATTAAATGTCAATAAAAAATGATAATCTTCAATGAACATACTAAACAATAATAATGATCTTTCCTGTTATTTATTAAGAATTTCAAATTATATTATATCTCTTGGAAAATGCTTTTAGTTTTTCGTGTAAATGTTAAAACTAGATTATACCACCATATCTTTGGATAATTAGGATATTGTCCCATAACTTTATCATAACATTCTATATCTCCCTTCCGATGTAATTCATGTGGAATATTATCACTGTAGAACCATTCTGATAAAGTGCGCATGACTAATGACATGGAATACTATAAGAAAATGATTTTAAAGAATTTAATTAATTTATTATATAACTTTCCTAGTTTCCTTTTATATATTAACAATGCATTATCACTAACTTTTTTGCTTTAGCGTTCTATGGGTTTTAGTATTATCTACAAATTTTTTCATTTAATAATATTCATAGTTAAATTACAATTCTATTGTGATACACTATTTTTAAATTAATATTGTCTCTATATAAATATCCTTTTTTTTACAATTATAACAATGATTAATATTATTGAATTTGTCTAGTAAAATAGTAGCAACCCAATAACATGATTCGCAGAATGCAAATTTACAATTGTATTTGTCATAATAATAATTTTTATTTATACTAATAATAGTTTGTTTATTAGACACTTTTTAATATCAACTCCTATGATGTAATATACAAAAAGTAACTACGTTAACCTATCCACTAGATTGAATATAGAACTATATAAAAAGTATAAATATTAAAAGTTATATTTTAAACTTTATAGATAAATAAATAGATAGTAGATTTTGCATATGAACTAGCAAAGATAAGGTCCAGGTTATGGAGATTAATAAGAATAAGAATAAAATTAAAAATAGATAAAAGTCTATTACTAATCTGTTAGATTAAACTATAAAAAAGATAAAAAAATAAAAAATTATTAATTTATTTAGTCATTTCTATGCGCACATTGCGATGCACATTTCTGCAGTAGATGGACAAGGAGATTTACAAGGTTTTTCTACAACCTGTTGTTGAGTATACAAAGTCTTATCATCATCAAAGTTTTCTCCTCTAAGAGCATTATCATCTATTTCAAAAAATGTAGTAGCTACTGGTATGGTATATACTAAAGTCGTTATCACAATATATGAAGATGGAATTGCAATAACTGTTGATTTTTTCATATACTTGCCTTTACTATATATACGCATAATTGAATAAAAACATTTTAATATAAAATTAGACAATTATTTCTGTAAATATTTTCGCTATAAAAAGATGAATTTCTTTTATGTTTGGTAAATTTTTTCCTTTCTTCTTTTTCTTTTATTATTATTACCAACAGCTAGGCGATGCTAGAAAGCCATATTTTGCACAATACTCTGCAGTATTGGAAGATTCATCTGTCATTATATCATGTACTATCATGACAACTAACATAACAATGAAGAATATGGTAACACCACTAAAAGCCCATTTCAATATTTTTTTGATTGTATTTTTCTTACTATTATTATTTATCATCTCTTTTAGGATTGCCATACAAACCAATACAGAGGACATGTTTTAAGGCCATAGCCTTTTTCTCCTATATCGGTGGTATTCAGAGGCTATGGCTTTTATCTGACTACTTAATCAATTAAATTTTATCAAGTTTTTAAATAATCATAATAACAGTACATTATACCTATCCATAGAATATAGACAAATATGTTACACCATAGCCTTCTATAAACATTTACATCACAAACCTATAATCCCAATAAAAAGAAGGCTATGGCTTTATTTTATATATTACAAAAAAACATTTCTTTCACAATATTATTTCTTATGATTAATACAAATTAAATAGACAAATTTGTAAGAATGTTTACATAGATCATTTTTTAATATAGATGATATTACTCTAATACCTTATAAGTAGTGGTATCTAATGGTTAAAAGGCATGGTAAATTAGGCTCTTCATTTACCGATATGTCTATGTCTTAAAGAGTCACACAATTATCTAATGATCAAAAGAACTCCTTCAAAGTACATTCTCTATATGCATTACAATTGTATTCATCAGATTTATCTTATAGAAAGACATCTGAAAGATTATTACCTTTATCAAAAGAAATCATTTTCTATTTGGAACTGGATTCAGGAATACAAGCCAAAGAAAATATTGTACAAAAGAGGAGAAAGAAGATAGAAGGGTTTATTGTAGATGAAACTTTACTTAAAGTTAATAACCCATTTGTTTGGGTTTGGATTGCTATTGATTCAATAGATAAAATAATTCTTGGTATTCATATTTCTTTTGAAAGAACAATACTAATTGCTGAAAGATTTATTAAAAATTTGGTAAAAAGATACGGAAATCATTCTGTATCAACTGATGGTGGTATTTGGTATCCTCAATCGTGTAAATTTCTGAAATTGGAACATCATTTGCATTCTCTATATGAAAAGAATATTATTGAAAGAACAATACAATATCTAAAGGACAGAACTGAAGGGTTTGATGATTATTTTCCATGTAGAAAATACAATTGCAATTTACAACATGTCATGCAGTGGTTAATCTTATTTATTGATATGCACAATAGAATGATTCTTGAAAAAGCAATCAAATGAACAGAGCCGTTTTTATCTTCTGATTTGTTATATCCATTGATTAGTTGATAACTTATTTTATCAATTTTAAAAGCATATTGTTCTAATCTATTTTTAAATGTTTCTTGCCTACTTGTTTTAGATAATTCAAAAGGTAATACTAATTTAGTTTTTGGTGACATTCATTTTGTACATATATATACACTTTGTTCTAACATCTTAGGCTTTTTATCATTCTTGACAAATTTCCAATTGTTAGCATCTTTTACAGCATCAGTTTCGCATTTAGAAATTTTTGCAACAACTTCATTTACAACTGGATACATTATAGAACGAGGAAATTGTGAATGACCTAACCCGAGTGCATGACCTATTTCATGTTTAGTTAGAATTTCCAACATGGTTTGGTTTAGTGCTTTTCCGTTAAAAGTTTTTGAAACTGAAATTTCTACATGATCAATAAACCCCTTATAATTAAAATATATCTCTGATCTACCACCTTGTTGGTTATTATTATCTTTTTTTTTAAATTTTATTTCTATATTTGCTGCAGCAGCATCTTTATCTTTGACATTTTTAAACTGAATGTTATTTAGATTTTTTTCCCATTCAGAAAATGCTAAATCGACAATTCTTTCAAGGTCATTATTATTACTATCTTTTTTTATATTATTTTTTATATTATAGGTCAATACACCATCTTTTAATTCTGATCCCCAAGTACAACAGAGATTTATCTTTTCTTTGTATAAATTTTGGGCATTTATTTCTTTATAATTTAAAATTAGAAAAACTAGAATAACAACTAACAAAATTAAAGTTAAATTCAAATTTATTAAATTCAATCCATTTTCTCACTGAATTTCTATTTTTCAAAATCTCATTAACTTATCTTTTTTAGCTTCTATATGTTATTTAAACTCCCATTTTTAATCTTATTATTGTTTTCTTCCTCAATTAATATTAAATATTCACAGATAAAAAGATTAAAAAGATTAGTCAGTCTCGTATATAATCTGCATCCAGTGTTATCCTCGATGGTTGTGATTCAGACTTGAAGGTATCTGTCCAACACGATACTTCTCCCTTTCCATTTTTGAATTCTATACATACAATGAATTGTGTTCCTGGTCCTGCATCGTTAGGCAAATCGTCATTATCAAATTTAAATGTGTGTTTCACTTGTGCAGCAGTTTCATCGATAGGCTCAGGACTGCCTTTGATTTTTTTATTCTTATCTTCATCATATATGTATGCTGTAACTTCTACATCTCTACTTTTTACATTTTCTAACGTCACTATAATATATCTGCCGTCTTCATCCTTTAGTGCAAATACGTTTCCCAATGAGAATATATTCATTAGGACAACGCCCAGCGCCATTGATATTGCTAAAACAAAAATCTTTCTATCCATTCTTTTATTACCTACAATTGGTGATATAAACAATGCGCAACATTTTTCTGAAGATGAATCTCTAAGTAATACAAGTAAAATAAAAACAATAAATATTTATTTTGTAGAGGTCTATATAGATAACTATAGACAAATTATAAATTATCAAAATTTATTCCAAAAATATACCACTTATCATAAATACGCTTACAATAATCTTTAAAAATATGGAGAAAAATATTCATAGTTTGTCAGAATACATTTGCTAAATGGTATAGGAAGAAATATAGAATATCTCTATTGTTGTGGAGTTATATTCTGTGTGTGATTAACTATATCGGATAGATCATAATTATACGGTTAAGTCTCTAATCTTTTATCAACATTGTTCTATCCATTTAGCATAAATATAGAAATGGATTTAGCTTTGTTATACATCTTTCAATATGTGCCAAATAACCCTGTTAGACTAGAATTATCTACTGTACAGAAAAAGGAATTATTTTCATTCATGAAGAGTACTAAGGATAAAGAGGAATACAGAAGAAGAGCATCTGCTATAAAACAAAAGATGGAAGGAGTACCTTATAGAACAATAGCCAAAAACCTTGGTGTCAATTACCGTAATGTGTATGACTGGATTAACAATTACAGAAAATATAATCTGGATGGAATAAGAAATAAAAGAGAAAGAATGGAGGTAGAAAACCAGTAATATCTACTCACAAAAACAAAGAGATTATAAAAGACATAGTACTGAACAAATCATCCCATACATTTGGCTATCTCAAGAATACATGGAGTATCAGACTTTTAGCTACATATCTTTCCTCACTATTAGAAATGAATGTCAGTCCAATGCAAACGTGGAGGATAATTCAAGATATGGGCATAGTATACAAACAACCAAAACTTGAACTGGAAAAAGGTGATGATTATGAGGAAAAGAAAGGAAAGATAGAGAGGTACAAGAAGATATCGGCAGCTCTTTTAAAAAAAGATTCTACTAGGATTTGAAGATGAAACGTGGTTACATCTTCAACCATACATAACAAGAACATATATGAGAAGAGGGGAACAGCAAAAGATACTCCATAAAGGATCTAACGATAAAGTCAATGTATTCATAACCCTTCTCTATCCACTAAATGGAATTAAATTCAATACAAGCAAAACAAGAAACAGCAATGATTTCATAAACCATCTAAACAGCATCAAGAGATATGTACTAAAGAGAAGTATCAAGAGGTTCATACTTGTAATAGACAATGCATCATTTCATGTAAGCAAAAAGACAAAACACTATATGGAAAGACAGTCATACTGGCTAACTGTACTATTTCTACCAACACGTGCACCATTCCTGAATCCAGTAGAAACAAAAGTAAACAGGAATCTCAAGAAAGATGTATGTGCCAATTACAACTACGAAACAGAAAATAATCTATTATGTAATGTAAGACGGTATCTAAGATGTTTTGGTTGTTGGCCTAAAATATGATACTTAACTTAGTATATTTTTTTATTTCAGATTATTTATCTTTTTGGTATATGTATTTATAGACAAATATAACTTAGGGGTTTGTGGAATCCTGTAGAAATTTCAATACAATTCTATTTTTTATAAATTCTAGTCTCGAATCTTTTGGATATTTAAAAGTAGTGGGTGTTATATAGAGACTACAATATATAATACCCACCAATGCAAAAAATCCGTCTACTGTATGTGTAGCGTCAATAGTAAAATCAGCTCCATTTAAAAACTTGTTGATTGTTGGTTAATAGCAGTAAAAAGAATCAAATTTATTTTAGAATAATTTGTACATCTTTTGCGTTTGTCAGAAAATGATGGTGAGGATGCTTC
>CAWIYT010000072.1:0-4906 GCA_963840085.1 uncultured Nitrososphaerales archaeon
GTTTTTATCAGTGTTCATATACATGTGTTTTGTAGAATATATCAATAATAAGAAATGAGTTACTCTAGTAGATTAGAAAATGTATTACAACAAATTGAAACCATTGAAGATAATTTGAATAAAACTTTGATACAAGAATTTTCAAAATATCTTATCTCAAAAGATACTAGTGCAAGTTATCAGAGAAATTGTATCAAAATTATGCTGATGTTTGCAGCTTTTTTACAATCAAGAAAAAAAGAAGAAAAAACCAACTTATCACAAGTTACTTCTATTGATGATATTATAGCATTTTTAGATACAAGAAGAAAAACCAAAGATGAAGATCCAGAACAAAAATGGATAACTACGTGGAATGACTATCTCTGGAGGATAAAAATATTTTATAGATGGTATTATAATACGAAAATTTTCAATTACCAACAATAATATTTTTGATTCTCAAAATTGGATAACACCAGACTTTCTTAAGATTCCAAAAAAGAAAACTAAAAGGTTGAGTCCATATTCAGAAACTGAAATATGGGAAAAAGATGAATTACAATTCATCATAAAATATGAGAGTAGCAAGAGGAATAAAGCCATACTGGCATTGCTGTGGGATCTTAATGCAAGAAATCATGAGATAACTCTTCTTAGAATAAAAAATATTCGAATTAAGGAAAAGTATGGTGAAGGTGAAGTTCCTTATGAGGCCAAAACTGGAAGTGGGCCTATTCTTCTAACATTTTCATTTCCTTATGTCCGGGATTGGATTAATGAGCATCCATTTCGTAATGAACCAAATGCCCGTCTAATCTGCAATACGGAAAATGGAAAACCTCTTCTTCCTGGAATGGTGTATGATACAATGTATCTACTGAAGAAAAGGATAATCCGACTCATAGAAAGTGATGAAATTAAAGATACAAAAGAGAAAGAGAAACTACAGTATTTCCTAAAGACAAAGAAATGGAATCCCTATTGCATAAGACATAGTTCAATAACTGCAGACTCTGATTATTTACCTGAATACGCCCTTAAAAAGAAGGTAAGGTGGTCAATGAATTCCAGACAGGGCTCACGATACATAAAAAATAGAATGGGAAATGATTTAAAAGAAAAGATTCTAGAGCAAAATGGTATAGTATTGGATACTTCAAAAATTAAAAGACCTACTGTAATAGATTGTCCTCGCTGTCAACTTGTCAACCAATTTGAAAACAAATATTGTTCAAAATGTTCCTATCCTCTGAAACCAGAAGCATATGATGAAATAAAGGAAAAAGAAGAGAAAGAGATGAAAGAAATGAAAGGACAGATTGAAACAATTATGAATACTCTAGGACAATTAATGATGACACATCCAAATGATGGTGCAACAACAAAAAATAAACTGGTTAAAGATCTAATAAATAAAGGAATGTATGTTTCTAAATAAATAGTATGTTATAAAACGGGAAAAAATAAGAAATTATCTCTAGAATCACAAATGAATGAAGTTATTCTTTAATACATCTAATAAAAACAATTTTGCCAGATAATTGGAAAGGGACATTTGTAATTCATAAATATAATAAATGGAATATTACTGTATATTTTTATTAGAAAATGAGCTGCAATCATTATGATATGCTTTTAGTAATCTTTTAATGGACTTAATATCATTTTCGTAAGATGCTTTCAAGAAATTAAGTATTTTTATTTTATATTCTTGAAAGATCTTGAAATCAGATTCTTGAATATTGATTTTCTTATACAATCCCCTAACACTTATCCATATATAATCGAAATAATCGATCCATCTAATAAAATAACGTTCTGTTGCTCTTTTTAATAAATAGCTATTATTATTTGATAAATCAGTAGTTTCATAATGAAGTTGATCCTTTAATTCATCAGCAATTTTTATCACTAATTTTATCACAGGAAATCCCTCTTTTTCAAAGATATCCCAATATTGTAAAAATGGTGCTAATTCTTTAATTCGTTCATTTGATATAACCTCTTTAATTCGTTTATACATTATTTTTTTATTAAAAATATTAGATATACCAATTAAAAATAACAAAAATCCTCTAAAATTAAGTGTGTATCTCCAGTTTTTCGAATCACTGACTGCTCTGTTTAATTCTGGAAAAGATTCTCTTAATCCTGCAATAGTAAGATTAGGATGTTCTCCTTTCTTTTTATTTATTAAATTTTTAGTTCTATCATCATAAGTCATGTCTAAATAGTGTACCATTATGTTACTTCTATTTTTTAATAAATTAACAAGGATTTCCCCTTTGTTATTTAAACTTAGTCTAACTTCAAATTCTTTTATATGTTCTTTATCTTTTTCTAACCGAATAATCTCTTTTTTAATATAAACTGTTGATACTGTCAAAGATTCATCAATATATAATTTATTTTTAAATTGATCTATTGATGGTATGTATAACGAAATACAATATAGATAATTTATAGAAGTGCCAAATAATATAAATGAGAATTCTTTTTTGTCATGATTATTTTCTTTTTTATCCGAAATTATTATTCGAATATCATTAGTAGTTAATATTTCATCTTTATAATTTTTTAAATAATCAATTTGAAGATTAAGAATTCTATTTATTTTCTTTAGTGTTGTAATTTTTTTTGTATTTGTACAATCTGCTTTTGAAAATAATTCGGTTATATTAAATAGGAATTCAGTCTCATACAGACGAGCAGAAAGATTATCTATAATGTCATAAATATATGTATTTCCATTAAGTTTTTTCATAACCTTATAGGGGGAAATTGGTGTCTTACTTCTACCTATTATCCATAAAACATTATTATATTGAAGGTTATTCAGATATTTTCGAGAATCTTTTTTCTAGATAGCCAATATTCGTGCTCAAATAACACTTTTAACTATTCAGAATAAGAAGATAAAGATTACTTTGTAGAATTATTACATATGGTTGAAAAATATAAAACGATCAAAATATCTGAACAAACTTACCATAAACTATCACAATTAGGAACTCTAAACGATTCCTTTGATTCTGTGATTAAGGACTTAATCAATGACAAACAAAAGGAGGATATAGATGTCGAATTTTGATATACTTCCTCCTTGGGAGGTATATGACTGTCCTATAGGTCATAATGATTTATGCCCAAGAAAATGGATGAATAAATACATTAACCATCTGATTTTATGTTTATGTAAATGTCACAAATTAGATAAAAGGTAAATTAAAAAATGAAAAATAAAAATAATAAATATTATTTAAATAATAAAGAGAGAACTAATAAACCTTTTTCTTGGGAAGATAAAGTATTATTTATATATTCTGATGTATGTTATTGTGGACATAAAAGTAAAGAGCATATTCTAGATGATGATCAATGTGTCAATCAAGAAATTTGCAGATGTGTAGGGTTTTTGCCATGATTTTTTATAATGATAATATAGATGATGAGAAAATAGCTGAGATTAAAAGACATTTAGAAGAGAAGCAAAATCAAGATATCCAAAAACTATATGATAGAGGTGAAATTATAGACTATAAAAATATTAAAACTGATATTGCTAACGAGAAAGTCAATAAAAAAAATAATAATAAAAAACAGTCAAAATTAGTTAATAAAATCGTAATAAAAACAGAAAATAAGGGTGAATCTAACAAAGATTCAGATGAAAAAATAGAGGAAAAAGAGGAAGACGAAGATATAAAGGAATTCTTTTTCAGATTTGCTGAAAACTATGTTCAGTTATTATTTAAAGATCAATTTGGCAAATTATTTGCTTATATCAAGATAAATGATACTAATTATGATTTAATGTCTTTGACAAGTCATAAATTTGAAATGTATCTTTATAAAATATTCTATGAAAGTCAATACAAAATTATACTTCCTAAAGAGTTAAAAAATAATATATTAGAACATTTGCAATACAAGGCAGAATTTAGCGGTATCACGAAGAAATTAGAAGCAAGGGTTGCCAAGACAGATGATTATACTTTCTATTATGATTTGACAAACAGCAATTGGAGTACAGTTAAAATAACATCACAAGGATGGTCAATTGAAAATAATCCGCCTATTCTTTTTAGAAGATACAGCAATCAACTGCCTCAAGTTATACCTGTAAAGATATGGAACAATAATAATGATGAAGACAACATTTTAGATAAGTTCATTAATCTTTTGAATATAAAAGACGAGGATAATAAGTTACTTTTAAAGTGCTATATCGTCTCTCTTTTCATTCCTGGTATAGCAAAACCAATCTTGATGCTACATGGAGAACAGGGAAGTGCTAAATCTACATTACAAGAATTGATAAAAATGCTAGTTGATCCTAGCATTGTAAAAACATTAACATTTCCAAGAGATATCAATGAGCTTATTCAACAGCTATCTCATAACTATATCGCATATTTTGATAATATATCTATTATCAAAGAATGGATATCTGATGCATTATGTAGAGCAGTTAACTGGAAGTGGATTTTCTAAAAGACAATTATACACTGATGATGATGATATAATATACTATTTTCTAAGATGTATTGGTTTTAACGGTATCAATTTAGCTGCTACCAAAGCAGATTTATTAGATAGAGGAATAATAATACAACTTGAAAGAATATCAAAGGAAAATAGGAGAAAGATTGAAGATGTATGGAATGATTTTGAGATTTTGCGACCTCAATTACTTGCATACATTTTTGATATTCTGGTTAAAGTATTGCAGGTAAAGCAAAAAGGAGGAATCAAAACTTTCAATGGTCTCAACAGAATGGCTGATTTTGAAGAATATGCAGAGATTATATCAAGATGCATAGGATATCGAGAAAGTGAATTTCTTAGAGTTTATCAGGATAATATTAGTATCCAAATAGATGAGGCAATCCAAGCAAGTCCTTTGTCAATTGCAGTAGTAGAA
>CAWIYT010000073.1:0-24441 GCA_963840085.1 uncultured Nitrososphaerales archaeon
GCCTATCCCAAAATTATCTTCCTGTAAATTATTATGCTGTTTGCTAATTGGACAAGACCAAGATAGTTTTTATCCTTCTTTTCATACCTTGTAAATAATTTCCTGAATCTATTGTTATGCCATGAATTTGTTCTCTCTCTACTACCCATCTTCTTGCTGGATGTCTCCGGTTGAGTTTCTTCTCCTCCTCTCTTCTCTTCTATGTCGTATGTGTGGAATGTATCCTCTCTTGGTAATTTCTTGTTCTATATCTTTGGAATGATATGCTTTATCAAGGCATAGATTCTGATTTTTCTTCTTATTCTTATTCTTGTCGTTGTTGTTGTTGTTGTTTCTATATTTTGTTGCTGATTTTGAAGATGGTCTTTTGATAACTATGCTGTCAACGGTTTCAATTGCAGTAGTAACATCATATGTGTATTTGCAGATGTTATAACAGTAGACAAAGGAATGCCTTCTTTATCTGTTAAAATATGTCTTTTGGTTCCTAATTTACTCCTGTCAGTAGTAGGATTATGTCCTGTCATCTCCCCCCTAAAGGTGATTTTACTGATATGCTGTCAAGAGACTGCCAGTTCTACTTAATCCCTTTCTTTAAATCGTATATTTGTAGCAATCTTGTCCATAATTTATCAAATATATCTGATTCTCTCCATTCCTGAAATCTTCTGTGGCATGTGGAACCAGAACCATACTCTTTAGGTAACATTTTCCACTGACATCCAGTTCTAAGGATAAACATGATACCATCAAATACTTTTCTGTATGGAACAATGGGACGACCTATTGTATTCTCTGGTTTCTCATTTGGTAAAATATTTTTAATTTCATTCCAAAGATCATCTGAAATGCGTATAATTGTTCTGACATATTTTTTACTTTTATTCAAATGTTAAACATATAAGAGAATAAAAACAGGCAGCTATATTTCTATCTATTTTTGGGATAGGCTCTTAGTCTTCTCTCTATGAGATACTAAAATCTATATTTCTTATTTCCTACTTTCCCAATTACGTTTCCATTACCTTTTGAGTCTACTTCTCCTATTTGGTAAACTTTTATTTTGTTTTTTTCCATTATACTAATTGTCTGGTCAATATTGGCCTTTGGTAATATTATACAAAAACCTATTCCCATATTAAAAGTTCTGTACATCTCTTTCACATCTATATTACCATCTTTTTGAAGTTGCTTGAATATTCCAAAAGGAGGAGACAAATTAGAAAGATTGTATCTTACTCTGTTATTTAGACGTTTTAATTTTGTAAATGATCCTCCTGTTATATGTGCCAAGCCATGTACTGTAACTTTCCTATATTTTATTAATTCCATTACTGGTTGTACATAAATTTTAGTTGGAATAAGTAATTCTTCTCCAACTGATTGGGTTAAAAATTCTGGAATTTCATCTATTGGATATTTTGCTAATACTTTTCTTGCTAATGTATATCCATTTGAATGCAAACCACTACTTTCTAAACCTAATATAATATCGCCTATTTTGATATTGTTTCCAAGAATTAACTTCTTATCTTGTATAATTCCTATAGCAGTACCAGCAAGGTCAAACATATCCTCGTTATTGCCTGCTAACATTTCAGGTACAACAGCAGTTTCTCCTCCTACAATTGCTGTTTTGGCGACTTTTGCACCTGCAATTAGGCCTTTCACAATTTTTTTTACCAATTCATGATTGACCTTTTTTAAACCGATATAATCTACAAAGGCAAATGGTTCTGCTCCTGTACAAATAATATCGTTAACATTCATAGCTATACAGTCTATGCCTATTGTATCAAAACATTTCATTTGTTGTGCAACAAGAACTTTAGTTCCAACGCCGTCGGTATGTAATGCCAAAACATGATTTCCTATATTTATTAAACCAGAATAATGACCAAATCCAGAAACAATTTTCCCTACTTCTTGAAAAGAATATGATTCAGAAACCATTTTTCCTATATTTTTTTGCATAGAACGAATTTTTTTAATATTAACGCCTGCTTTGTTATAAGTACTAGTATTTAAAGGGGACAATATCTCATTATCTCACTAAACCTGTTACTAATAAAATTTTTTTGGAAGAGTTTTATATCTTATTTTGTAATAAACAACTTTTATAGTTTAAAAATATAATTGCTAATCAAAATTCGTTATTAAAAAGAGAAAGAAATATAGTTTTTTATAATGGATTTTACTCATTGATTACTTTTGTTAATGTTATTATAGTTGCATAGTCATTAATGCATAAAAAATAAAAGATCGATTTAATAGTGATATTTAATTAATAAGAATGGCAAATATTGAACCTATTACATATTGAAAATTGTATTATTGAATTTGTTCGAAATGAAGTTACAACAGCCAATTCTCAAGGAGTCGTTTTGGGATTAAGTGGTGGAATTGACTCCTCTGTTGCCTTATATTTAGCTACTAAAGCATTGGGCAATAATAAAGTATTAGGCTTAATTCTTCCAGATAAAAAAGTCTCGCAGCAGAGTGATATAGATGATGCTATTGAATTATCTCAAAAAGTAGGTATAAACTACCATATCATAGACATTACTGAAATAAAACAAAAGTATATGGATATATTGCCTCTAGAAAAAATATCCATAGGTAATCTTACTGCCAGAATTCGCATGAATTTTATTTATTACTATGCAAATGTTGAGCATAAATTAGTTTTAGGTACGTCGGATAAAAGTGAATTGATGATTGGATATTTTACTAAATTTGGAGATGGTGCGGCGGATATTCTTCCATTAGCAGACCTTTACAAAACCGAAGTAAGAGAATTAGCTAAATATCTAAATCTTCCAAAAAAAATTTTGCAAAAAAAAAGCAGTCCTTCTTTATGGAGAGACCAAACAGCAGAAGATGAAATTGGAATGGAATATGAAAAAATTGATACTATTTTGAAAAATTTAGCTGAAAACGTTTCAGAAAATGAAAATCAGGATTTAGTAAAAAAAGGAATTGATAAAAATGATATACTATTTGTAAAACTTCTCTTATCAAAGAATAAACATAAAATAACATTGCCAAAAATTTGTATAATATCTTAGTATAATTTATAATTCAAAAATTAGATCTAATTATTTTATTTACTTGAATTATTTAGTAATGTTTTTCACTATATAGCAGATCACTTTTAAGTAGGACTAATATCCTCATCTCTATGGTCTCAGGTAGAGACATTAGATTAAACAGAATTACAAAAAAAGGCAAAATGGTTTGTATTCCTATGGATCATGGAATAACCAATGGGCCGATAAAAGGATTAGAAAATACTCATGATATGATATATCAATGCGAAAATTCTGGATTAACATCTGTAATTATTAACAAAGGGATAATAAAGTCTATGCCGAAGACTACTAATATAGGATTGATAACGCACGTATCTGCTAGTACTTCTTTAAGTCCTTATCCAAATAAAAAAGTGCTTATGGGTAGTGTTGCTGATGCTGTTAGGCATGGATCCGATGCTGTTTCTGTCCATGTAAATATAGGTGCCAAAGAAGAACCCGAAATGTTAGAAATTTTAGGGATGATCTCTGATGAATGTGACGAATGGAATGTACCCTTACTAGCGATGATGTATCCAAGAGGGGAAAACATAAAAAATCCCTATGACCCAGAAATTGTAGCACATGTTACTAGAATAGGTGCAGAAGCAGGTGCTGATATAGTCAAATCCGTTTATACTGGCGATTTAGATTCTTTTAAATCAGTGGTAAAATATTGTCCTGTTCCAGTTGTCATTGCAGGTGGTCCAAAATCTAAAACAGACGCTGATGTTTTAGAGATGTGCTCAAATGCTATCAAAGCAGGTGCTAAAGGTGTTACTTTTGGAAGAAATATTTTTCAACATTATAATCCTTCTTTACTTGTAAAAGCATTATCTGAAATAATTATAGATGAAAAAAACTACAATGAGGTTTTGAAAACATTTGGAAAAAGAAAAAAATAAAGAATTAATTATTGCTCCACCTTCTACAATTCCTAATTTAGAATTATTTTTAGACGAGTTAAAGGAAATTAATACATTATTCATAGAGCCTACGAAAATAAAAAGAAAAAATTTTAAAATAATTTATGAATCTGAACTTGCTGATATTATTATTTGCAAATCGATAGAAGATTTAATCAAAAATAAAACAAAAGATAAATCCTTGGCATATTATAAGAAAGTTCTATCAAATGAAGATATTTCTGATATAGAAAATGCAGTATATAAAGGTGCAAATTATATTATAGTAGATGCTGCTAACTGGAAGATTATTCCATTAGAAAATATAATTGCTAATCTACAAAATACTAAAACTAGGATTTATACTACTGCTAAAAATTCGGAGGAAGTAAGAACTATGTTTACTGTATTAGAATTAGGAGTGGATGGTGTTATACTCTCAACTGCAAATGTTAAAGAAATAGAAGAATCTAAAAAATATCTAAAAAATAAAAAATATGATATAAAAGCCTGTAAAATTGTAGATGTTAAAGATGTTGGAATAGGTGAAAGAGTGTGTGTCGATACTGTTTCAATGCTTGAAACAGGTGAAGGGATGTTAGTTGGAAGTAAGTCTAATTTTCTATTTCTATTACATAATGAATCAGCTG
Organism: uncultured Nitrososphaerales archaeon; assembly: GCA_963840085.1. Classification (GTDB taxonomy): domain Archaea; phylum Thermoproteota; class Nitrososphaeria; order Nitrososphaerales; family Nitrososphaeraceae; genus TH1177. The sequence goes on from CAWIYT010000073.1 coordinate 4,627, forward strand.
GTTCATCTTTTACTTCTCCACGGCCTTTTAGAGTTAATGCTGGAGCTGTATATTGTTATACTGTTCTTCCAGATGGGAAAACCAAATATTTATCTGAATTAGAATCTGGAACTGAAATAATTATTGTAAATAAAGATGGCAATTCTAGAGTTGTATCTGTAGGAAGATTGAAAATAGAAACCAGGCCATTAAGATTAATTAGGGCTGTTGGAGACGATGTAGAAGGAACTGTTATAGTACAAAATGCAGAAACAATTCAGTTAATTCGTGACAATGGGGAATTGGTGCCAGTTACTTACATTAAACCGGGTGATAAAATTTTAGGATACTTTAAACAAGCTAGTGGAAGACATTTCGGAGTAGAGGTACAAGAATATATTCTTGAAAAATAATAATTTCTTCTATTTCTAATTAAAGGTCCAAATTTTTATTTCAAATTGATTAATTTATTTTTATTTTATCATATAGATATATTAGTTATTTGTGATGCAAAATTTCTTTATCAGATTGTCGATTATTTTAAAGCATGGTGAATATTGATTTAAAAATTATGTTCTATCATGCAGGTAAAGCATAGCTATGTAGATAAAATTTTATCGGGCGATTGCAAAGAAATAATTTCTAAAATTCCTAATGGTTCAATACAATTAACCATAACTTCTCCTCCTTATCGAAATGCAATTGATTATAATGCTCATATATCTAAAAATGGATCTTATTATCGAGGAAAATTAAATGTCAATACAAAAGAATATCTTGATGAAATGATTGATATCTTTAATAATAAAATATACAATGCAACCAAAGATGGTGGATACTGTTGTATAGTTATAGCTAATGAAGTTGTAAATGGTACATTATTACCACTTCCACATATGTTGTTATCACAATTAGTCGAACCATTTGGTAAATGGAATCTTCATGAAGAGATAATTTGGCACAAAGTCACTGGAGGAACTAATAGATATGGTTCCTTTGTTATTAATCCTTATCCAAAATATTATAGAGCAAATATAATGCATGAACTTATTTTAGTTCTTAGAAAAGGTAACGTTAGTAGTGGAAGAACAGAAAGGAAAGAAACATTACCTGCTACACATGAGGAATGGACAAAGGAAATTGCAAATTCTGTATGGCATATAGCTCCGATTCCTCCAGGATATATTGAACATCCATGTCCTTTTCCTGAAGAAATCCCATATAGATTGATGAAATTATATTCTTATGAAGGAGATACGATTTTGGACCCATTTAATGGCAGTGGCCAAACTACAAAAGTTGCTTTGCATTTACAGCGTCGATTTATTGGAGTAGATATAATCAATGAATATGTTAAATTGGCTCGGTCGAGATTAAGTGAACCAATACATATTAGAGCAGAAGCATTAATTGCAAATTGGAAGAAAATTCCCTCTCATCATAGTATATAATTTTATATCTATAACCATTTTTTCTTTTTAGAATATTTATTAATTAAATTAAAGTTGTTTGAAGCTAATTTGATAAATGCCTTATTGTTATTTAAAATTTAAAAATTAATATCCAGTTAAATAATTATATTGTAAGTAACTTTACTTTGGGAGAAAAAATCTGTATTTCAATTGGTGCAAAAACAATTAAAGAATTATCTTCTTCAATAAACAAAGCATTAGGTTTAAGTGATTTTTTAGAGATAAGATTTGATTTTTTAGAACAATCTGATTTCTCTTCTGCAATAAAGATTACTGACTTGGTCAAATCAAAATCTGTATTTACATTAAGACCTTTGAAACAACATGGTGAATTTAGAGGAAACGAAATCGAAAGAATTGAAATTCTTAAAAAGTTATATGATGTACATCCTATGTTATTAGATGTAGAGTATGATACAATAACTAATAATACTTCTTTGAACAATTATTTACAAAATAAGTCTAATGTACTAATTTCATGGCATAATTTTTTTAATACTCCTTCAGATGAATATTTAGAAAAAAAAATTAAAGATATGAAGAAATTTAGTAATAATATAAAATTGGTCACAATGGCAAAAAATGTTACCGATTCTTTTAGATTATTAAATTTATACGAGAAATTTAACAATAGTAATTTAATTACTTTTGCAATGGGAGATTATGGTATTATATCAAGAATTTTATGTACCATTTATGGAAAATCTCCTTTTACTTATGCCTCATTGGAAAAAACTATTGCACCAGGACAGTTATCAGTCATAGAAATGAGAAGAATATATGAAAGAATCAATCAACATTTTTTAGATAATGTCATTGCCACCAATTAAGACATATTGCATAATAGGTGATCCTGTACAACATTCATTGTCTCCTATAATGCAAAATTCTGCTTTTTCCGCTCTTGGAATGAAAAGCTCCTATTTTTCATTTCGTGTACCATCTGCAGATCTTAAAGCATCTATAGAATCATTAAGATCAATTGGAATTGCAGGTTTTAATGTAACTATACCTCATAAAATTTCAATTTTAAAATATCTTGATAAATTAGATCAAACAGCCTTCAAAGCAAATGCTGTTAATACTGTGAAAAATGATGAAGGAAAATTGATTGGATATAATACTGATCTTTATGGTTTTATTCAACCTCTCTATGAAAGAAAAGTAAATTTTAAAGGGATTAAAGTTTTGATAATTGGTGCTGGAGGAGCAGCTTATGCAATTATGACAGCTCTTTCATATGAAAAAGGAATATCTGAAGTAATTGTAGTTAACCGCTCATCTGACAATGCTTCAAAGCTATTACAACATGGATTAAAGTTGGGATTAAATTGTCATGGTGAAAATTTCAAAAATCTTTCTACATTTACTTTGCGATCTGATTTAATTATCAATGCCACTTCGATTGGATTAAATGATGAAACAAGTCCAATAGATCAGGATTATATAAAACCTAATAGTATTGTTTATGATATAGTCTATAAACCGGTATATACTGATTTACTAAGGAAAGCTAAGGAGGCTAATGCCATAGTTGTATTTGGATATGAAATGCTTATTGCACAAGGAGCACAAGCATTCAAGATTTGGACTGGTTTGGATGCTCCTGTTGATGCTATGAAAAAAGCTCTATTTGGAATATTTCGAGAGCCAACATGACTTCTACTTTTACAAGAGCTACAGTTCATGGTGCTATTTCAATAGTTAATGCTGTTGCTACTGGTAAAGGCTCAGCTCTTGGAATCTCACTCAAAACAACCGCAGAAATACATATGCAAAAAGGAGAAGGTAAGATCTTTTATAATAATAAGAATAGCGAATTATTTAACTATATCATACGCAATAGCATTCCTAAAAATATACTTCAAGAAAATGATATTTCTTTATCTATCTCTTCTGATATACCTGTTGGGTTTGGATTAAAAAGTTCTAGTGCTGTTTCTTCTGCAGTATCATTAGCTTGTTATGGATTATTGGATGATAATTTAGATGATTTTAAAGTTTTAGATACAGCAGTTAATGCCTCGCGTAAGGCGAAAATAACAATTACTGGTGCTTATGATGATTCAACTGCATGTTATTTTGGTGGTTTCGTAATTACAGATAATCATTCTAATAAATTGATAAGAAGAGAAAATGGTCCTGTTAATTTATTATCCATTATTCTTTTACCTAATAATTCAGAAAGAAAGAATCCTTTAAAGTTAAAGATTTTAGCAGAATTTTTCAATAAAGCATTTCAATTAGCAGAAAAATCCGATTACTGGAATGCAATGAAGCTAAATGGACTTTTAGTATCTTCTGTGATGGCTTATGATTATAGTCCAATTCTTTCATCCATAGAAAATGGAGCTCTATCTGCATCTATTTCTGGAAATGGACCATCAATAGCCGTAATTACTGAAGAAAAGAACCTTTATACAATTAGAAACATTCTAGCAAAATATGGAAAAACATTAGTTTGTAAAATTAATAATACCAAAGCAAGAGTTGAAAAAATAATTGGTTAATGTAGAAATTAGTAAATCTTTTGTTAATGGTAACATAAAATGTCCACCGAGTAAAAGTTACACCCATAGAGCAATTGCCATTGCATCTCTTGCAGCTGGGAAGTCAATAATTAATAATCCACTACTTGGTAGGGATACCACAGCAACTATTTCTGGTTGCAAAATGTTAGGAGTAAAAATTGAAAAGGCTAATGAAAAATCTGATTCTCTTGAGATCCTTGGAATGAATCAATTTGAAACACCAAAGGATGTGATTAATGCAGAAAACTCAGGAACAACAATCAGAATTTTGACTTCAATGGCTGCACTAGTAAAAAATGGTTATACTATCATTACGGGAGATGATAGTCTTAAGACAAGACCTATGAGACCTCTAATTTCTGCTCTAAATCAATTGGGAGTTGATGCTTTTTCTTCCAATGAAAAAGGTACAGCTCCATTAATAATAAAAGGAGGTGGAATAAAAGGAGGGTTGGTATCCATTGAAGGGAATATTTCAAGTCAATTTATTTCTTCGTTATTAATTTCAGGTATTTATGCTCTTTCAGAAGTTGAAATAAGAATTAAAGGAAAACAGGTCTCTATCCCATATATTACCTCCACTATCGAAACAATGAAAAAATTTGGTGTTGTCATTGAACATAACAAAGAATATTTGAATTATTTTATACCTAATGATAAATACAAACCAACTAATTTTATTATTCCTGGAGATTTTTCCTCGGCATCACTTATAATAGCAGCAGGGATTTTAGCTGGTAGAAAAATAACAATAAGTGGCCTGAATTTTTATTATCCACAAGGAGACATGAAAATCATCGATATTGTAAAACAAATGGGCGGTGATATTAGAGTAGATAAGGAAAAAGGAGAAGTTATCGTCCATGGATCAAATAGTTTAGATGGAATAGACTGTGATCTTGTTAATACTCCAGATCTCTTACCTGTGGTCTCTATTATATCTTTAAAGGCAAGATCGCCAATGAGAATTTTTGGAATCTTGCACGCTAGATTCAAGGAATCAGATAGAGTTTCAAATATTACTAAAGAATTGAGAAAGATGAACGTAAATATTATCGAAGAAGAGGACAAAATAATAATAAATCCATCCAAATCTTTAAAAAATGCAGAACTTGATTCTTACAACGATCATAGGCTTTTTATGGCATTTACAATAGCGTCTATGTTGACTGATAAATCTATAGTTAGAGGAGCAGAATCTATAGATGTATCTTATCCTTCTTTCCTAAATGAGATTAAAAGACTTGGTGCAAAAGTAAATTTAATGCAATAAAATTGATAATAATACAATTACAAAAAACATTTTTCTAATTATTAAAAGTCAATATTATATAGGATTACTATATCTTTGGATTAATTGTTATGGGTGGAAATACTCTAGGAGACAGATTCATAGTTACAAGTTTTGGAGAAAGCCATGGACGATGTGTAGGATCTATTTTAGATGGATGTCCAGCAGGTCTTCCATTAAATGAATCTGATATACAACCAGATTTAGATTTAAGAAAACCTGGCCAATCAACTATTACTACACAACGAAAAGAAGATGATAAAGTTGAAATTCTTTCAGGTGTTTTTAATGGTTATACAACTAATGCACCTATTTGTATGGTTATATGGAATAAAGACCCTGATTCACGACCTTATGATAAGATAAAAACAATACCAAGACCTGGTCATTCTGATTATCCTGCAATGGTAAAATATGGAGGCTATGCAGATTATAGAGGAAGTGGAAGATTTTCAGGTAGGCTGACGGCAAGTTATGTAATGGCAGGAGCAATAAGTAAAAAATTACTAAAATATGTTCTTCGAATAGAAACAATTGCTTATACTATACAGATAGGGGAGATATCATGTGATAAAATTTCTTTTGAGAAAGCAAAGGAAAATCGTTATAATAATGAAGTGAGATGTCCGGATCCGAATATAGCAGAAAAGATGAAAGAATCAATTATGGATGTAAGAAAATCAGGAAATTCTTTAGGTGGTATAGTGGAATGTGTTAGTATTGGATTACCAGTAGGACTAGGTGAACCTGTCTTTTCATCTTTAGAATCCGATTTAAGCAAAGCCTTATTTAGTATTCCCGCTGTTAAAGCAATAGAATTTGGTTCTGGTTTTGAAGGAACAAAAAAAACCGGTTATGAAAATAATGATTTATTTATAAAAGAAGAAGGAAAAGTAATAACATTAACTAATAATTCTGGTGGTATATTAGGAGGTATATCTAATGGGATGCCCCTTACTATTAGAATTGGATTTAAACCTGCTGCCTCAATTGCGAAAACTCAAAGAACATTAGACTTATCTTCTGATTCCTTAGTCGATCTTCAAGTTCCTGGAAGGCATGATCCTTGTGTTGTACCTCGTGCTCCTCCCATTATTGAAGGGATTGTTTCTATTGTTTTATCTGATCATGCAATTAAAGCGGGATTTATTCCTAATGTTCTACGAGGTTATTGAAATGGTTGAACAAGATAATTTGGATTATTTAAGAGAAGAAATGCGAAATATTACTAATAACATTATTAGATTAGTCCAGGATAGAATGGAAGTAGCAAAAAAAATTGGTAATATCAAACAACAATTGAATATTGAAATAGAAGATGAAAAAGTTGAAAATGATATAAAAAAATCTGTTATGGAAATTACAAAGGATATAGGAATGGATGTTGAATTTTCTGGTAGACTTTTGAATCTTCTTCTATTAGAATCTGTAAAATTACAAAATATTCAAAATAATGGTAATAAAAGTCCTACTCATATTGCTGTATTTATGAAAGCTAAAGAACTTGAAAAAGCTGGAAAAAAAATTATTCATTTGGAAGTTGGCGAACCTGACTATCCTCCTCCATTAAAAGTTAAGGAGGAATTATCAAAAATATATGATAATAAAAAATATCATTATACTGAAATTCCTGGAATACCACAACTACGTCAGCAGATATCCAAAAAATTTTCTAATATTAAGCTCGAACAAGTTTTAGTTACGCCAGGAGGTAGATTTGCAGTATTTTGTGCTATAACCTCTCTTTTAAAACCAGGCGATGAATTAATTAATATTGAGCCATCCTGGCCAGCATATAAAGAATGTACTGAATTCATAGGAGCAAAAACACGATTATTGAAGACTACTATAGAAGATAAATGGACACCTAATTTAACGACACTAGAGAATCTGATCAACATTAATACTAAAATGCTTGTATTAAATTATCCTAATAATCCAACAGGAAAAGTACTTGATTCCAATTTAATTGAAAAAATTGTTTCTATAGCAAAGGATTATAATTTATATATATTAAGTGATGAAGTATATTCTGATTATTCTTTTGTTAAATATAATAGTATTTTAAATTATCAATATGATAAAAGTATAATGGTATCATCTTTTTCCAAGACTTATGGGATGACAGGTTTTCGAGTAGGTTATGGAATAGCAAATAATGATATAATAACAAAAATGCGTAAGGTTCAGGCTACTTCTATCACATCAGTTGCCGAACCAATGCAATATTGTGCTTTAGCCGCACTAGATAATAATATACAATCCAATATAGATTCTATTAAAAGACGCATAAATATTATTTGCAAAAGATTAGAACAAATGAATGTAGAATATATTGTTCCAGACGGGGCAATGTATGTATATCCAAAAATCATAGCCCAAAATTATTCAAGTGATATTGCTCTAGTGTATGATTTATTAGAAAAGGGAGTAGCAATTGCACCAGGAAGTGGATTTGGAAATTCTTATAAACAGTTTATTAGAATTTCTGCTTGTCAATCATCTAAATTGTTGAATGATGGTTTAGACATTCTTCAAAAATATCTTACATAGGGATTACAAATTAGATTGAAAAAAATTGCTATTATTGGTGCTGGAGGAAGAATGGGTTCTTGGTTTATAGAATATCTTTTAACTAAAAAGAACTTTCAAATAAAAGCATATGATAAAAATATAGATTCTATAGGAAAACGACTAAATTTAAAAATCGAATCCGACTTTAATTCATGTGTCAAGGATTCTGATATCGTAGTTCTATGTGTACCGCTTCGAATAATACCAAAAATGATAATAGAATGTTCTAAAATAATGAAGCGAAATTCAGTATTAGTTGATATCTCTTCTATCAAAAACAAATCTTTTCAATCTTTATTGAAAATTCAAGATTATATTTTGCCGATTTGTATTCATCCTATGTTTGGTCCAGGAGCTTCTAAAAAAAGTAATTTAAAGGTTTTATTTATTCCAATTAGAGACCATAAAAGAGAAATGCAATTTGTCCAAGATATATTTCAAAATTTCAATATCTTATCATTAGAAAACGCAATTCAACATGACCGTATCATGGCTGTAGTCTTAGGATTAACTCATTATATTAATATGATATTTGCTGATATTATTGGATCACAAAAATACAAAGCTTTAGAATTTTATTCCGGAAGTACATTTAAGATGCAATGTATTGTGTCAGAAAGTATTTTAAATGATGATCCCAACCTACTTAATTCTTTATTTATGGACAATCCATTTATCAAAAAAGAAATAAAAAACTTTCATAAAAAACTCTTGGATTACTATCAAATTATTGATGATAAAGATGATAAAAAATTAATACAACAATTAAAAAAGATAAAATCGTCTATTGAAAAACACCATAATCTCAATTCTTCATATCTGAAAATGTATAAGGTAATTGATTTATTTAATAAAAATAAAACTTGATATTTATTAAATTTAAATGACATTAAATTATTTATTTGACTTTCTAAAACCTACTAGTATTATTATATCTGACACACCTAATGCCGTAGCAATATAGCTTAAACTATTAGTTCTTTCTATTTCTGATTTTATAGATTGAGATTCCTCATTCATTTTCTGGATTACGTTTTTGGTAGAATTCATTTCTTGTTTTGATTGTTTATTTGATTAGCCAAATATTTCATTATTGGCAGGATTTGGTTACCAATATTATTTAGATAATATCATATTCAGAAATAATAAGGAAAGAATTTTTTTTATATCTTCAATATCCTTCAATTTTAGTGTCCTTATTTATGTTTTTTATATTAAGAATTCCTTTTATATTAAGCAGATAAATTCCAATTTTATTTACTTAAATCGATCAAATATAGATCGGAGTTTATTCAGAAGGTACAAAAATTTTACTTCCTTGCTCATTCCATCTTAAATGATATTTATGGAAAGATCTTTCATTGTATTCCTAATTGGAATATTATTTTCGAATACAGATAGTTCAATACTATTGAATATGTCTAATAAAAGAGGTTCATTTGACCAATCTGTACTTATCATGAATTTACTGATTTGAATGTCAGTATGTCCTAAACCTACTTCAGACTAAAAATAAAAAAGGGAATAAGAATTGTTGAATAAATTATCGTATGAATCAATTCAATAATTATAACTTTTTTCCTAATATATTTTTAGTTTTTTTTCATTAGTGATATTAACAAGTTACATACTTAAAATAACAATTGTAATAGATAATATCAATAGAGAAAAAGGCCCATACTTGATCTCTGCACAAAAATAAATCTAATAATTTCTATTTAGTAATTAAAGCTCCTATTTCTTTTAAAAATTTAATGATATTTTTTTCTTCCAAAAAGTTGTTATTGAATTTTATCCTATAGTTTTCAATTTTTTTTGATAAAATTTTTTTGTCAAGATAAATTTCCTCTTTTGAATTACCAAATAAAACAATAAATTTCTGCTTAATCTTTTCTATTTGGATCTTATATGCTAATATAACAAAAACTATATAATTATCAATTTTTAATCCTCCTTCTTTAATTGCTTGAGTTATTTGATTAGTTCCGACAATTCTTAACAAAAAATCTAACTCTATTTTATTTGAACACATAGTATTTCTTCTTTGTGCTAAAGTTGATATTTTTAAAACCTCAAAAAGATGTTCATAATTATAAACGATATTAAAATTCAATCCTTGGATAAAAATATCGGGAAATTCCTTTCTAAAATGGTTAATTATAGTAGAATCATTATCTTCCTTTAAAAATACTGTATGAAAATAGACGTACTTATTTCCTATTTTAAAAGAAACCAAATCTCTTTATTTTTAATTTACCTAGCCGCCATGAATAATTGTAACAATTGTAATGATGTCACCAGTTTTTATAATTGCCTCTTTACCTCCAATAACGGAAGAATCTACTCCGTTAACAGATATCATTAAATTTTTTTCATCTACTATCTTTGAATCTTTTGCTTTATTTTTTAACTCTTCAAAAATCTCTTTAAGAGTCGATTGGGATTTGTCAATCACTATGGAGTTTTTTCCAATCGCATTTTTCATTCCGCCTAGTAGTTTTAGCGTAATCAAAATGATTAACTTTCTTCTTTTTTTTCTTCTTCTTCTTCTATTTGACTTGAGGTTTCAGCTTTTTCTTGGTCAGCTTCTCGTCTCAGTCTAGAAGTTATATATCCTGCCATCTTGTTTCTTAAAACTTTAGATCTGACTATAGCCAAACTTAAAATGGTTTTTTTATTTTCTTCAAAATCTGTAGTAAATCTATCTGAATATTTCTCTAATAGTTCTGTGGATAATCTCTTTATGCGATCCATATCTATGATAAATTATAAAAAGAATATTTTATCTTTGTGATCATTCAAAAACTTTAGTTTTTATTTAAATCGGAAATTCTTTATAAGTCATTATCTAAACAAGCAAATTATCATTTTAGTATTTTGTAGATTAGCAATTATATTTTCTAATGGAATAATCTTTTAAATTAGGTTCAATTTATTTATATTAAATGAAATTAATTTACAGTTAGATTATTAAATATTTTATGATTAATTTTTTAATTAAATATAATTAAATATTGTAATTTAACCTTTTAAAACTAAATATCCAATCCAATATTATATAGGTGAATTTTGGAGACTAGCAATGATTACTGGATGAAATCTTCTAACAGAATGGATATTTTCAATTAATATTATCATAATTAGAAATAAGAAATTTGCTAGTAATGTATATAATTATATTGAATATTTTCTTTGATATGTGTCTAAGGTCTTTATTGGCCCTGATAAGTTCTTCTTCTTGCTAAATTATTATACTTATTCTTATTTATAATACTGTTACTTGATTTAGATGTATGTATATCATTTGTCTAATTAATTTCAATTTTATAATATACCAATTAGCATATATTTTCTAATCAGATTTTATTATTATCACATTCGATCAAGAGTAAAAGCTATTTGTCATCCTACTTATTGCGTTTAATGTCAAACTAATGTGAAGTATTCCAAAAATGAATTGATTAGATTATACAAGAAGGAAACTAATCTCAAGGTAAAGGAAAGATTACTTCTTGTAGTAAAGGTAGAGAATGATAATGTCATTCCTGCTTACGCAGCTGATGAACTACACATAGAAGTGGATCATGGGCATTGTACTGGTTAAAGAGATACAGAGAGAAGAAGGAATAGAAGGATTAAAGGACAGACCAAAAAGTGGTAGACATCCAGATATACCAAAAGAGATAATATACAAGATAAAAAACGAGTTAGCATCCAGCAAACAGGGATGGACTACAAAACAGCAGGTAGAAGATCTAATTGTCAGAAAAAGAGTGGTGGAATAAGATACCATTACACTCACATATATACCGACTTATGCACAAATGGGGATTCAAACAGAAGGTACCAAGAAGAGTACATGTAAATACAGCATCTAAGGAGGAAAAAGAACGTTTTAAAAAAGAGCAAGAGAGATACTGGATAATATAAAAGATGAATTTACTGCTGTATCATTAGATGAATCATTCTTCTTCTATGACTCACTTGTAAGCAGAGTATGGATAAGAAAAGACGAAAGACCAGTTGTAAGAATCACTGGATTCTCATCAAGAGAGTCAGTTTTATTTGGTGCCATCAGTTTGGAAGGAAAACAATTGTTCAGACAGTATGATTGGTTCAATGCAACCACATTTTTAGATTATCTGAAACAGATTCATAGAAAATTTCCCAAATGCTATCTGTTCCTGGATAAGGCAAAACAATAGCATTACAGATCAAAAAAGGTACTGGAATATTTTAATAAACACAAAAATGATCTTATTCCGATATATCTTCCAACAGCATCTCCAGAATTTATGGTACTAGAAGAAATATGGCATATAGCCAAAAATGATTTGCTTATTCTACAATACTATTCATCTTTTATAGAATTCAGAAATAAAATATCCACATATTTTAGAACAAAAAGATTCAATCTTGATATGAGAAACTATTTGCTTGCTAAAATTGATAATTAGAAAACATAAGCTAGTTGGTATAGTTATATTATTTTTATAAATTTTTTATCATCTTTTTTAGATAATTTCTTTGCTATGCTCTCCACCATTCAAATCCAATGAATTCAGCCGTTCTATCTCTTATTTTAGGTATTGCAATAATGAATTGTTTTTTTACAGTAGTTGCTAACCTTCCTGATAGAATAATTGCTGAAGCTGTCATAATTTCTTCTTTTGTTAAGACTTGAACAAGAAAAGGTGCATGATCAATACCAGGACCACGTTCATATACTGCAAAATCACAACCAAATTTTATCCCTGGAGAAACAATATATCCTTGGTTTCGTAAATTCTGAAAAACTATATACTTTGAATCAAATTTGTCATATTGTTTTTTACAAATTATCTTTAGGTCCTTTAAAGATAACACCTTGTCATTTAAAGTTATTTGTAATTTTCCTGTTTGGATTAAATAATAACTTTCAATCAAATCCAAAATCAGTGGAGCATCAAAATTGATTCCTTTTGGTTTTGGGATTCCCAACGGCTTGCCATAATAGCCATTGCCAAAAAGAGATCGAGAATTTTCAATGTCATGTACTATTATTCTATTTTCCACAAGTTCTCCTTGTATTTTTTTAGGTTTCATAAATTATACACTTAAAGCAAGTATTGTGAATGAATCAGAAGCCTCTTGACATTTATCTGTCATTCCTTCAATTGCTTCAACAGTGTCTTTAAAAAGAATCAATTCTTTGGTATTTTCTGTTTCATCAAAAGCTTTTAATAATATATTCCTGTACTTTGAATCAACTTCACATTCTAATTTTTGTATCTCATGATCTAATTCAATAATATTTCTATGATTGATAGTTGGTGCTCTTGCTATTTCATTAAATTTGCAAAAAGATTCTGCGACTTTCTCAATTAGTGTTATTATATCTTTATCACCTTTAGCTTGTTTTAATATAGCTATTTTTAGGTTAGATAATCTAAATTCGATACCACTAATATATCCAGCAATCTTGTCAATAATATATGCAGTTCTCAAGACATCTTCTCTGTATGACATTAAATTATCAATCTCTACTACATCTCTTATTATTTTTTTTCATATTTTCGACATCATCTTCAGTAATTTTTTATCCTTTCTAAAGATGATTGAATATCGTTGTTTTGTTCATGGAATATTAAATTTGTTTGTTCAGATAATTCTCTAGCAGAATTCGAGATTTTACTAATTTGATTATGAAATACTGCTAACGCTCTTCTCATTACCTGAAATTCCATTTTTCTACTATACATTTAATTTAAATGATTTAACAAAGGGTAATAATTCTTTTCATGTTTAAATTAGAAGCGGTAAAGTGTATTTTTAGAAGAAATTAAGACAAATTTTTTCCATTTATTATGTTATCTCGTATTTCTATCATATCTCTTAATACTGCACTAGCCGTTTCAATTCCACCAGCTCCTCGTCCTATTATAGTTTGATTTCCAGCATATTCTAAGGAAAATGTAACAGAATTTAAAGTGCCATTGACACATAGAGGATCCAACTTTGATACTTCCATAGGTTTAACTACAAGTTTTTTATTTTCACAAATAGCAATAAGTTTGACTGCATTTCCTTTTTTTAATGCTTCGGAAACTTCTTGAGTTTTCACTGTTGTAATACCATTTCTGTTAACATCTTCTAATGCAACCTTCATTCCCATTAACCAGTTAGCCATAATTACTAATTTGGCAGCAGCATCATATCCATCAATATCTAATGAGGGAACAGTTTCTGCATAACCCTTAATTTGGGCATCATTTAGTGCATCAGTAAATGTTAAACCTTCTTCCATTTTACTTAAGATATAATTTGTTGTTCCATTAAGTATTCCTTTAAAGGAAACAATTCTATCTCCTTTTAAACATCTCTTGGCAAATTCAAGAATAGGTGTTCCTCCACCTACTGTTCCACTAAATTTAAAACTTATTCCATTAAAGTTAGCTAATTCAATAAGAGATGAAAAAGCTACTGATAGGGGTCCTTTATTGACTGTTATAACATTTTTACCATACTTCATTGCTGAAATTATATGGGATAAGCCAGGTTCACCATCTTTTAAATTAGTAGGAGTTAATTCTATAACTATTTCTGCGTCAATATTTTCGATTATTTGTATAGGCTCCAATTTTGATTTTTTATTATTATAATATTCTCCAACTGTTCCTTTGTTTTTTTTTATTTCCAAAAGCCTTTGTATATCTAAACCAGAAGTATCTATTGCAGAACCTTTGTTGTCAACACATGCTACAATTCTCGGCTTCATTCCATATAAATTGTATAAATCTACTAATTTAGAAAGTAACAGTTTGGTAAAACTCTGACCTACAACACCATATCCAATTAATATAATTCTCATTCCTAAATAACAATATGATAAATAATGATATACTTATATTTTATAATCAAAATTATTGGAGTAATTTGCATTGAATTATAATAGTTAAAAATAAAGTATATATTTATTGAGCTATTTAGAAAAATAAATCTTAGATTAGATCTTTTGCGTAATTAGGAAGGAATCAAAATATTCTGAAAATTAAATTAATTTTTGTAAATTTTATAAATTTAATAACATTATTCTCTTTTATCTTAGATCAGATATGTAATATTTTACATGGTTACTAATTACGCAATAGATTTATTGTCTATTATTTAGTGAATCTTTAAAAGCATAGTCTCTTAGTATTGAGAATAACATAAGAGAATAAACATTTAACTTGTATATCTATGAGGATCAAGATAGAGGAGAATTAATTTAATTGTTTGAACTCTTTATCATTTTCATAATAATAGGATTTGGAGCAGGAATTCTGGGTTCACTAATAGGCGTAGGAGGTGGAATAATAATGACTCCTGCATTGACATTTATGGAATTTCCTCCATCTGTTATTGCAAGTTCTAGTCTACTCGCAGTATTTGCTACTAGTATTTCATCTACATTAACATATGTAAGAAAGAAGTATGTTAATTATTGGTTAGGAATAAAATTAGCTTTGCCAGCTATACCCGGTTCAATCATTGGAGGGTTTTTTACTAATTTAGTATTGTTAGAGGACTTTAAAATTTATTTTGCCATCTTATTAATATCAGTTGGAATATACATATTTTTTAAAAATAAAATTATTAGTAAAACTATAGTTACAATTCCGAAGCCTCTTTTATACTTAGTTTTAATTTTGGGAAATTTCAGTGCAGGAATTATATCAAGTTTTTTTGGAGTAGGAGGTGGGATTATTTTTGTACCTATTCTGGTTATAATTTATAAAATGAAAATGATAAATGCAAGTCCCACTGCACAATTTACACTTTTGATAAGCGCAATAACAGGATTGATTACTCATATAATCTTAGCACATCCAGAATATAGTTATGGTATTGTACTAGCTATTGGGTCTTTTTTTGGTGCCCAAATAGGTTCAAGAATCAATTAATCGTATAAATGAAAATATTCTGAGCAAAATTTTGTCTTTTTCTTTAATAATCACTGCAATAAATTTAATAATAGATTACATTAAGAAATTTTAGGTTACAACTTATTTTTCATATTTTTTCCATTCGTCATAAGATGAATTATTAGTCATCTTCTCATTTGTCTTAAGTAAATTTAATTGTTGTATGTATTGATTTTTCGAATCTTTATGATTTTGAGTTTTGATATGGTTGTCAATATCGTTAAAATCAATTGATAAATTACAAATATTACAATTATATTTTTCTTCCATAAATAAATTTACCTATTTATTAAATATATTATTTTACTTTATGTTTATTAATAATAAATAAATAACTCGAGTTCAGGAAACGATTCCTTAAACAAATCAACGTGAAAGTTGGGAAAAGTTAAAATTCATCCCTATTTCAAATTCTATGATTAGGATTAGTTTAACATGAAATATTCAAAAGTTGTATTATCTGCTGATCGTACTTTAATGTCTACTTATCGTGGAATATCTTTAGCATCTTTTTTTGGTTGTGCTCCAGCATTGGATTTCAACAGAACTAAAGATTCATTCTGGTATTACATTTTAAAAAATCAAGTCACGCCTAGAGTTCTCTTTGATTTCATTTGTAATCCTATAGGACATACAAATGGTATAGCACATTATGCTCCATATGGCTTGAGAAAAATAGAATCCTCTCTTCTCCGAGATGGTTATAATCCAGAGGATGTTGTTGTTGCTCATCCTGATCATATAGATCGTTTTATTGGCCCTGAAACCGAAGTCGTTGGTACGTATGAAATGGATCCATTAGGAATGGGTCCGGTTACTATGACTTTTACATTTGGAAGAAAGATGATGTCTTATGATGAGTCTTTATAATAGAGAATTGCACATGCGTATAAATGCTGCTAAAACTAAAAACGGTAGTAAAGCAAAGGTAATAGTTGGTGCATCAGGCACTTGGCAATATAACTATGACCCTGCTAAAATAGAAGAGTATGGAATTTATGGTATTGTTGAAGGAGATCTTGGAGGCATAGGACCAGAAATAGATGGTGCTGGAGCAAGATTTTTTGATGCAGTAATTAATGGGGATTTAGAAACTGCAAATCCTTTTAAAAAAAGTGAATTTAAAGTTGAAGTTAAAGAATTTGTCAAAAGCGATAGAAAATATCATGGACGATTTATTCATTATTCTGATGAACCATCTATAGATGAGATACCAAATATAGTTAAACCAAGTATGCATGGAATGATTGAAGTTATGCGAGGTTGCGGACGTGGTTGCAAATTCTGCGATGTTACTTTACGTCCATTAAGATATTATCCGATAGAAAAAGTACAAAAAGAAATAGAGATTAACATGAAATATGGTGGTCTTAAAAATGCATGGATCCAAAGTGATGATATATTTGTTTATGGTCTAAATCCGAGAACTACAAAAAATATGGCCCCTAATAGAGAAGCGATTGAAGAGCTTTTTAAAGGAATAATGGATACAGGAATAGAACATACTAATCCAACACATGGAACCTTGGCAGGTGCTATAGCTGATGAAAGACTCGTTCCGAATGTTTCAAAGATAATTAAATCTGGACCTAATAACTTCATTGGTATACAATGTGGATTTGAAACAGGTAGCATAAGATTAATCGGGAAATATGCTGATAGAAAATTAGCACCATTTAAACCTGCTGAATGGCATTGGGTAGTTAAAGAAGGTGTTAAAACCTTAAATGAACATTATTGGATTCCTGCATTTACTTTGATTATGGGATTGGATAACGATGAGACTATGGATGATAGCTGGGAAACAATTCGACTTATTCATGAACTAGAAACAGAACAACCAGACTCTAAATTTACTGTAACTCCTCTTACATTTGTTCCCATTGGATTACTAGAAAAGTCTAACTTCTTTGACATTGAGAACACAATGGATCCAGGAAAATTAGGAGTGATGTATAAGACATGGCAACACAATTTTAAGCATGGAATACAAAAGTTTATGTCAAAAGTAGGTAGAGACAATACCGTCAAAAATACCTTCTTTTCTACATTGGCAAGAACATTAGGTGGAATACCACTTGCATCGTTGGAGAAGTTTGCAAGGACTAAAGGACCTGAACATGAAAAAGCTATTGAAAAAATTAAAGCCAACTATTGCTAAATCAAATATTATTTAATTAAATAAAAATATAAAAACTATAATATTTATTTTTTAGCTCCAATATTTCTATTTTTCAATCTCATATTATGACTATGGCATTTTCTGCATCTTTCAGAAGAAAGAGGGTTTCTACCTCCACATTTAAAACATATCTTGTAAAATAATCTCCGCTGTTGTGCTATTTGTTTTTTAGTAGCATCAGTTATTGGCATAATAATGAAGGAAATTCTATGTTATTTGTATTTTTCTTTTTAATATTATTATTTATCAGTTAATTAATTGTCTAACTTTAATTGTTGATGTAATCTATACATACTAGTTTCAGAGAGAACCTGATATTACGTATAAAGCAATTATTTTATCACTAATGGCATGAAATGAATGACGAACCTTTTTTGGAATATAAATTATTTTTCCAGGATTAACATCATTTTTAATTCCATCTATCTCTATTATTCCTTTTCCACATATTATATAGTAAATTTCATCAAATGAATGAGGTTGTTGGGTATCTTTTTGATCTTTCTTTAAATTTATTAAACCCACTTCCATAGTTTTTATGTTCAAGAAATTATGAAAGTATCCTGAATTAGGCACCGCTGAGATTACCTTTTCTAAATCAAAAATTTGATAATCCATAATTATTAAATGGGAATTCTAAAAAGTATATAAAATTATTTTACTTTGTCGATGATTTTATTGTTATTTATTTAATTTGATTTTATATTACTCTGATGAAAAAGTTGATAAAATACTTGCAATTTATTTTACAATAATTATGGTGAAGAGTATATCAAACAAAAATTTATAATTTGTTTAACAGGCATGCCTGGGGCAGGAAAATCGACAGTAGCAGAAGCAATAAAAGATGAAGGTTTTATTTTAATAAATATGGGAGATTGTATTCGGATGGAAGCTAACAGAAAAAATTTAGAATTAAATGATAAAAATTTAGGAAATCTAATGTTAAATTTAAGAAAGAAACACGGTCCAGGCGCGATAGCTCAACTTGTAATTAATCAAATAAATGAAAAATATTATGATTCCTCATTTGATAAATTTATAATAGACGGTATAAGAAGTATCCATGAAATAGAATTACTAAAAACAATAGGAATAGTAAAAATTCTAGCAATACATGGATCAGTCTTAACTAGATTTAGACACTTAAAAAATCAATCTAGACTTGATGCTCCTTCTAGTCTTGCAGATTGTTTAATCAGAGATAAAAGAGAATTATCTGTCGGAGTAAGTGAAGCAATAGCATTTGCAGATGAAATGATATCTAATAATGAAATAACTATAGAACAATTAAAGAAAAAGGCTAAATCTATAGCAAAAAAATGGATATCTTCATTAAGTGGGTAAAGTATTATAAAAATATTAGAAAAACGAAATTTCCGAATCTACAAATAGAAATAGAAGTATCTTGTAAAGTTAATCCTACAGAATCTTATGATATAATAATCAAGAGCATTAGTTCTCTTTTAGAAGGAATAAATTTAGAATTTAAGTATGGAGATCGCATTATTGGTAAATCTAAGAATTTGGAAGTTCTAAATATAATTTATAATCAAGCTCGTGATAGATACATCACCTCTGTATTACGTAGATTATTACTTTCTAATTTATATGAATACTCTACTTGGTTTTATGTTAACAAGCAAGTAGCAACTAAAGGAATCATGGTATTGGTTGAAGATGAATCTGAATCGCCTCTTGGGCCTATTCGTATTGATTTAAAGAGTAATAATATTGAAAGAGTTATAGAATGGTTATGTCCAGAATAAATAGTCAGAATACAATAAACCTATAATTCCAATAAAAATTATTTTATTTTAATATATTTAGCAAAATATCT
>CAWIYT010000074.1:0-7600 GCA_963840085.1 uncultured Nitrososphaerales archaeon
ATTATATACTCAGAATTCTTCAATACTGTAGAAATGGATTCTACATTTTATGAAGAATTTTATTCTAAAATGAATAAAGGTCTATTTCTTTGTATGGTAAAAGCAACTCCTCAAAATTTTGAATTTTAAATCAAGGTACCTTGTTGAAATAATCACCCATAGAAAAAAATTAGAAATTTATAAATGAATGAGTATGTATTATTATTTTAATGTCGTCAGAAACCACTAAAGCCAATAAATGCGAAGAGTGTGGTACATCATTTGACTCTGAACATGAACTTCATCAGCATATGAATCAAGAACATGTAGGGAATGCTTAAAATCCTTCTTTTTTTTATGTATATTTTTGATTTTATTCTCAAATAGCATGAGTGCTACTCTGTAATAAAATAAAATTATTAGGAAGGTGAGTTTCTAGTTGTTATTATTATTATTTTATCAAATTCTTCATCTGACATATCATGAATATGACCAATTACTAATCTTATTACTTCATCATCTAACGTTTTGAGATTGAACGGATTAAATAATTGTGATGCATCTTCTCTCCACTACCAGAATAGAATTTATGAAAAACTGTTTTTATCATCCTATAATTTACTAATTATCAGTTTCGGTGGAATCCTCTAGAAATTTAAATAGTTCTATTTTGTTATCAATTGGTAATAATATATCAGAAAGATTGGATGTAGTAAAAAAATAAAATAACAATAATTTAAGTTATGGATTGGTTTCTAAATGCGGAGCCGGTTATTACCAATCCATACCCAATCTTTTTGGGGAGTCTTTATGTTGATTAGATTTTGTCAATAATAAATTTAAGATTTTCGTCTCTCCTATCTCTAAGATAATTCTATACTACTCAAAAATCAACAATCTTTTATTCTACCTTCTCTTGTTATAGTACACCTAAATCAACCATGAGCTTCTTATCTTCGTGGGTGTTATGCGGCAAATCTAACACCCACCTTTCAACATCCAAAGATTCAACAGAACCATTTTTTATAAACATAAGCAAAGTATTATCAATCGGGTTCATCTACATATACAGCTAGCTGGTCGGGAGTAGAGTCCTGCATGTAGTAGGGTTCTACTATCTTGTATTTAGCTTTTATTATTAGAAAATTAATTAAGTTTTGAGATAAATTTTCGATTTATTGAAGTTTAGAGGGATTTGAACTTTACTGATTCATGGGTTCACTTCAGTATTAAATATTATATAGTAGTCAGTTATTTACGATTCATATTGTTGAGTATAGATTTGATACCTATAAAAAATGAGGTATAGAATAGGTTGAGACACAAAATCTCGAATAATCTTCTCAGCACAGGTTTTGTTTTGCCGATAATATTAGTTATGTCAGTCTTAGTTGTTATTATAGTAACAACAACAACTGATGAAAATCAATCAATAATTTCTATTTCAAATTCATTTGCTGCAGTTTCAGACAGAAAATTTACAACTACATCTGATTCTTTACAAACTTCAAATTTGCAATTATCATCACAACAAGATTCTATTGTCGATAGTTCTAGTTTGGATGAGAATAATTCCAGTTCTTCTATTTTCTATTCTAGTATTAGTAGTTATACTAGTAATACTATATTGCCTCAAATAATAGACCCTAATCTTACTGTAGAAGTAGTAGTTGATGGTTTGAATATGCCTACAACAATGGCCTTTCTTGGAACAGATGATTTCTTGATTCTACAAAAAAATGGCAGTTTGGTTAGAGTAGTTGATGGAATATTATCAGATAAAACTCGACTAGATATCCCAGTTGCTAAAGGATTTTATCAAGGATTACTTGGAATAGCCATTACTAATCAGAGTAGTTTCAACAAAGAACAATGGTACTTATGTATTCTTGTATTATACTGAAGTAGCCAACTAATAATACTGAGTACAAACGAAAAGTCAGCTAATGCAGTAATAATAGTAATAGTACACATATTGTCGGCAATATGGTATATCGTTATGAATTCATAGATGACAAGCTAATTAATCCAAAGCTACTTTTAAAATTACCAGCGAATTCAACAGAGAATCATGGTGGGTATATTACTATTGGACCAGATAACTAATCTTATACGTCGTAATAGGTGAAGTAGTCAGTGAATTTGATGAAACTGCCATTCAGACACTGACTCAAAACTATGTAAATAGCACTATTGTGGATGGCAGAGCAGGAATACTGAGAACAACACTAGATGGCAATCCAGTGTTAGACGACAAAGGTCATGGAATAATGGGAGATACATTTCCTTTGAATCTGTATTATGCATATGGAATACACAATGGGTTTGGAATGGATTTTGACCCTATCACAGGGCGTTATGGAATACAGAACCTGGACATTGGATTAATGATGAAATAAATATTGTTAGACCTGGTTTCAATAGTGGATAGGGAATAATACAAGGACTAAGTAAATATACTCCAGCTGCACCTTTTGCGCTTGTTAATTTCAATGGAAGTGGAATTTACAATGAGCCAGAATTTGTATGGTCACAAAAGGTAGTACCAACAGGCCTAAAATTTCTCACATCAGAAAAGCTAGGAATACAATACCACAATGATATATTTGTAGGAGCTTTTTTAGATGGGCGATTGTATCATTTTGACCTCAATCAAAATCGTAGTCATTTATCGTTACCTTCAAAATTGAGTTCAAAGGTCTTGCAAAATTGGAATTCTACAGGTTTTGAAGATATAGTCTTTGGAACAGGATTTGGAGGTATAAGCAGTATGAATATAGGACCAGATGGATATCTATATGTAGTTTCAGTTGAACATGGCAAAGTCTATAGAATAATACCTACCAAAAACTAATCTTTTCTTTGGTTTGATATCTGTCGTATGTTAATAACGGATACAGTTTTGTAATTATTTGTCTGAATTAATATCGATATAGGTGCAAAAACAAGAGTCTACTGTAGAGATACTACAAACTAGTATTTAGCTTTTATTATTTAGAAACTTGTCAATTGTGAAACATCGTATATATGTTCAATTATTAAAGATTATGGCATAAATATAAGAATCAAGATTGTTTTTAAATACTAAATAAATTAAAAATCCATAAATAGGAATAAATATTCTATGAAATGAAAATGAAATTACTTTTTCAAAACTCATTTATAATGTTGGTATTGGCATTAATAATAACAATACCAGCAGCAATAAACAGTAGTAGTTTTTCTCAAGAGGAGAATACTCAAGGACAAGAACAACAACAAAAAATACAATCATCACAATCAGAAGTACAAAATCTTACCGAAAAGTATGATTGGCCTAACATACATGAAAATGTCATTACTGATTTTAATTCAAATGTTTCTTATCCACAAATTGAAAATACTGCATTCATTCATCCATTTGCTGTAGTAATTGGAGCATGTTATATTGGTGAACTTGTAATGGTAGCTCCCACTGCTGTTTGTAGGGGTGATGAAGGTACACCTATCCATATCTCTGCTTTCTCAAATGTGCAAGATGATGTGGTAATACATGCATTAGAAACAACCAAAGATGGAAAAAATCTAGATAATAGACGTTTTACTGCAGATGGTGAATTATTATTGGGTAATGATCCAAGATTTAAAGAAGGTTATTCAGTATTTGTAGGTGAAAGAACGAGTTTAGCACATGGAACACTTGTTCATGGTCCTGCATATATAGGGAATGATACTTTTGTTGGAATGGAAAGTTTAGTATTTAATGCAAAAATAGGAAATAATGTTGCTGTTGGAGTTTCTAGTACTATAACGGGAGGTGTAGAAGTCCCAGACAATAAATTTGTTCCACCAGGCAGTGTAATTACTTCTCAAGAACAAGTAGATAATTTACCTGATAGAATTGGAAGTCCTTATGAGAATATCAATAAAGAAGTAGTTCATGTCAATGAAAAATTAGGTGAAGGATATAAAGAACTTAATATTGAAAAAATGGTTGGAGAAAGAGAAAAAGCAATGGAACGCAATATGTTAGAAACAGGTATGCCTTCTTCTCCACCCAATAAAATTTTTTTTATTTATTTATAATATTGTAATATATTAATAATTATCTCAATGAATGTATATGTTGCAATTATACTTATTTTTATTGTAAGAGAGAATGGCTATACTTAATATTATCTAAATTCATTCCATAAATTAAAAGTAGTATTATTATTTACTTTTCATTGTTTTCCTAAGTAGAGATTAATACCGATAGCGGTTCTAAAATAAGAGTCTACTATTACAGTAATATAAGGAATATTTAATTTTTACTAAGATTTTAAGTACCAATTAAGATAAAATTATAAAGTTATTAAAAAAATAAAGGATTACGATTTCTATTGATGGTGGTTCAATCTACAGTTGGTAATTTAAATCTAAATGTTGCTCCCTTACCACTCAAATTATTTTCTGCCCAAATTTTACCACCATGAGCCTCTATAATATTCTTACAAATATACAGTCCTAATCCTGTTCCTGTACTAGAATCACTAGTTGTAAACTTTGAAAACAATTTGGGTAATAACTCTTTTGAAATACCCACTCCAGTATCCTTAACACTTACAATGGCTTGTTCTTTTCCTTCTCCTTCTTTCTTTTTATCTACAATAACAAATATTGTTTGATTGTTGTACATAGTAGTAAATTTTATAGCGTTATCTACAAGATTGCGAATTACTTGAGCTAATCTATCTCTGTCTGCTTCTACAATAATATCATTAACATATTTGAAATTATAACCAATTTTTATCGTTTGTTGTTTTACTTCTTTATTCACATATTCCTTTAAAATTTCAGATATCAAAACATTAAGATTTAATTTTTCTTTTTTAAGCATTAAAGATTGACCTTCTATTTTTGTAACATCCAGCAGGTTGTCACTAAGCCGTTTTAGCCTGTATGCATTTCTCATAATAATGTCTAATAATTCATGTTGTTCTTTATCTTTAACCTTTGAATAGATAATATCTGTTAATCCTAGTATAGGTTGAATAGGAGTTCTCAATTCATGTGCAGCTATATTAATAAATTCTGACTTCATCTTTTCAGATTCCTTTACTTTTTCATATTGTTGGCTAAGCATCTCATTGCTTTCTCTTAATTTAATATTATAGTGAATACTTGATAAGGCTAATCCAATGATATTGATAAAATAACCTGAATCTTTTAAGACATGTGCAATATTATGTGCAGTGTCAAAGGGATGTGTCAGAATATGACATTATTATTTGTCCAAAAATATCGAATACAATAGAAAGTAACTATACTAGTATAGAAAATATCTCTATTTTTATAAATTCTATTCTTATAGAAATAATATAAGGAAAATAAAAATAATGCTAATGGAAAAAGTTCGTAAGGTCTATGTATAGGAATATTGTCAATTACAGAAAAGGGAAAAATAACAAAAAGTGAGCTTATAGTTACTAATAGAAGACAAATAAAGTAACTATTATTAGGTAAAATAAAATTAATTTTGATAATTTATTTTCGTTATTTTTGTTTGAAGATATTTGTTGTTGTTTTTGTTTTTGTTGTTGTATATTTGAATTGCTAGATGATAATAAGAGCTATATTTGACTAATTGCTATAGCTAACATTGCACTAAGAAATAATCTTCCAGCAAACCAAGTCTGTGGAATAAAATATTTTAAGAATAAAATATTATCCATATTGAGCAAAGAAACTGTAACATGTAAAAAGTCAATTAAAACATTAACTAGAAAACCAATGCCAATAAATAGACTAAATTTATCATTCGAAGGTACCAGCTCTAGAAATATAATAGAATGCAAGTATTCCAGCAAGGATTGTTCCAAATAATTCTATATAAAAATGATGTATAGGTGATGATACCCATAAATATTGATTGGTAGATAATAGAGCAATTACTGAAAGATAAATTGAAGGAATTATAATATATTTTAAAATATGACTTGTCTTATCATTAGTCTTTAAAAGGAAATTTAGTGGCAATGGATTAATCTATTCCTTTTATATTTTTGTTAGTATATTTTATATGAACGAAAAAAATAGACATGGAGTTCCTTTTAATATAATATATTATTTAATACTGAATGCAATTTTTATTACTTTAACAGTTTTTTTACAGTATTTGTAAATAGCTTTTTATCAACTGGTTTTATCAATATTTGTTCTTTGGATAAACCGGGAACTATAGTTAATATTTCATCTGATATATCTAAAATAGTTACAAAAAGAATTTTAATTGTTGGGTCTATAGCTTTTATTTGTTGTCGTAATTGGAATCCATTCAAATCATTCATTCGGATATCAAGAGTGATTAGTAAATCATTAAAATTTGAAAGGTCTTTGATATAATTCAATGCATCAGTAGGGTCTGTAAAAGAAATTATTTCATAACCATTATCCTTTAAAAATGATTCATAAGTAAGAAGTATATCCGGGTCATCATCTACTAAAATTATTCTCCTTTTGTTATTGTTTCTTTGTTTAGGAAAAAATAAATCTTTTTTACTTTTAGTTTCTATAAAATCGTCAGCAGTAGAAGAACCTACTATCATTTTCTTCCTGAGAGAGTAGTGTAGTACTACTATCATCAATCGACAATGATTTGTTAACTTTTTTTATACTATATGTAGAATATCCAAAAGTTTCATTTATCTTACATTCACCATTATTTATAAAATTATAATTGTTCACAATAGTAGAAAAAGATTTTAAAATTCTATAAAAATTATCTCCAATAATTATTTGATTAGGAATAGAAAGAGAAGAAGAGTTTATCTTTGAACATATGTTTACTGTTGAACCAAATAAATCTATTTGACTGTAATCACCAACTAAAGCCAAATCTAATACACCATAATCTATAGTAATTCTATAGCTAAATGGAGGAAGATACTGCTTGGACAATTCTTGATTAACAGCATAGCGGGAATCTAAGATTTTCAAGCCACATTCAATAGCCTCTCTAAAAGCTTGTTCGTTCTTATTATCAGATGTTTTTGGAAAGTATAATAATAGACAATCCCCAATATTTTTAATGATTTTGCCGTTATAACTTTTAACTATTTTCGATATTGAATTTATAAATTCAGAATAATAGATTCTACTATGTTCTAAATTGTCCATTGTAATGGTATTTTTAGTTGAATCTACCAAGTCGATAAAGCATACACAATTTTTTATTGAATCCCCTGAAAATCTTATTTCTTTTGAAGAAAAATTTTTCATTTAGTAGTTTTCCAAACTTATTAATTAAAAATGGAATTTACTATGTTATTCGTATAGATATTAGATATAATAAATTCATTTTCTTTCTTTCCAACAACATTATTGGGCAGGTTAAAATAAAACTGTGGATTGTTAAGACTAGTAGTAGTATTTACCTCTCTATTATGTCTATTAACTGATTTTATGTAATTGGTATTTGTTCTTGCTAAAGCCTTCACATTATCACGTGTTTGTTCAAGTGCTGTGTTATATACTCTCATATTTGATGCTAGAGTGTTATTTATGAGATTGCTGGCATTTAACAGGTAACTTGTAAAATTATTTACAATTACTGCATTATTTTCAGCAATTCTTTGTGGGTTATACAAATCCCATAATCCGT
>CAWIYT010000075.1:0-6677 GCA_963840085.1 uncultured Nitrososphaerales archaeon
TTCGAAAAAAATTTTTCTTCTTTCTTCCTTTATTTTGCATCATCAGGTTCATTATTAATTCTGATGGGCTTAAAATGTATTTGTTATAAAAATTATAGATCTCTATTATTTTTGTTGAGTATCGAAACTATATGATTATTTTTTTGAATACTATTGTGAAATTTTTATTTAATACATAAAATATAGAATGAGAATTAGGGAATACTTAATAAATCAGATTTGTACAAGTTTTTACAGTCTTCAAAAATCATAGAATAGGTAAACAAACTTTTTTTTTGCAGGTTGTCATAGCCTGAACGAAGAAAATGAACAATTGGGAGATACATACTAATCCAGGCTATGGCAATAATTAATAAAACAACAATTTACTTACTAATTTATTATATTAATATTAAATTACTAAAAAAAGTATTAAATAACATGGATACAGATTATTCTTACACTAGACTAATATAATTTCACTAACCTGCATTGAGAACCATCAAGAAGATATCCACGACGCCATAGCCTTCAATGTCCTTATCTATTTCTACTTTGGAGGTTATGGCTTTAATTAATAATAATTTTGGTGATGGTAATAATAATAGACCAATTGAAATCCATCTCCATAATGAAATATAGTGGAAGGGAATTCCAGACAGTAATCAAAAAAGTGCCATTAGAAGATATTGGATTGCAGGTGTAATAAAATAAGTAAAAAATCTTATATATTTTGATAATATTATACAGTTATCATCTATCTATATCTTAACATCAATACATACCATAGCCTCCGACACAATAGTATTTGCTTGTAATTCATTCGAAGAAGGCTATGGCTTTAAATTATTAAATATATTATTTAATAGAATAATGTCTCTGCTAATCCAAAAGAAAGAACTCTATAGTCATAGCCCCATTATTATATCGGTGTGCTCCTATATAGATGAGGCTATGGCAATTAAATTATCTCACCAATTATTAAATAGTATATT
Source organism: uncultured Nitrososphaerales archaeon (assembly GCA_963840085.1). Taxonomy (GTDB): domain Archaea; phylum Thermoproteota; class Nitrososphaeria; order Nitrososphaerales; family Nitrososphaeraceae; genus TH1177. The sequence continues at coordinate 975 of CAWIYT010000075.1, forward strand.
CACTCATTAAAATTGAGTACAAAAGATATAGACAAGTATTTCCATTGTGCCATGGCCTTCTATATTGCTTGATTCACTCACATATGTAGAGGGCTATGGTTTTTTTATAATAAAAGTATTAATTATAATTATTACTCTTTTTCCAAAAGTATATCTATATATAGATTAACAAAATTCTGTAAAATTTATCTTATCATTCATATCTAATCGATATATATAATATAATATAATAACAATTACAATGGAAGACGATAAAAAAGACATAAAAATTGAAACAGATGAAGATGTTGGTCTAGACGATAAAATAAAAGCAGGAGCAAAAGCAATAGGCAAAAAAATCAAAGACCCTGATAGAGATACTGGTGAAGAATACGAAGCAGAAAAAGCAAAAGAAAGAGTAGTAGATTGAAGAGATGATGAACAATAAATTATTTCTAATAATAATGCCAGCAGGAGCAGCAGTAGCAGCAATCCTTGCAACTGTCCTTACTTTAACAACATTTACCATTCCAACATTTGCACAATCAGCAGAAGAAGGAGCAAACCAAACGATGCAAGAAGCAGGACAATCTGCTAACCAAACTATGGAAGGTGCAGGTCAATCAGCCAATAAGACAGGCGAAGCAATTCAAGGAAATGCTAGTGGTATTGGTTCCAAGATAACCGAAGGAGCAAAGGACATAGTTGGAAGCATTGGTAAAGGATTAGAAGGTTTAGCAAAGTAAGTAAACTTAATATTTTTTTTGTAAATCCTAATTATTTTTTAATTAATAATTTTTATTATTATTCTCTTTTACATACAAAATAAATGATAGGTTAATAGTTTTGTAATTACCTTGATAGTATATAATGTAAAGTAAAAGTGATTACTTTGGATTGGTTACTTCTGAAAGAAGTTGTTCATAGATAATAAAACAAAGTAATTAGTGTTGGTTTACACAAATAACTTATGAATGTCTTTACAAAACTCTTAACAATCTCTCTATCTCTTGCTGGTTTTTCACTATAAACAAAATCACCGCTATCTGTTGGAACTATGTATTAAGTTTCAATGTCACGTAGTTTCTGATTTATCAGTACATGCGCTTGACTTTTTTGTACTGTTTTTTAATCTTGGAATCAAATTCTTTTGTATTTTTGGATACTTTTTTAGTTCTGCTTTTGTCAGCAACAATTTTTGGTCTGCGCTCAATCCATGTTTTTGTGCTTCAATCAGGACGTCTGGATCTAGTTGCAAAATGATTTGCAATAATTGATATTGATATTTTGGAGTATGTGCAATAGATTTACAGATTTGTATGAATTTGAGATCAGTGCATAACTCATTCGCTAATGGCCTCCCTTTTGCAGAATTAACGGAAGTGACTTCCGTTAATTTAAGTAAATCCTTCCATGTTTTTCCTTTATTATTTCCAAAATAATTGTCTATACTTTTTGCTCCAGAGATTACCTGTTCTCTTCTATGTGTGTATAGTCTGCAATAATGATAATATAGTATTAGAATTAGTAGTAGAAAAAGAACTCATTTCTTATTCTCCTTTCCGTCTCCTTTTTTCTTGTCCTTGTCTTAACTATTCATATTCTTTTTTATTTTCTTCTAACCAATCCGAATCATAATCAATATTAAGACAAACAGGACAAAATCTTCCGATCCTTACCCATCTCATTTTATGGGTTGTCCGTGGTCTACTTACTTTCTCACCTGTTTTCCATGATAAAACTTCTTTGTCTATCAAGTCTCTATCCTTAATCTCTCGAATGTATATTGTTTTTTCATAATCACACATTTCCCAACCTCCAGGCGTAATACATCTTTTTCTACTTTGTTCGTAGACCAACTTTCTTTTACCCTATTGTATTGTATACAATTAGTTTATTTATTCCTTATTGTATACAATACAGAAATGATTTCCTTATTGTATACAATAGGTAGATTTTCTACTAATTGGAAGTATTGATATTGCTATTGTAAAACCAATAAAGAAAAACAATAAATCAAATAGAGCAGTCATTTTTAATTTTCTCACGATCTTTTTACTATATTTATATTAGTAGTTGAAGAACTCATTTCTTGTTATCTTTATTCTACTACTATTGCTCCTCATTCAAATTCTTTCCTTTATCATTAAATTGTATAATTTTTGGATATTCACATCTTGGACATTTGACTTGTACTTGATATGTGAATATTTGATATATTGGTACTTCGCTACTGGTAAATAGTTGTTCACATGAATCACATTGAAGTAGTGCCATTTCTTATTATTCTCCAAAAAAACTTCTTTCTATCCAGATACTTTACTAGTCTGCTATTAACTGGATATAGTGATACTAAACCTGTAATCAATAATAACAATAAATCAGTTACAATCATTTTTATCGGAGGATATCATTAGAGAACTTTATACTTAGAGCCTATCCGAAAACACCTCCTCTCTTATATGTTATCCAAGCACAGACAAAATGTAATATTGCAATATAGTTGTCTTCCTTCTTTTCCCATCTAATCAATAATCGCCTGAATCGGTTCATCCATGAGTGTGTTCTCTCAACTACCCACATCTTCTTGCTCTATATTTTGGTATCCTTCTTCTCTTCTTTTTGTTACCATTATTGTAGTCTTCTCCTCTCTTGCAAATATGCATGGTATAACCATATTCCTCAAGTAACTCATATACCTCAGGATAGTCATAACCCTTGTCAAGACAGATGTGTTGTTGTTGGGTATTTGTTGTAGATGATGATGGTGGTGGTGGTGGTGGTCTGCAAACCACTATACTCTGAAGAGTTGCTTTTGTCATCTTCATATCATGTCTGTTAGCACCATCTACAGTAATTCCAAGAGGAATGCCCTGACCATCTACAAGAAGGCTACGTTTGGTACCTGATTTACTTCTTCTGTCTGTGGGATTTGGTCCTGTACTTTTTTCCCCCAAGAGGTGCTTTTGTTATTGCACCATCCATTGATTGCCATTTCCAGTTGATACCAACTTTTTTATCATATATTTTTAGACCATCAATCCACATACGTTTGAATACGCCATCTTGTCTCCATTCCTGAAACCTGTCATGTACAGTACTGGATGCACCAAGACTTCTTTGTGGTAATGCTTTCCACTGACATCCAGTACGTGTAATGTAGAAGATAGCATTCATTGCCTTTCTATCATCCATTCTTGGACGACCTGTCTTCTTCTTCTTCTTTCTTTTGGGTTTATGTACAAGAAGAGGGAAAATTTGATTCCATAATTCATCTGGTATTTCATAAGATGAATCGATTCCAGAAATTTCAGATATCAAACTAATCTCGTGATATATAGTGTAGAGACACTTAGCTTTGTCGAATAAATCTATTGTACCATAAACTTAAATACTATAAACTACTTTTCGGATAGGCTCTTAATGATTTTTTCAAAAAAGTATAGAAAATTATCATTTTTTGTTATTATTCATAATCGAATTTCTGTTCTTTTATTATAAAATGAATATCATACTGACTCAATCCTTTTTTAGAACCATATCTATAAATATATTGAACAAAACAATTTTTACAAAAAAGGTTGTTATTGATATAGTATCTCTCATCTATCATATCTCCAAATTGATTTCTTAAAGTAGTTATACTTAGTGATATACCACAATCTAAACAATGATTTAAAAATTTATTAATTTTAATTTATTTCTTCACCTTCATAAACTTTTGAAAATCATTATAACAATTTATGCATAAATCCAGATTAGTATCTTTTGATTGAGTTCTAGGATATCGTTGAATATGAATAGAAAAATTATTCTTTTCTGAGATTTTATCACACCTATCACAAAAATATTTTAAAGTCATCTCTTGTTATTTTTAGACCATCCTTTCTTAAAATATACAACTATGAACTTGGCAAATGTATTATCCCATGACATCTGTTACACTCTTTTACTTGGTAAGAGTAAGGAGTGTTGTTTCACCAGATGCAATATAAACAAGATTTAGAAAAGATAAGAAGATGGTGTATAAGACGCAAAATAGATGAATGGAAAGTTACTGATATCTGTAAACATATACACATATCCAGAATGAGTTTCTACAGATACTGGAACAGGTACAAAAAAGAAGGATTGGATGGACTAAAAGATCATTCTAAAAGACCACATACAATCCATAAAACAGATAAAAAGATAGAACAAAAGGTGATTCAGTTAAGAAAGAAATACCATTACTGTCCACACAAGATACAGGGAACTCTTGCAAATCAATACAACATAAAGGTTGGACATATGACAGTATACAGAATTTTATGCAAAAGTGGATTGAACAATCACCCTCTCGCTAAACCCAGAAAGAAGAGAAAATACATACGATTTGAGCGTAAATTTCCAAATGAATTATGGCAGATTGACCTTAAAGTTATAGAAAATGAAGGAATTTGGTTGATATCCATTTTTGATGATCACAGCAGATATGTGTTATCATCGATCAAATGTATAGAAGGTACATCAGACAGGATCATCTATCTATTAAAACGCACAATCAGAAAGTATGGAAAACCATTACAGATACTGACAGACCATGGCTCACAGTTCTACAATTCACATTCTAAATTGCAATCAGATTTTGATTCTTTCTGTAAGGAACATGACATACAACATGTTATGGGTAGTATAGGAAAACCTACTACACTAGGAAAGATTGAAAGATGGCATCGCACATATGATGTAGAAAGACCCAGATTCAAAAGACATGAGCAATTCATTAAATATTATAATAACAAAAGAGTACATATGTCATTGAACTACATGACACCAGTACAAGTGTATAATAGGAGTGTAACACATGTGGTGGGATAATACAATGGCTTTATACTATATTAAATATAAATATCATTGATAAATAATGAATAGACATTTAATTCATTATTTCCCAATGCTCTGATAGTACTAGTCTTTACTTTATCTCTGACAACAATAGAAGAATCATTTAATTCTGCTATTGCTCAAGTAGATTCTTCTCAAGAGCAGATAGAACCTATACCTCCATCTAACAATACCAATACCAATCAAACAACTCCTCTATAGTCTTTTCACAATAACCATTATTATAAATCAGATTAATAAAAAACTATATTTTCTTAATTCAACAATTTTTATTTTTATTTTATTTTATCACAAATTAATTAATCTAATACTCTAGTGATAATAAAGAAAGACAAATAAAGAATATCAGCCATACTATTTTACTAAAGTTTATATAAATAAATATTTTCACAAATAATAAATAATAATTTCATTAGGTATTATTTACATAGGAAAATTATCAAAAAATCGTCTTTAATCAACAACAATTGTCATAGTCTGGCCTATAAACCAAATTAATTAGTTCAGGCTATGACAATAATATTATATCTAATTTTTATATAGTATATTTAGCAAAATCAAATACAAACAAAAAGCATACAGGCAAGTATAGGCAATTTCGCACTGTCATAGCCTTCAACAATATATGATAGCCATTTCCTATTGATGAGGGCTATGGCTTTTTAAAAATACAAATTTGTTAATGGTAATAATCTTTTTGATAGATATATAGATAAGAATTTAAACCAAGAGATTAATTGAAAATTAATAATCAAAACAATTATTCTACTATCTTTGTCAATTGTAATACTCCTTAGTATAGGAATTACTAGTACTACTATGACTATTACTACTAAG
>CAWIYT010000076.1:0-3985 GCA_963840085.1 uncultured Nitrososphaerales archaeon
AATGAAAACTACAAATGGCAACATCTCAAATATCTCAAAAAAATAGAGTCTGAACGAAGGGAAGTGATGGTACGTCGACCCTTTGATGAAATCTTCAATAACTTTAGACAAGATATGGAAGATGCTTTTTTTGCTCCCTTTATAAATCCTATAAGGTCTAGCATACCGGGAAGTATGGACTCAGTTGAAACGCGTACACCATTATGTGATATTATAGATAAAGGCAATAAATATATAATTTCTTTAGAAGTACCTGGTATACAAAAAGACAAGATAGAAGTTAAAGCAACAGAGGAATACATTACAATTGCTGGAGCAGAACAAGAGAAAAATGAAAAGGAAGAAGGAAATTATGTTCATAATGAAAGGACTTATATATCATTCTTTAGGAAGATACCTTTTCCAGAAAATATTATACCTACTAAAGTTGATGCTACTGTAGAAAATGGCATTTTAAAAATTGAATTACCTAAACAAAAACCGACCTCTACTGAAGAAACTCATATAAAGATAAAATAAATAACAATCGATACTTTAATTTTTTTATTCAAATATTACGATAGTAGGAAAATAGATATTAACTAGCTTATACAATAATTATCAATAATATAAGAACAATCAATATATGAAAATTTAGTATTATAAATATAATCATTATATCTTAGTATTTGATCTTAAAGATAAGAATATTTTCTTTAAGAACAATCAGAATTGTACTTTAATTATATCCAATCACTGTTTCAAATTATTCTATATTATAACAATTATTAATCTATACAAAAAAAATTTAAGTATATGCAGTATTAATAAGTTGAGAAATTCTACGCTTCTCTAGTATTCGTGTTCCTATGTAGAATGCCACGGTTATTCCAACCATCAACCCTATTGCAGGAAATGCATCTTTGAGAGAGGTAAATTCTTTGATATAGGGTACTCCATTACCAAAGGACAGAGGTTGGTTTGCTACTTGTACTTTTTGTTTAGCATTTTCTAATAATTCTTGATATTGTGGATATGTCTCGATTTCGGTACTCGCTGCATATACTACATGAGGTATGGATAAGATTGCAAATATGATGGTTGTAGCAGCTAATGTGTGTGTCTTATTCATTAAATTAGGTTTTAATTTTTGTATTTTATTGTATATATTATATTTGAATTTCTTCACAAATTCTTTTCCATATATCATGTAAATTCACCAATACATATATAGTTAATAGAATATTCTATGTTACTCACATAATATGAGTAACATAGAATATTATTGTTTAACTCGATAATAAAAAATTTTTTTATATGAGTATAGTAAATTAATACAGGTAGGTATCACTTGGTTATTATTATTCCCTATTTTGTTATTTCATAAAATTGTACATTATTTACCATAAAGTTTGATTTTTAGAAGTAAAGTTAAGTTATTTAAAAATGTAACTAAAAATTATTTTCTGATAGTAAATATTATAACATTTATGATCTTACAGTTTTAAAAGATCATGTAAAAATAACCTATTAAAATAACATATACATAAACAATTATATAATAAAGGTTTAAATAAGATTATTGAAAAATACTAAATAAATTATTTAATAAGGAGAATAAGATTTCAAAAGACCAAAAAGATTTTATGTATTATGTTTTCTATTACTTATTACGTTTCAAAATATGTTTAGCTATTTCTAAATAAACAGGATCAATTGATATGAAAATTATCTACTAAAGATGTAAGCTGATATGTGAAAAGTATTATATCACAATAAATTTTAAAAATTTATTTACTATTGTTTGGTTCTGCAACTTGCTCATATGTCACTTCTTCAGTTATCTGACGTGTTTCAGTTACAGGTTTCTTCCTTATTACTAATTCCTCTTTAACATAAGGCTTTTTTGTAACTTCTGCTTCTTCTCTCTTTAATGATATTTTTATTTCAGTTTTGGACTCTACATGATGGACATCTTCAGATATTGAAGTAGAAATATCATTACTGGAATTGGATAAATCATTAACTGGTCTTCTTTCTATTTCTATCTCTTCATGCATTAGCTGCACTTGTTCTGTTTTTGTTTCTCTAATAGGTTCCTTAGTAATAGTTATTTCATCTTGTAGTTCCTTTTTTGTAACAACTAATTCTTCTCCCATAAGAGGAATAACAATTTCTTCATTTTTGTTGGTATTTATAGAATTAGAAGTAGTAATAAGATCTTTAGTTTCATCTTCTATCATGATTTCAGATTGATCGATAGAAGAGTCTTCTTCTTTTCTCATATACAAATTCATTGCTTCTTCTTCAGTTAGTTTAAAATAAACTACATCACCATCATAACTTTCTACTTTATCCTTTGGAATATCAAAGAATTTTGTATTTATGAAACCTTTTTTTGTTAAAATTGAATCTGAACCAACTTTCTGTATTTTGCCAAGATCGGCATCATCAATTATTCCTCGTGCCTCTTTTTTTATAATTTCATTCCAAGGAATATTTTTTGTATTAGGTTCCATATTTATTTTACTTCAACATTTAATATATGAATTAGTCTTCACATATTGCCCTGCTCCAATGTTATACTGTATTTGTTATATTTATATAGTATTACTTGGAATTATAAATTATTAAAAAGATAATCAATCGTAATATACTTAAATTATATTATGTATATTGAGTGGTATTGGAACTATCCAATTCTAATGAAAATAACAAGTTTAACAATTCTTATACTAACAAAAATGAAATAGAAAACGAGAATAACAATAAAGATACCACTACGAATAAAGAAAATCCCATTATAATCTCCCCCAAAAAAATAAAAGATTCAAGAATGACAATTAAACCCTCTACAATTCATCAAGAAGGATTCTTTTCTCATAAAGTTAGTCATTTACTAGATTCAGTAAAAGGAAAGACTACTGACCATGTTGACAAGGTAAAAGTAAAACAACAAGATATTAACTCATTTGCAAGAACTAATGTACAACAAAAAGAAAACAATATTCCGCAGCAGGAACAGGATCAACCACAATTTGTTATTCCAGTTATCGAAGAAAAATATATTCTTTCTAAAAAAATAGTACCAGAAGATGTTAAAATTGAAAAAAGATGGATAACTCATAATGAAAAGATTCAGGTACCTATATCATACGAAAAATTGTTTGTTAATGATAAAGATTTAGACTCTTATTCAAAAGAAAATATTTTTACTCATTTTAAGGATAAATTTTTAGATTTTGCATATACCGAAGGAAATGACGATGAAGAAAATAAAATTGAAAATCATAGAAAGGAGGACATAAATCATCAGAAGAAATATCAACAACAAACAGAAAATGAGAAAGAAATCCAACGAAGAAAAGGTGAAAAATTACCTTTATTTGATGAAGAGGAAAAGGCAAATTACAGTATACACAAAGATAATAATAATAATGAAATGCAAAATGATGGATCACAAAAAGTAATTCCCCTATATGCTGAAAAAATAATAATTAGTAAAAGAAAAGTAAAAGTAGGAGAAATAATAATAAATAAAAGGAAAGTAACTGAAGATAAAAAAATTAGTTTTGATTTAATGAGAGAAAAAATAACAGTCAATTATGCTGATGGTAGAAAGGAAAATATTATAGAATAATAAAGGTAATTATTAAATTTGGCTTGACCTAATATGTGATTTTAGAAGATTATATACTAAAATAAATTACTCTACTTTTAATCTAACAATGTATTCTGATATGTATATGTAGCTGACGGAAGTCGTAAGTTGTACAAATTTGAAGATGGAGTAGAATTTCCGAAACGTATGGATACACGTATACAATGAATAGACAATTGAATAAAAATCTAGCAATATCTACAGATTATAATGATACAGTTTATGTAGTAAAGAGTAGAACCAATAAAATTTAGAAATTTGCTATAGATGAAATTTTTTTTATTTAGGTCAAAATTTTATTTCAAATATTCTTAATTTATTAGACTAATAACTATAAAGAAATTT
>CAWIYT010000077.1:0-21818 GCA_963840085.1 uncultured Nitrososphaerales archaeon
AGTCCATCCCTGTTTGCTGGATGCTAACTCATTTTTTATCTCATATACAGTCTCTTCTGGTATATCCGGTGGTCTGCCATTCTTTGTCCTGTTTTTTAATCCTTCTATTCCTTCTTCTCTGTATCTCTTTAACCAGTCAGATGCCCATGTTTTGCTTCTGTGAAGATCTTTTGCTACCTGTGCAGGAATCTGTTTATCGTATACTACGTTTAACACAAGTAGCATTCTTTCCTTTACATTGGTATCATGTTCAGATCTGTATATTTTTTCAAATCTTGTCTTTGATATTGTACTAGTCAATAAGATATATCATGCTAATAATACTAGCTAATAGCTATTCTGATCTAAAAGGTAATACAATATGGTAAAATATTGTCAGCATACTTATGATAGTTGGTATATCATTAGATGTTGTGAAAAAGTACATGATGGAAAAATACTGCCAGAATTAGTTGAAGATATAACAATAAAACAGAATAAGGAAATAGATATGACTATCGCAGATGGTGCATATGATAGTAACAATAATTTTCAGATATTGTCATTTAAAGGAATCAAACCGGCAATAAAGGTAAGAAAGAATTCCAGATGTAGAAAGACTAACCACTATTTGAGAAATAAGGCTGTAAAGATGTAGAAAAACAATTTGCAGGAATGGAAAGATAGCGTACACTATGGTCAGAGATGGATTGTAGAAACTGTCTTTTCCTGTATGAAGAGAATGTTTGGTAGAGAATATGTTACTGCTATCAGATTTGAGAACATGATAAAGGAAATGATGCTAAAAGCATCATTGTATAACCTGTTTCAAACTATAACTATCAAATGACTATATACTATTATACCACTTAGCAAATGTATTCTGACAAACTATGAATATTTTTCTCAATATTTTTAAAGATTATTGTAAGCGTATTTATGATAAGTGGTATAGAATAAAAAATATTATTCAAATGAGTTGGGCAACAAAACATAAATGGATCCAATAGTTGACAATAGATTAAATTTTTTATACATTATGAAATCGTTTAACATTTTATTAATATGTATAAACCCTGAAATAAGCCTTCTACGATTGAGTCCCACTCCGGCGCTATATTCCTGGGTTTATACAAAATATTTTTATTTATTGTGACCAAATCGCATATGAAAGACGTTACTAAGTTAAGTATCATATCTTAGGCCAACTACCCATGCATCTAAGATACCTTCTTACAGTACATAACAGATTATCTTCTGTTTCGTAGTTGTAGTTTGCACATATGTCTTTCTTGAGATTCCTGTTTACTTTTGTCTCAACAAGATTTAGGAATGGTGCATGGGTTGGTAGAAATGGTACAGTTAACCAGTATGATTGTTTTTCTATAAACTGTTTTGTCTTTTTGCTTACATGAAATGATGCATTGTCTATTACAAGTATGAACCTCTTGATACTTCTCTTTAGTACCATATCTCTCGATGCTGTTTTAGATGGTTTATGAAATCATTGCTGTTTCTTGTTTTGCTTGTATTGAATTTAATTCCATTTAGTGGATAGAGAAGGGTTATGAATACATTGACTTTATCATTAGATCCTTTATGGAGTATCTTTTGCTGTTCTCCTTTTTTCATATATGTTCTTGTTATGTATGGTTGTAGATGTAACCATGTTTCATCTTCAAATCCTAGTAGAATCTTTTTTTAAAAGAGCTGCCGATATCTTCTTGTACTCTCTATCTTTCCTTTCTTTTCCTCATAATCATCACCTTTTTCCAGTTCAAGTTTTGGTTGTTTGTTATACTATACCTAAATCATGAATTATTCTCCATGTTTGCATTGGACTGACATTCATTTCCAGTAGTGAGGAAAGATATGTGGCCAACAGCCTAATACTCCATGTATTTTTGAGATAGCCAAAAGTCTGGGGTGATGTTGAGGAAGTATGTCTTTTACCATCTCCTTGTTCTTGTCAGTAGATATTACTGGTTTTCTACCTCCATTCTTTCTCTTATTTCTTATCCATCCAGATCATATTTTCTGTACATTGCCAAATCCATTCATTCACATTACGGATAATTAACACCAGTACGTTTTGTCATTGTTCTTTAAGGAACTGCTTCCATCTTTTGTTTTATAGAATGCTACTTCTGTATTCCTCTTTATCCTTAGTACTCTTCATGAATGAAATTAATTCCTTTTTCTGTACAGTAGATAATTCTAGTCTGACAGGGTTATTTGGCACATATTGATAGATTATATAACAAAGCGAAATCCATTTCTATATTTATGCTGAATGGATAGAACAATGTTGATAAAAGATTAGAGACTTAACTTATATGTTGACATAATTCAGGCAATCAGCAACAGAATTCTACTAGCAAGAGTAACCAACCGTTTAAGAAGAATAGCAATAATAATGAAATTACTGCTTCTTTTACTAAATCAACAAATGAAATAAATATTGAAACTTTTAAAAGAAAGATTAATAGTATGACTCAATATCAAAAACCATATATTTCGAAAATCTTGAATTAATTATTATTACAGAATTCTATTAATGTTGAAATAATTTGTAATTATATTATTGCTGAACAAAATGAGATTAATATTAAAGAATATACAAAAGAAACCAAGATAAAAAGGATCATACATTTATCAAAATTTTTTGCAAATAAGAAATCATTTTATGATATGACTAAAGAGGATATACAAGATCATCTTAATAAGCAAAACCCAAGTTTGGGAATATGTATCTTTTATCTTCATCTTATAATAGTTATTTTTTAAAAAATCAACTATTATAACTTTATCTATTAAATGTCTTTTATAATCATTCGTATTTCAAATATACACTAGGTTGTATCTATATACATATTGAATAACCGACAGAAGATATGCATCCCTCTCATTTTTATAATTTTAATAGCTGCCATCTTACCATTAGCCTATGGAGACCTCTTAACTCCTAAAAGACTGGGTGAAAATACTATTTTTATTACTAATAATAAGGGAGGCATCAGCAACAGTCTCCCATCAATGATTGATATAAGAGGGAGTTATGATGATAGAATAAATTACAATAACGAACACGCGAGCATAATTTCAACGCAAGGAGTAACCATACCAGATTTCAATTTTGCAGCTGCTGGTGATTGGGCCAATGGTGTAAACACACAGAATACTATCAATAATATAAAATTGGACAATCCTGAACTTGTGTTGGGCCTTGGAGATTATGCTTATGAAACCAATTTAGTAGATATCAATTCATGGTGGAACAGATTTATATCTGCAGGTTTGGCTCAAAAATGGTACGGCGCTCTTGGTAACCATGATGATGATAACAGTCCAGCAGGTGACATGAATGAATATCAGAACAAATTTCCTAATCAAAATTCATGGTATTTCTCATTCAACTATCAGAACATTCACTTTTTGGTAGTAGACACTGAATCAACATATACAGTGGGATCAACACAATATAATTTTATAAAAAATGACTTATCTACCGCAAATTCTGATTCAAATATCAAATGGAAGGTTGTTATATTCCATAAACCAATGTATACAACTCAAAGTAGCCATTCTCCACTTGGTTCATTAAGAGATGCCCTTCACCCATTATTTGATCAATACAAAGTAGATCTTGTCATTCAAGCACATAACCACTATTATCAAAGAATGTTTCCATTGAAATATGCTGGAGTGTCGGCAGGAGATAGTCCAATAGTTACAACTACAAACAGAACAAACTACAAGAATCCAGAAGGCCAAATCTATCTGGAGGTAGGAACTGGAGGACAAGGATTATATACAGTAGGCCCAGCAAAACCTTACACAGTTACACAGTTTCAGGACTTTGGACATTTGAATATTGACGTCATAGAAAATGGTACCAAATTTATGGCTAAATTCATTAACAATGCAGGAACTACAAGAGATACATTCACTATTACAAAGTCTAATCTACCATCCCAACCACCACCTCCACCACCTCCACCACCACCACCTACAGAAAATTACAAATACGAGCCTTCGAAATACTTCTCAGGCGGGAACTACACTGACATATCAACAGCAAGCCCACAGTCACTCCAGTTGAGTCAATTCACAATAGCAGCATGGATAAAGACAAGTACTGACTTTACTAGTACAGCGTACGTAATAAACAAAGGAGGATCAGGATCAGACGTGCCAAGCTTTAACCAAAACTATGGCATATGGTTTACCTCTTCTGAAAGATTACAGGGAGGATTTGAAACAATAAATGGAGCAGATGTCTTTGTGACATCGCCGAATACATACAACGATGGAAAGTGGCATTATGTAACTGTATCATACGACTCAAATATTCTTAGACTGTATATAGATGGCGCTCAAGTCGCGGCAATAAATGTTAATTTACAGCCTGACAATACTGGTGGTCAAGCACTACGAGCAGGAGCAAACAGTTTATCAGCAGGCAACTTCTTTACAGGTAATATAGATGAGATAAGATTATGGAACAGAGCATTAACGCCTACAGAAGTTAAAAACGCCTATGATAATAATATCTTCTCACAACAAGGCTTAATACTATACAAGGATTTAGGAGATTCAGTCATTAGAAATGATGTCGGCATAGATGTAGGAGCATTCTTCTATCCATGGTATGGCAAATATAGGCACTGGATAGATGGTGGCCACAATCCACCTATAACTTGGGCAAGCAACTACTTACCAAGTCTATTCAACAGTCAATATCCAAACCTGATAAGCGATAACCTTTACAGTAGTAATGATACAAACACAATAAAAAAACAGATTCAATTAATGAATGATACTGGCATAGAATTTGGTATTGTATCATGGTGGGGTCAAAATACATATGAAGACATGGTATTCAAAAAAATAATTAATAATGTTCACCCAACAATTGCAGGGAACGGATATAACAAATTTAGATGGGCAATTCTCTATGAAAATGAAGGTTTTGGAGATCCAACAGCAACGAAAATAGTAAATGACCTCAACTACATCAAACAGAATTATGCCTCAAGTCCATACTATCTACATGTAAACGGCAAGCCTGTAATATTTGTATATAATGCAGCTCACAGCGGATCTAATCCACTAAATGATCTTGATAGATGGAAGCAGGCAAAAGCACAGGTACCATTCTATGTAGTCTTCAAAGTAGATCCCCTGCCTCTAGGCGCTAACCCTACAGACATGGATTCATGGTATCAATATGCACCAGCAAGTAAATACTTTGAACAACAGAAAACATTCTCAGCATTTGTGTCACCAGGTTTCTGGAAATACCATGAGAGTGTAAGACTACCAGCAAACCCTACAGAATTTGAGAATGCTGTAAGTAAGTTGAAACAGGCTCAAGTGACATGGAAATTAGTAGAGACCTGGAATGAATGGGGTGAAGGCACAGGTATAGAGCCAGCTCAGAAGATAGTTCACGATGATATCAACGGATTTAAACTAATACCAAACCAACCGCCAAGCCAGCAATACATGGAAATCTTCAAAAGATATTTTAAGTAAACAGAAAACTATTTCCAATCTTCTTGATTTGATTGATGTATTTCATTATAATAACGTTAATAGATAGAATATTAGATGTCACACTATGAATTATACTTGTTTAATGTAGTTTCCCGTGGTCTATTATCTCATTACCAACACAACTGCTGTGTTGCACAACTCACTACTGCTAACACATTTAGCTAACCGATTCTAGTCATATCACGTGAGAAATTGGAAGAATTACAATAAATGGTTAGATCATTATTTTTATGAAATAGGAGTAAATTTTATTCCTGCAGATACGAAAGAGAAAATTCTGAAAAATGATTAATAATTTTAATTCTTCTCGTCAAATACCATTAGAACTTAGTGAAAGCCTCGAAAAAGAGAATGTGGTATCTGCATTTTTCTATCATAAGGTAACTAATTCAGTTCGCTCTTATTTCTGAATGTTTCAGCTACTAATTACAAAGGATTTCCATGAACCTTTCCTCTCTTGTCTTTGTTCTATTGTTATGAATAAACTGGAATGTTTTGGAATATGCCTGTAAATTGTATTTGTTTACACCCATGAACTTTCTTATCCATATCTGATACAGGTTGCTTCTGCATTCACAGTTATTTACATGGATAGTACCAGTTGCATATTCTTTCTGCGAATGGATTACACTTTTGTGTATGAAACCATGTTCTTCCAGCTGGTCATATGCTCTATATTCATCTGTAAATATTGTGGAACTATACTCCACGTTTTTACAGACAATATCAAGAAGTGACTGATGTACAGGAACATCAAAATATGTCATTCCATTTCTCTGGTGAATACATGTTATCATTGGATGATCCTTGTAAAATGTTCCTCTGCCTCTCCATGGCTTTAGCCCTCTCTTCCTAGGTTTTCTTCCTACTGATTTTAGTATCTCATCGTGATATGGTCTTCCCTTCAATCCTGCCTTGATATAGAATTCATCACCTTCTGCAGGACCATCAAGTTTAGTAGAGGGTAATGATGATGACAATAACTTTTCCATGACTGTTCTGATGAATCTATAGCATCTTGGATATGGTACAACTACCTCAAATGATACCTCTCTTATAGAACATCCAGGCCAGAGTATAAAGTACAGGTACATTGCCAAAAACCATATTTTCAAGGGTGTATGTGAATAATGAAATACAGTACCTGTTTTGTCATTGAACCATCTTTCACACTGTTTACAAAAGTACTTTTGGTATGACCGGTAGTGACCATCCTTCTTTATGTTATAAGACTGACAACGTGGACATATTACACAGTCATTCCATCTCATCTTTCTAAGTAAACTTGTACACCAACTTTCATCAGGAAGTGAGGTAGTTAATGTAAACACATCTTTGATGTGTGTTATATAGCTTTAAGCTTGGCTGAAACATTTGTCAATAAGAGCGAAAAGAACAATTTAATTCGTGATAGCAATTATTGTTGTTATTGCTGCTCTGTCTTCACAAACACACTATACCACCACTGCCGTCATTTATTCAAAATTTCCGTCAAACCAGTCGTCATATCGTCACTATTTTCGTCAAATTCAATTATATCTATATAGGTATATGATATATATAGGTGTATAATGATCTATTTAATTCATAATTTAATCTACAGATTCATTTCTTTTCTTTCTTCTTTTTCATTAATACATTTAACTTGAAGCGATTTGAGATTCTACATTTATTTTATACTAATGATTTTGAAAAATTTGCTTATGCAAGAATGGACTTGATAACACAAAATATAGAATTTTATTCATAAAAAAATTAAGAATTTAAGTTTAGATATGAATAGCATCTGAATAAAATATAAATAAATGAAAGTTTTTTTATTAAAAATAATATAAGTCAAATATTGTCTAATAATATTAAACAAAATACAAGAACAGGAATTAATTTAAGAAAATCTAAAAAACAAATGGAATGACGCAGAAATAAAGTCAGAGAGATGCTTAATAGAGGATATGCCCAATATGAAATTGCAAATACATTGCATATAAGTCAACCAACAATTTCCAGAGATATACATTATCTTCAAAAAGAAATACACAAGAGTAAGGAAAATTATGGTGAAAGATTATTTGAAGTATATCGAAATTCATTACTAGGATTAGATGAAGTAATAAAGAAACTCTGGACAATTATAGATTCATCAAAAACAGATGAAAAAGAAAAAATGAATGCAATTAATTTGATTATGCAATGTTACAAAGATAGGTTTGAAATGATTAAATCTGAACCTGAATTGATTAATCACAAAAGATATATGAAAGATTTGGGAATTTATGATACATAATTTAGAATTTTATCAAGATAATCCTAAATACATAGTAAATGAAGAAGGATAAGTGGTATTAATAGTAATAAAATCAAGAAGCCACCTATAACTGAAAATAACAGATAGATACTAATAATATATACAAATAAAATAATACATTCAATTTAATAGATTCGAGAATTGTCTTAGACCATACATAAAATACTTTTTGAATTTATATAGATTATTCTATGAAAATAAAATATATCAAATAAAATAATATATTTTTTCTATAGTATTATTTTCTAATAATTTCCTTTCTTATATTTTTCTTCTAATATCTTACCTTCTCTATAAACTAAGACAAACATACAAATATGCATAATAATGGTATGAGTATCTAATTTATTATAAAAAGATATTTTAATTTTATAATGATTTAAGATACTTTAATTATCAATATTATTAAAAGGAAAATCATTTGAACAATCAAGCCTATCTCGTAGTTTGATAATATCTCTGTTATAATATGTTTTTGATAAAGACTATATTATCTCATTTTTGGAATTAAATTTATAAATATTGCTATGAAAATATTTTCAAATTACCCCATTATAGTCATTAATTCCATTTTTGGGATTCAGTTTATCGGCAAATAATTATCAAATCATAGTAATAGCTAAATCTCATATTTGGGAATGTGTATGTTAAGTTCAATTTTTGAGATATTTATTTAATTAAATTATTAAATTATTATCTTTATACAACAAATATTTTATTGTCATTAAAGAAATATGATAATAACATTCTCCTTTTCTTATCTCTAAAGATTACTAACGCCTTCGAAATATTTTGTAGACCGAGACCAAAAAGAAAGTACAAATACAATGAATACATTACTATTATAACAGATATCCTCTTTCGAATATGATAATACCTAAAGATCTGAAACAGTTTTTACAAGCATTTTTGACATAATTGGATACAAATCCGTTATTTCTGTTATTGAATCTAAATTCAATTTCTTTCAGATAAAGATGAAAATATTGTCTAGGTACACCTCGATAATTATACAATCATGTCTTGGCATAACTCCAGAATCCCTCTATTTTATTAATATGAGTATCTTCTCTTACATATTCCTTGTTGCCATTAGCAATTGAACTATGTTTTCCAATTAGGCTGAATGTTGCATAAGCCGTATGATCATCTGTATAATATAGCGATCCTTTTCTGGTGTGCTGTTTTATCAATGGAATCAATGTTTCATGTTTTCTATCATATACTGGAAATGTGATAACAATTCCATTCCTTCTATAAATGCCAAAAACGAGATTTTTGTGCTCAATTTAACCCCATCCGCGCTTTCCTTTATGATGACTTCCAAACAATGCTTCATCCATCTCTATTTTCCAGATAGTTTCAAATACTGTATTTCCGTGACTAGTGAATAATAGATAGTCTGTCTGAATATTCTAAATATCCGCTCAATTGTGGCTAAACTGATAGATACATCCCATTTTATTCTGTAAGCAGGAACACCACACACAAATAGATATAGCAAATGGGATATGATATCAAAGGAGATTTTTAACCTTCCCAAATAGGTATATGCAAAATCACTGAAAACATATCTACAACGTTTAGATGAATACCTTCTTCTTTTCTTACCTGATAAATGACGTATATGTATCGGTAATTGCATCTGGGACATTTTCTTTTTCCATGCCACCTGCCATGCTGAAAATATAACCTACTTTTCTGACTGTTTGTAGCCAATTCTAATGGATTGATCTCACGCACAAATCACGCATGAAGTAATAATCATTATTAGATCTTTTGCATAATTAGAAAGCTTAAAGCTATATTCGTCTTTTTTAGTAGTTATTTCGTAGATTTGCTAAATTATGATAGATTATCTAGAAAACCGTTATTGTTTAGATCCTTCACAGGATTGGAATTATCTGAATTTGATTCCATTTGTCAGGAAGTAGAATCTAAAATATCCAGAATATGAGATAAAACGTTTATCTAAACAAAAGAAGAGAACAAGATCAATAGGTGCAGGAAGACATTTCAAACTGACAGTAAGAGATAGACTTCTCATGCTTTTGGTATACTATAAACTGTACATAACACATACACTGTCTGGTTTTCTATTCGATCTAGATCAAAGCAATGTACATAGAGATATACGATATATGGAACCTGTAGTAAAAAGTTGTATTCCGCTACCTCAAAAGTTATACAATATTACAAGAAGATTGAGAACTGTATAGAGGAAGTAGAGATATACTTTCCAGGATTTCAAGCATTTATAGATTCAACAGAACAAGAGATACAAAGACCTAAAAACAAGAAAAGGAAGAAAGAGTACTATTCTGGTAAGAAGAAAAGACATACTGTAAAGACACAATATATGGTCAATAAAGAAGGAACAATATTGCATAAATCAAATCAGCACAAGAAAGGACGAAAGCATGACTATTCTGTCTACAAAGACGAACATCCAATAACACCACCACAGGTTAAAAATTATTTTGATCTTGGGTATAAAGGAATAGAAAATGATTTTCCTGATCTTAAAGCAGTATTACCAGTAAAAAAGAAACGTAATATTGAACTCACCAAAACAGAAAAGAGATACAACAAAAAACATAGTAGACAAAGAGTAATTGTAGAACACACTATCTGTAGAATAAAGAAATTTGGTATTATGGGAAGCAAATACAGAAACAGACTAAAGAGATATGATGTAATGTCTGATATTGTTTCTGGTCTGGTTAACTATAGAATAATCCATAGCAGAAGAAGATAATTGTAAACCAATAAACAATGAAAACATTCGGTATGTTTTCTAATTACGCAAGAGATCTATTATGTACTTTTTGTTTCAAATGTTTAGGTATTACCTCGAATATTATAACCATAAAATGAGAATAGAAGTATTTACAACTAAATCTATTTCCTTATTACGATTTCACAATCACTTCCATATGAGTCGCCTTCTGATTTATCAAAATCATATATTACATCAAGACCACCACCACAATTAAAGAGATCCTTTCCCTTTCCTCCTCTCATCGTATCATCTCCATCTCCACCATACAATTCATCATCACCGTCACCACCTGATAGAAAGTCAGATTCACTACCTCCAAGTAGAACATCTTTTCCGTTATTTCCATAAACCTGATCAATATTACCAGCACCTTGGATTGTATCGTCTCCATCATCTCCAAATAGAACGTCTGAATTTCCCAAACCATTTATTGAATCGTCTCCATCACGACCTACTATGAGATCTTTCTTATCAGTACCAATTATTAATTCACCTTTGTTAGTACCTTCTATTGTGTCAGTTGTCTCTATTCCTCCTACTATGGTATGTTTTTCTGGAAAATATGTCACACTTGTTCCTCCTCTTAAACTGGCATCATTATTATCAAAATTGATTATTCTATCGTCATCATCATGATGTTGTTGATGAGAAGACCATGCTATCGATGGTTGATATAAAATAATTGAAGTAAGTAATATAAACATAAATAATATCGTACTACTAACCACCAATTCAATTGACAAGATTCTCATTTGCTATTAATTAAATTCAGTCAAGGATACATATAGGCTTTTCAGAATTAAATTCTCTAAAAGTTTGCTTAACCGAGACATGTATATATATTAATTCGGCCCTGTTAACTTAAGGATAAAGTAATAGGTATGTTCTACTTTTATATTATGTTCTGTGCTCAATTTTAGAAGAATTTTATAATTTAAATCATAAATTTTCCTTAACTTAAGAGCCATTAATTCTCTAGCACAATAAAGAAAGATTTGTTTCCAATGCTTCTCACAAATGAAGAGACAAGAAGAATTTATACATATTACCAATTATACAAATGTATAAATTCTTATTCTTTTATATTCAACTATAATTTCTAATAAATAACCAAATTAATATATGCTAAGTAGGAATTTATTCAGGTGTATGAAGCAGAGTGGATATATATTCCTCTTATTTATATAATTTTAGTAGCTAATATCTTACCTTTAGCCTATGGAGATATGTTAACTCCTAAAAGCCTTAGTCAAAATACTATTTCCATTACTAATAATAGTGGTATCAGCAGTAACAGCAGCAGTGGCAGCAACAATCTCACCTCAATAATTGATACAAGACGAAATTATGATGATAGCATAAATTACGATAACAAACAAGTAAGTATGGCTTCACGGCACGGAGTAACCATACCAGATTTCAATTTTGCAGCTGCTGGTGATTGGGCCAATGGTGTAAACGCACAAAATACTATCAATAATATAAAATTGGGCAATCCTGAACTTGTGTTGGGCCTTGGAGATTATGCTTATGAAACCAATTTAGTAGATATCAATTCATGGTGGAACAGATTTATATCTGCAGGTTTGACTCAAAAATGGTACGGCGCTCTTGGTAACCATGACGATGATAACAGTCCAGCAGGTGACATGAATGAATATCAAAACAAATTTCCTAATCAAAATTCATGGTATTTCTCATTCAACTATCAGAACATTCACTTTTTGGTAGTAGACACTGAATCAACATATACAAGTGGATCAACACAATATAATTTCATAAAAAATGACTTATCTACTGCAAATTCTGATTCAAGTATCAAATGGAAGGTTGTTATTTTCCATAAACTAATGTATTCATCTCAAAGTAGCCATTCTCCAATCTCTTCATTAAGAGATGTCCTTCACCCATTATTTGATCAATACAAAGTAGATCTTGTCATTCAGGCACATAACCACTATTATCAAAGAATGTTTCCATTGAAATATGCTGGAATCTCTGCAGGTGATAGTCCAATAGTTACAACTACAAACAAAACAAATTACAAGAATCCAGAAGGTCAAATCTATCTGGTAGTAGGAACTGGTGGACAAGCATTATCTCCACTAGGCCCAGCAAAATCTTACGTAGTTACACAGTTTCAGGACCATGGACATTTGAATATTGACGTCGTAGAAAATGGTACAAAATTGATGGCTAAATTCATTAACAATGAAGGTACTATAAAAGATTCATTCACTATTACAAAGTCTAATTTACCATCCCCACCATCCCCACCATCTCCACCATCTCCACCATCTACAGAAAATTACAAATACGAGAATTTACCTTGCAAACCCACTTTAATATCTCATCTCAGGCGGGAATTACAAATTTGACCTCGACATATTCAGGGAACAGCAATCCCACAGTCACTTCAAGTTGAATCATTTCACAATAGCAGCCTGGATAAAGACAAAAACCGACTTTGCTAGTATAGGGTATGTAATTAACAAAGGAGGAAGTGGATCAGACATACCAGGATTTAATATGAACTATGGCATATGGTTTACTTCTTCTGAAAGATTACGAGGAGGATTTGAAACAGTAGATGGAGGAGATATCTTTGTAACACCATCACCTAATGCATACAATGATGGAAAATGGCATTATGTTTTGTTATCTTATGATGGTTCTTTATTAAGTCTATATGTAGATGGAACACAAATATCGAGTAAAAATACAAATGGTGTAATTCCTGATACTACTGGAGATCAACCTTTACGAATTGGAGCAAACGCTCTAGACGAAAGCAAATTTTTTACAGGTAATGTGGAGGAAGTTAGAGTCTGGAACAGAGCATTAACAGATAAAGAAGTTAAAAGATGTCATGTCAGAAGAAGGCTTAATACTATACAATAATTTAGGAGATCCAGTCATTAGAAATGATGTCGGAATAGATGTTGGAGCATTCTTACTATCCATGGTATGGCAAATACAAGACATTGGACAAATGGTGGTCATAATCCCCCTATAACTTGGGCAAGTAATTACTTACCGAATCTATTCAACAGTCAACATTCGACAAATTTCACAAGTGATAACCTTTATAGTAGTAATGATTCGGAAACTAATCAAAAAACAGATTCACTTAATGTATGATATTGGTATAGAATTTGGTATTGTTTCATGGTGGGGTCAGAATTCTTATGAAGATATAGTATTCAACAAAATAATCAATGATATTCACCCAACAATTGAAGGGTATAACAAATTTAGGTGGGCAATTCTCTATGAAGACGAAGGTTATAGGAATCCATCATTAACAGAAATAATAAGTGATCTTAACTATATCAAGAAGGAATATACATCAAGTCCCTATTATCTTCATGTAAATGGCAAGCCTGTAATATTTGTTTATAATACCTCTCATAATGGCTCAAATCCACTAAATGATGTTGAGAAATGGAAACAAGCAAAAGCACAAATACCATTTTATATAGTATTCAAGGTAGATCCGTTAGCTCTAGGTGCTAACTCTGAAGACATGGATTCATGGTATCAATATGCACCACAAGTAAATATTTTGAAAAACAGAAAACATTCTCAGCATTTGTATCACCGGGTTTCTGGAAATATCATGAGCATATAAGACTACCAGCAGCAAATCATACAGCATTTGAAAATGCTGTAATTAAGTTGAAGGAGGCTCAAGTAAGATGGAAGTTAGTAGAAACCTGGAATGAATGGGGAGAAGGCACTGGTATAGAACCAGCTAAGGAAGATAGTTCATGACGATATCAATGGATTCAAACTAATACCAAACAAGCACGCCTAGCCAAAGTATATAGAAATCTTCAAACGATATTTCAAGTAACATAGAAAACTATTTCCAATCTTCTTGATTTGATTGATGTATTTCATTATAATAACATTAATAGATAGAATATTAGATGTAACATACTATGAATTATACTTGTTTAATGTAGTTTTGTTACCATTATTGTAGTCTTCTCCTCTCTTGCAAATATGCATGGTATAACCATATTCCTCAAGTAACTCATATATCTCAGGATAGTCATAACCCTTGTCAAGACAGATGTGTTGTTGTTGGGTATTTGTTGTAGATGATGATGATGGTGGTGGTGGTGGTCTGCAAACCACTATACTCTGAAGAGTTGCTTTTGTCATCTTCATATCATGTCTGTTAGCACCATCTACAGTAATTCCAAGAGGAATGCCCTGACCATCTACAAGAAGGCTACGTTTGGTACCTGATTTACTTCTTCTGTCTGTGGGATTTGGTCCTGTACTTTTTTCCCCCAAGAGGTGCTTTTGTTATTGCACCATCCATTGATTGCCATTTCCAGTTGATACCAACTTTTTAATCATATATTTTTAGACCATCAATCCACATACGTTTGAATACGCCATCTTGTCTCCATTCCTGAAACCTGTCATGTACAGGTACTGGATGCACCAAGACTTCTTTGTGGTAATGCTTTCCACTGACATCCAGTACGTGTAATGTAGAAGATAGCATTCATTGTCTTTCTATCATCCATTCTTGGACGACCTGTCTTCTTCTTCTTCTTTCTTTTGGCTTTATGTACAAGAAGAGGGAAAATTTGATTCCATAACTCATCTGGTATTTCATAAGATGAATCGATTCCAGAAATTTCAGATATCAAACTAATCTCGTGATATATAGTGTAGAGACACTTAGCTTTGTCGAATAAATCTGTTGTACCATAAACTTAAATACTATAAACTACTTTTCGGATAGGCTCTTACCAAATATTGGCTGTTGATTCATAAACTGCATGATATCTGCGTCACTATCATATTTTTTATCCAAAGGAAGGCAAATCTTTCTATTTTCTCTAGTGTATTGATATATTTTGTTTCTCTTATTATAGAACCATCTTTATATGGTTATATACATAAAACATATTAAATACAAAAAAACAAGCAACGTATATACATACATGTCTAAAATAATAAAACTAGCACTGTTGTTATTATGATCGAATTAAAATTTTTAACTTATATATTTACACTGTTGTTATTCTTTGCTATTATTCCATTAGAATATTCTCAAATGATATATGGTGAAGTAGGTTCAGATTCAGCTGTATCCAATTCATCAATATTGAATGTTCTTGACTTTGATGCGATTCCAAATGATGGCAAAGATGATACAAAGGCATTACAAGATGCCATAAATCTATCAGCGAATTTTACAACTGTGATATACATTCCTGCAGGTACATATGACATTCAAAGTCACGTTGAATTGCCGAGCAATATCCTTATTGAAGGTCAAAATCAAGATAGTACAATAATTTTATGGCATTCGGATAATTTTTTATCTAAAAAGGGATTCAATTTGAATAATAAAGATTTGTTTAAAGCAGAGGGTGGAATGAATAATCATCTACTTACTAATATAACAATTAAAAATTTAACAATAGTGGGCACAGAGAATGGTACAATTGGAAATTGTATTGTTCTTAAGGGAGTACATAACTATAGTATAGAGAATGTAAAATTAATTGGCTGTGGATCAGATGCAAAAGATGCAGCAATACGTACGGAGAAGACGTCAAATGGAAAGATATTGCATAACATAATAGATAAATCCAAAAATGGCTATGTCTCATCTCTTACAGCTGGAAGCAATAATATGTATATCGCATATAATGTAATAACAAATTCTTCATATTATGGGATTTATTTAGCTAATCGTACTCATAATAAAATTATACGTAATAGTATAATAGATTCTGGAGATGATAATGTTCACATATTATTAACCAACAATGTTCTAGTTCAGAATAATAGCATTACTATGAACAATAACAGCACAGGTGTTACAGCATTTGAAATAGGAGTTGGAAATTATAATATTGTATTGAATGGAAACAATGTTTCTGGTGGTGCAGATTATGGCATTAATATTATAAATGATAACTCTAAATTGAGTCAAAAAACAAATGAAAATATCACAATAGTTGGTAATGACATTAAACAAACATTTAAGGGATGCATTAGAATTGACTTTTCAGAATTTACAATGATAAATAATAATAGGCTTCAAGAGTGCAATACGATTCCAATAGGACAGAGCAGTGGAATTTTTCTAGATCGACTTTCAAAAAATGTATCTATTAAAAATAATTTTATTGAATATTATGGGAGAAGTTATAGTACAGGAATATTTATTAATGATGCACGTTTTATTGAAATCCTCGATAATAGCTTAAAAACTGATACTATTAAAGGATCATACGGTATAGCAGTTAGAATAACCCCTTTTGCTGATAATATACTAATAAAAGGCAATGACTTGAGCAAATGTGGATGTATAATAAAAAATGAATCAATACAATCTAATGTTATAATTCAACACAGCTAATATTATTTAGATACTAATAAATAAATATAAACATAAAAGATGGATCTGTATTGTGATAAAATGTCATATTGCAAATATTTCTCTATACTATTTTGGAGCTCAGCTTGAGACACATTATATTATATCTCTCATCTCCTTAATCCATTAAAAAAAATAAAAAATCTTGATATATATAAAATTAGTTCTTTTTCCAACTCTAATATTATCAACAATAAGTCGTTTAACATATTTTCAGTTTCTTTATCCAAAATACCTTCTCACTTTCTTTAACCTACTAAGTTAAGTATCATATCTTAGGCCAACTACCATGCATCTAAGATACCTTCTTACAGTACATAACAGATTATCTTCTGTTTCGTAGTTATAGTTTGCACATACATCTTTTTTCAGATTCCTGTTTACTTTTGTTTCTACTGGATTCAGAAATGATGCACGTATTGGTAGAAATAGTACAGTTAACCAGTCTTCTGATTGTTTTTCCATATAGTGTTCTGTCTTTTTGCTTACATGAAATGATGCATTGTCTATTACAAGTATGAATCTCTTGATACTTCTCTTTAGTACATATCTTTTGATGCTGTTTAAATGATTTATGAAATCTTGGCTATTTCTGGTTTTGCTTGTATTGAATTTGATTCCATTTAGTGAATAGAGAAGTGTAATGAATACATTGACTTTATCATTAGATCCTTTATGGAGTATCTTTTGCTGTTCCCCTCTTTTCATCATGTATGTCCTGGTTATGTATGGTTGCAGATGTAACCACGTTTCATCTTCAAATCCTAGTAGAATCTTTTTTTAAAAGAGCAGATGATACTTTCTTGTATCTGTCTATCTTGTTCTTCTTTTCCTCATAATCATTACCTTTTTCCAGTTCAAGTTTAGGTCTCTTGTATACTATACCTAAATCATGAAGTATTCTCCATCATGTTTGCATTGGACTGACATTCATTTCCAGTAATGTTGAGAGATAAGTAGCCAACAGCCTGATACTCCACATGTATTTTTGAGATAGCCAAATGTTTTAGGAGACTTGTTCAATACTATGTCTTTTATCGTTTCTTTGTTTTTGTCTGTAGATATTACTGGTTTTCTACCTCCATTCATTCTATTGTTTCTTATTCCGTCCAGACTATATTTTCTGTAATTGTTAATCCAGTCATACACATTACGGTAATTGACATCAAGGTTTTTGACTATTGTTCTGTATGGTACTCCTTCTTCATCTTTTGTTTTATTGCTGATGCTCTCTTCTGTATTTCTCTTTGTCACGAGTACTCTTCATGAATCTATTCAGTTCCTTTTTCTGAGTATTAGATAATTTCAGAATATAGGATTTGGACACGTGTATCAATCTAAACATGTAGAGCTAAAGTTCTTCCTATCAGAGTATGTTGATAATACTAATGCATGTTGATGATATATGAAATACTTAACTTATAACATTACAATAAAAAAGCTATATTTACTAAAATGTATCTATTCCATAGATATCTTTCAATAATTTAATATTGCCTATGCGTTAGTCAAAATTAATGATCATTTTGAAGTAATGTCTATAAAAAGAAGTAATTTTGAAAGTTATTTGTATAAATTATATTATTGTAGTAATGATAAAAAAAAGCTACTAATACTGAGAATCCATCAATAATGCAAAAAGAACATTAGTTTCCATTACAATTTTTGAATGTCAGACTATTCCTTTACATTTGAGAATAGCTTGGACAAATCCTGATACCAAAGACCTAATGTATTATGACATGACATATGAGAAAAGGCATTGTGTTAAGATTATAAAGGATAGTAGCTGGAAAATTGTTGAAAATCAAATTGAAGTTTTATTCAAAATATTGGGTCATCAATTACTAAAGAGCCTTCATATGATCATGATGAGAAAATTCTTGACAAATTTGTTAATTCGTTAAATATATTAAATGAAATAGATCAAATACTTGTCAAAATTTAAATTGTATCTTTGTTAATTTCAGAAATACCTATTCCTATGCTATTACATTTTGGTGCAGAAGTGCTAAATCTACTATTCAAAATAAAATTAAATTATTGATTGATCCAAGCAGTCTAAAATTATTATCAATTTATAATGATAAAACTCAGTTTATCTAACAACTTCACAATTCCTTATGTTTCTATTTTCTATAGATAACGTAAGATATGAATCTTGTTGGTTATGAGATGAAATATAATAGCAATAACTGGAGAAGCATTCACTAAACCTGACTTATTTACAAATGATAAAGATATTCTTTATACATAATATAAAAAACGAATGAGTTTAGTGAAATAAATATTATATTCAAAGAGGTAGATACTTTAATATACTGAGACACAAGAACTGAAATGGAAAGACTAAATCAAAGAAAAAGATTACTGAAGAAAAAATTGATTCCGAATTAAAAAAACAGATTCATCAAATTGTTTATATCTTTGATATTGTATCAAAAGCCTTAGAAAAAGATTTAGTAGTTCAGAAGAATTACCAAGAATGGCTGATTTTGCTGTTTGAATAAAACAATTGCAAGAACAATAGGATATAAACCATTAGAGTTTCTGAATGCTTACTTTGAAAAATATAGGAAAACAAAAAATCGAAATTATAGAAGGTGACTCATTTACAGAAGCATTATCAAAATTCATTGATTATAATAGACAATCATGGATAAGTCAGTTATCGATCTTTTATCTAGAATTTGAAATAATATCTTACTTCAATAATATAGATTGTAGCAAATTTCCAAAGAATGCACAAGCAATATCAATCTAACTTATTAAGAAAGGCAAAAACTTCATTGTTAGAAGGTTTGAGAATTGAGATCATTGCAGATAGAATTACTTCAGGAACAGGAAATAATAAAAAATTAAAAAAAATTGTCATTATAAAGATTAGAAAAAGATCGCCTATTTCCACAATCAAAACGAGAAGGAAGATGAAGGAGATAAGAAGAGAGATCCTTTAGACTATGTAGATGAGACCTACACTGAAACAATACGATCTCCAGAAAATAGCCAAATTCGTGTTCAAATCATTAATAATTCTATCAAAAGTGGAGGTAATGGAGATGGTGGAGATATTTTAGAAAGTTATTATTTGTCTTTCACTATTGCAATTATCAAGAATGCAAATCTGAGGATGAACTATTGAGTAATTCAGTTAATGTATTTTCTGACAAACCAGCAAGACCTGATCCTAGTGCTTTGTTGCATAACTCACTACTGCTAACACATTTAGCTAACCTATTTTAGTCATATCATGTGAGAAATTGGAAGAGATACAATGAATCGCTTGTAAAGAGAGGAAAGATATTGCTTGGTTTTGATGTTATAGATAACTGGCATATCGAATTAGAAAAGATGAATAAGGACAAGGAAGGCAGAAAATTCGTATATCCACAGATTCATTTATCAAATTACTTGGCTACATGAGAGCATACTTTCATTTACCATATAGACAGACTGAAGGGGTAGTACGAGAACATGCTTCAAACACACTGCCATCTATTCCACATCATGGTAGCATTAAGTCGAGTGTTTTGGTGGATGTCATATTCTTTTAATACAGATATAAATTTTGGAATATAGAGACAGAAAATTGGAAGATGGCATGATGACATTTATCATGACACTTGACTTAGTAGAAGAATAAACAGACGGGATATCAAGATTTCTTCTGATGATGATACCCACCAAATCTAGTTTACAACATGATGACTATTTTGTAATTGCAATTGATTCTATGGGTCTTAAAGTATCAAACAGAGGTGAATGGATTAGACACAAGTGGAATGTAAAAAGAGGCTATCTAAAGGTACATTTAGCAGTCGAGATATAAAAAAGAAGAGAAAGAAGAGTCCTGTCACTAAAAGCAACCAGTGAACAAGCACATGATGGTAAAGTACTGCCAGAATTGATAGATGATATAACAATAAAGAACAACAAGATAGTAGAAACTGCCATTATGGATGGCTCATATGACAATAACAAGAATTTGCAACTATTATCATTCAAGGGAATAAAACCAGCAATAAAGATAAGAATTCCATATGCAAAAAAACAAACCACTATCTCAGAAACAAGTCTGTAAAGATGCAGAAGAAAACCAATCTACAACAATGGAAGGATAGCGTTAGCTATGGTCAGAGATGGATGGTAGAAACTGTCTTCTCCTGTATTAAAAGAATGTTTGGTAGAGAATATGTTACTGCTATAAGATTTGAGAACATGATAAAGGAGATAACACTGAAAATATCATTGTATAACTGGTTTCAGAGTATAGCCATTACATAATTATCAATTAGTATTGGAAGATAGATGAATGATTATCTTAATGAGTTGTGCAACAAAGCAGGCGTTTCTATATTCATGGTATACATTTAATGAACCATATTTTTCACATCTAAAACATGAAGGATTAATGTCTCTAGTATTGTCTAATTGTGACAATGGATTTAATAATGGTGGATTATAAATTGTGCAACCTGTGTTATCACGTTCATAATTTTGGCAGCTGATTCAGTTTTAGAAATAACTCTAAAAGTTGTCGGCCTTCCTACTATTCTTCCAATTACTTTCTTTAGACCTTCAGATGACCTTTTTACCTCTAATACTGATGAAAGGGGTATTTTTTTGTTGTTATTGGTCTAATGGATTTTTAAAATTATCAGAATTATTATTATTCTTTGTTTGGTCGGATAGGTCGGATAGGTCAGATACAGTAAAATTATCATTAGCATTTAAGTTGTCATCATTGTTATCATGTTTGTTATTTTGGTCATCTATCC
>CAWIYT010000078.1:0-3827 GCA_963840085.1 uncultured Nitrososphaerales archaeon
GCACACAGGGAGAAAAAGATAGACTCGCAGAGGCAATGACTGAAGATATAGCAAAGATATTAACCATAAAGAAAGAAGAGGTAATTATAGTATTTCAAGAAGCACCTCACGGAAATTGGTATTCTTCAGGAGTTCGTCTATAATATCACGACATTTGTTATGTAGATAATAATTATAACAAACTCATTTGAATTAGAAGAATAACAAATGATGATATAAACAACAATATTAGTTGTATGACATTCCTGGTTCTTTTAAAATAGAAACTAATTCAGAATAGCTAAAAGGCTTAAAAAGCACATCTTGGCTTTTTATACCAATTGAATCTATCATATTGGTTATATTATCTAATGAGTAGGTTGTAGTTAATATTATTCTTTTATGTGGTAATCTATTACGAATCTTTCTAGCAACTTCAAAGCCTGAAATGTCATTAAGGTGAGTATCTAGTATAATGATATCATAGTAGTTATCGTTGTTGTATGTATCGGAGAATACAATTTAAGCAACAATATATATCCTTTAAGTTTGAAAGCAATCTTTTTAGCTGTTGTTAATTTATAATCAATCTAGCTATAAACTTTTACATTTACCACCCAAAAATCAACAGTCTTTTATTCTACCTTCGCTTGTTACAATACACCTCAATCAAACCTCAACAATTCGTCTTTGTGGGTGTTATGCGGCAAATTTAGCACCCACTTTTAAACACCCATGTACAACACCAGTAGATTCAACAGAACCATAGAATACAATATTTTGATATTGGGTATCAAGGTGATTTATTTTTATTTTCTATTGAAGAAACACAAACTGGATACGATATTAACATTCCTTATATACCGCCTGCAGAAAAAAAGAAAGAAAACCGTACTGAAATTTTTAACCCGAATATAACATTTGAAGATTCAAAATCCACAAAAATTATAGTTAGAATTGATTCTGATAATGCATCTACTCCTAAAAATCCTTTTAGTTCAAACTTGAAAGAATTACTAGATAATGCTAAAACAATCTAATAATTACCACCCAAAAATCAACAATCTTTTATCCTACTTTGTTCTAATCTTAACAAACAGTTTGGTAGACTGTTGATGAAGTATTCATAGTGGGTGTTGTACTTTCCATTTAACACCCACTTTTTAACACCCATCTACAACACCGTAGAATCAACAGAACCTAAAAATTAGTATAGTGCCTTAAATATTATAATCAATTATCAAATTTATATAAAATATAAATGACAGTATTAGCATTGTCCTTATATGTAACCATTCTTAATATAATTATATTGAACAAAATATTAACCACTTCCATAACCTCTATAATATCTGTAATTGTACTAATGATGGCAATAGCAAATCCAGTTATAGCTTTAGTAGTGAACCAGCTGGCTTATCCTCCAGATTATGACCCAGATATAGACTATACAGACAAGGAATGTGCTAAAATGTTTCCTAATTTCAGTGAAGGATATTATGACTGTACTGGCGGAATACCCAATCCAGGTCCTTAACTAATTTTTTTATAAAATGTGGAATATAGAATGCATATTTTATATTCTCCTTTTTAAAACTGTCCTCATAAAATTAGTTGTAAAATAATTTTTTATATGTAGTACCTATTTGTGAAAATTTTTACGAAAGACGAAATATAGATGATAACAATAGAAACTAATTGATAACACCTATATAGCAAAGATAAAAGGACATTCCTAAATCCGATAAGAATGATGAAATCTTTTCTAAATTGTAAAAATAATTATTTATTTAGAACTTTAGTAATTAAGATTACTCTAATTTAGAATCTAATTTTGTGTTGTTTTAGATATATATAAAAAATTAATAGTGATTATTCACTTTTAATTTATATCTCTAATTCTTCATAATAAAAAATTAGGGTTTAATTTTAGTTTTCTGCAATTCTGTATAATCTTTGAGTAAAAATACTTCTCCTCCATTAAATCCTTCAACATCGTTTTTTGACACTTTATATTCATAGCGACCATCATGTATTGTAACAATATCTCCTTCTACACAAATGACATTTCCAACATCTTGATTATCTTTTGAACGTACAGGTTTGAGTATTATTTTATCCCAATTGTATACTGCTGGTTCAGTCGACAAGTCAATATATATTACGTGAAGGAAATATTTAAATTTTAAAATAATCAATATAATTATTACAATTTAATTCAATTATAATTAAATTATTACAAATAGCTATCTAAAACGTATTATCTGATAGTAAAATAAAGTTAGTATACTTATGCTAATTGGTATAAAAACAATATTACCATTTGAGTATCTCTTTTTTTTAACTAATACAGTAGAGAATTTCCGAAATTCCTTTAAACAAATTTGAAAAACGGGATTTAATTTTAAGGCTATGGGATGAAGGGAAGACATATTAAGAAATAGCTGATTCAATTAATCTTCTTATTCAGTCTCATAAACTCGTAACCTCTCAAGATGTGTATAATACGCTAAATAAATAATAAAAAGATAATTATGCGTTTTCTTCTAGCTTTTTATCTTCTATTTTATCTGCATCTTTTTCTTTTTTACCAAATAGTTTACTGAATATATTACAAAAAATGTTATTATATATACAGAAAGAATATTTAAGTTTGATGTAGAGGATTGTAAATTCTAAAGAATAGTTTTGCAAAATTATGATAAATAAATGAACCAAAAATTTCATTTTTAGACGCTCGTTTTATGTAATTGCTTGTTATGCTTTTGTCAATTATTTAGTATCCAAAGCAGATGATGTAAATATACAATTCTCCTGACTATTGAGATAGTGGACCCTAGGTGCCCTCCATGTAGTGAGGTTCTATTAACATAGTATTTAGCTTTTATTATTATCAAATTATCTAAAAATTCATATAACAATTAATAAATTTTTAATAATATATCAGAGATATAGTTGGACTATCAAAGTAACAAAAGGAGGAGGTTCATTGAGGCTCATGAAGTATACAACATGTCCTCTAGTTTGGTTTTTCAGTCCAAAGAACTCCAAACAGAACCCTTAATATATATTTAGACGGTATAGTTAATAAAGTTATATACAAATTTTTTAATATGTTTCCTTTTTTTAGTACTTTATTACTTTTATATAATATAAAATTTTAAATAACAAAAAAGATATTTAGATTATGTTATTGCTAATTAATATATCTTTGTTTGTTGTATGCTGTAATTAGGCATTAGAAGAACTTGCTGTTGTTGTTTTGTGAATATTATTGCTTGAAACTTGTTGGAAAATATCATCTTCAACTATATTCATTTTACAATGTATTTATGTAATATTTTTTGCCACCGCGGTAGTATCATCCAGGCCTAACATTTCTTGTTATGTTTGTTTAGTAACAATTATGTTTTTCCCATTTTCATCTCGCACTAACCAACCAATCTCTTTTAGAAATTTTATTATTGACAGAATAAATTTTTTATTGTGATTTTCTTTGTTTGCTATATAGTCTTATACCAAGACTTTGATTATTATTACTTAAGGTATGTATGGCTAGTTCTAGTTCTTTAAATCTTTTAGAATTGTGACCATTAGGGGAGAATTTTAGCGTATCTATTCATCTACCCTATTCTGGCTATTAACTGATTGTTCTACTGCTTTTATGCAATTGGTGTTTGTTTTTGCACAAGCCTTTAGATTATCACGTGTTTGTTCAAGTGCTGTATTGTATACTCTCATATTTGATGCTAGAGCGTTATTGCTAGTATTTAACAGGTAACTTGTAAAGTTATTTACCATTATTGCGTAATTTTCAGCAATTCTTTGTGGATTATACAAATCCCATA
>CAWIYT010000079.1:0-30043 GCA_963840085.1 uncultured Nitrososphaerales archaeon
ACAAGTCAATTTTCATGATGAATATGTTTCCAAATATTAGGCAGAGGATAAATGCTAATAGGAACAAAGGTAGGAACAGGAAGTACAGAAAGAAGGCTTCAGAGATATTTAACCTATCACAATATCATTACAGGGGATTAATAGAAGGAATATTTGGAGCTGAGGAAACAGCACATCATCATCAGCTATATTGCAAATTCAGATTAAAGAATAACCAGAAAAGATTTGGATTGATAATGGGTATAGGATGGAACTTGGGTGTTCTAAACAGATTGCAATGCGCAAAAAGACTAGAAATAAAGATGACACCGTATGTTATATCGTCGAATTAGGCAACAACCCCAGACCTCCCATAATTCTTTAATAGAAAGACAATTTATTCAGATTTAATAGATAAATTAGATTCATTGAAACTTACAGAACCTCTTAACTTGAGAATAACAACAAAGACACTAGACACGGTTATAGATTATCCTGATGCTGTCTATTGGGATACCTCAGAGGATGATGAGTTCAAGAAAAACCATCCATTAATACTTTTAAAAGTAGGAAACATATTATTAACATCTGTAATGCTTGTCTTCAAAAAACAATAATACAAATTACAATAACATAACAATATACACAAGTACAATGATCTTTATAATAATATAAGAATAATATAATTTTATGCTGTATTTTTTATAATATAGTAATTTATTAAGATAGTATATATTATATAAATAACAATTGTTACGTATTAAATAAATTTAACAAGATATTGTTTTAAAAAATAAAAAAAATTCCTGTTATTCTTGATCCAAAGTACCATAAGATTAAAACTTATAAAGTTTAGCATTCATATTATTAAAGTAATCCATAATACTTCAAGAATAAATTAGTTATTCTATCAAATATGAATAATCATTATATTTTTATATATATATAAAAATATATATATATACATACAAAATATTTTTTTAAAATAAAGAAAATATAAAAGAATAATGTTGATAATAGTTTAAATTAAAATTAAAATAAAAATTAAAATTACTAATAATAACTTTCTTTGTCAATAACTTTCAATTTGGCAACTACATCCAAATATTTTGATATTAGATCTAGTTTAGTATTTTGAATAAGAATATCATTGTCATTCTCTAAACTGGCAATTAATAAAGTAATTTTTTTATAAATTACTCTTTTATATGATGCAAGTTTGATATCATCACCACCACTATTATCAAAAGTAGATTGAACTTCCATTTCTTGTGATAAACCAGACTCACTACTACTATTATTATTAATACTTGTACCCTTTTTTTTCTTTTCCTCTTCAATTTGTGTAACATTTAGTTCTTTTATTTTCCTTCCACAATTAGCACATACAATATTTTCTTTAAAGCGAACTTGAACTCCTCCACAATTTTCACATGAATTGCTAAGTAAGGTTCCTCCTTTTAATAATAGGTCAGCTGCACTTTTAATATTACCATCTTCCTCAGAAGAAGGAGGAGGAGAAGAAGGAGAAGAAGAAGATTTACCATTTGACATATCTGTATTGATAAAGATAGATATAGAGTTATTTATTTGTCGTTTTTTTTATATTAATTGTTTTTAATTTTTTTTATTTAACTTTTAAAGACACATATTTTGTGCAAATAAGATAACTAATATACTACTATATTAGTAGCTCCAAAGCCTTCTCTTATTGTTCTATTAACACTCATATTATAGTCATAAATTTTTAATGAATATTCCTGTAAAATAGGTAGCATATCATCTATAGTTTTACTAAGATAGTAACCAGGACAATCTCCTGTGAATTGAAATGTTGCATGAACTAGAGGTCTATTATTAAATGATTCCATCCATGATGCAAAAGGGTATAACCAGCATACACCTGGTTTGCCATCTTGAATTTTACAACTACCTTGATCATCTAAAAATCTACATTTTACGGGTTTTCCATCTTCTTCATTGCTCTCATCTGTCTTTCTTTTTAAGGAGATCATTGTAATATGAGTAATTAAATTTCCATTAGTGCCTGATTCGTTCCAAGAAGATATTCTTGTTTCTTGCTTCAAAAATTCACTAATAGAGTCATAATTCAATTTACTTTTAAGATTATAGAGGTCATCTTTTGTTAAAGGCAACCTTCCTTGTTTTTCGCAACAGTTATGGCAATCCGGCCAAAGACATTTCCATAGTACAAATAGATTATCATTGGATAATTTTGGTATATGAAAAATTACTTGGTTTACTTTAATTGTAGTATCTACTACATCATTTCTTCTGCCTAAATGAAGATCATAAATAGGTTTTTCAATATTCCACTTTTTTGAAAGATTGTCAATAGATGATTTTATCGATTCCTGCTGTTTGCTGCTGCTGATTCGGCAATATATTACTATAAGAAATAAACACCTTTAAGTTTAATGATCACTTTTGCTGATGCTGATGCTGCTCTGATGCTATTATCGTTATTGTTATTGTTATTGTTATTGTTATTGTTTTGCTATTGTTATTGTATTGCTTGCTCTTTTTTATATTTATATTTATATTTATATTTATAGAGAAATTTTAAAAAAAAGAAAATAAAATTATAAAAGTTTTGTTGCTTCTGGGACAAGTAAATATTGACACTGAATATTAAGGATCTTATTTACTGATGAAGATAAATTTTGAAGTCTAGGTTTTTCTCCATGGTTTACTATAACTCTTTTCAGTTTTGGTTTCAATCTACTTATATAAGCAAGAAGTTGATTATAGTCACTGTGGTTGCTAAATCCATGAATAGAATCGATTTTGCATTTTAATTTTAATTGTTGTTGTTTTGTTGTCCATTTATTGTTACTTCGGTATTTCCTGATTGAATTTCTTTACCAAGTGTACCTGCTGCTTGATATGATAAAAATATTATTTTACTAAGAGGATCATTATGAATTTGCTTTAAAAACTTTCTAGAAAGACCACCTATCAGCATAGATGATGCTACCAGTATAATTCCTGGTTTATCTACTTTTGATTTTGAATTGAGCGGTTTGAGATTTTTATAATTAAATATAGAAACATTTTCATTTTCCTGTGAAATTTTTGTTTTAATTTCTTTTGACAAATATTCATAATATATTTCATAAATATGTGCTGCTTCAAGTATGGATTTATCTACAAAAATTTCTGATGGTTCCAAAGTACCAAGTTCTTGATATTTTGTTAAAGTATAGATAAGTTCTTGCGAAAGGCCTATTATTGGAACTGGAATAAGAACTCTACCTTTCTCTCGAAGAGTTTGATTAATGCTTTCTATCAGGATGGGATCTGTTTCTTCACGTTTATGAGGTAAATCTTTACTTCCAAATGTACCTTCTATAATAAGAGTTTCTACTCTGGGAAAATTCCAAGAAGCATTGTCTAATAAATTAGTCTTTCCAAACTTTAGGTCTCCTGTATAAACTATATTATGTTCTCCATTCCCAATATGAAGATGGATTGATGTAGATCCAAGTATGTGTCCTGAATTAGAAAGTACAAGTTTTATATCTGGCGATATATCTGTAACTATTCCCGTACATAACGGCATAGTATGGATTATTACATTTTCTATATCTTCTTCAGAATATATCCCATGATTCTTATGATAATCAAGAAAAAGAAGGGTCATTAATGGTAACGTTGGTTCAGTACAATAAACGGGACCTCTATACCCATATTTGAATAGAAACGGGAGAAAACCGGTGTGATCTATATGAGCATGAGTTATTATAACTGCATCTATCTCATCTAGACAAAAACCAGTAATATCAAATCGTGGAAAATAATTTAGAGGTTTTTCTTCATAAGTATTTATTCCACAATCAAGTAATACTTTACTTTCTTTAGTAATAAGTAAAAAACATGATCTGCCAATTTCACCAAATCCTCCCAATGTCACAATACTTGCTTCACAACTATTACTTAATTTTGGTCTGAAAAGTTTTTCACCTAATTCTTTATAGAATTTTATTCTATAATCAATAGAATTACTTAGAACTTTATCTATAAATTGGATTGTAGGTGGTTTTATTGTAGATCTTCTAACATTAATTTTCCATCCTATCTCATTGACTAAATCCAATAAAATGGTATTTTCTATTTGATTTCGAATTTCAAATGAATTATTTATGAATATTGTAAGTTCACCTAAGGCATCATCAAAAATAATTCCTTTAATTTCAACTTTAAATGACTGAAAACGATTCTGGATAATATTGGTTGAATCTTTTCGAGATTTTCTAATTGATTCATCAGTCCTTATTACTACTCTCTTTCTAATTGTATTTACTATATTAGATAGAATTTGGGAGTTTTCTATCAAGAATCTTGGATTTTTACTGTAAAGAGCAATATTTGGTCCTTCATATTCTATCTTTGTCAAGCCAGACTCCTTTGGTAAACTCTTTAAAATAGTAGCCATGATATTCTGACTTGTTAATTGTTCATTATCAAAATTGGTAAATTCCATATTTTAGTTTCCTTCAGTATAGTATAATATACCTCAAGTTTTTTATTTGAAATATAAATTGATTCCGATTTCTTTATTTATATAATAATTAATTATTAAATAAATAGAAGATTCATCTACTTCTTTTTTATTCTAAATCTAAAAATAAGGTTGAAATAGATATATATAATAAATTCAATGCAAAGAAAGGTTAGATTATATGGATATAGAAACCAATAGGGAAAATATAAACAACAACTATAAAAGATCCGATGAAAATAGTTCAAAAAATGAATCAGGTTTCAGAAAGTTTAGATCTTTTAAGATTCCAGTTAAAGTAGGAGAAGAATACGATGTAAAAATTGAAGCAATGAGTAAAAGAGGAGACTCAGGTGTTGCTAAAATTGAAGGAATGGTAATATTTGTAGCTAATACAAAGGAAGGAGATCAAGTCAAGATTAAAATTAAAAGAGTTGGAATGGGATATGCTATAGCAGATGTTGTACAACAACAACAATAACAACAATAACAACAACAACAACAATAACAACAACAACAACAATAACAACAATAACAACAATAACAACAATAACAACAATAACAACAATAACAACAATAACAACAATAACAATAATTATATTAATTGCAAATATATCATAATAAATAATAATAATAATTTTAAACAAATAAGAAATAAATTTATTTTTACTATATATAATTAAAATTTATTTTAAAGAAAGATATTTGAAATCTAATACTCACTTAATGGAGCTACCAAGGAAAATTCTTGTAGGAGATAATGTAATTTCCGACCTTGGAAATTTCATAAGAGATATCAACAATGGAATATCAAATGTTGTTATAATTAGTGGGGAAACTGTAAGGAATAAGATTGAAAATAAAATCCTGAAATCATTATATGATCAAGGTATTAAAAATTATTGGTTCATTAGAAAAGATGCATCTTTTGAAACTGTATCTAAACTTGAAATAGAGATAGGGGAATTAAAACCTAATATAATACTTGGAATTGGTGGGGGAAAATCAGTTGATGTTGGAAAGATGGTTGCATATTCTATCAAAAAACCCTTTATAAGTATTCCAACATCTGCTTCTCATGACGGTATTTCAAGTCCATTTGTTTCTCTTAAAGGGTCAAATAAACCTCATTCAATTAAAGTAAATACACCAATAGGAGTTTTGGCAGATATTAAATTAATCTCCGAAGCACCACAAAGATTATTGTCTAGTGGTTGTGGAGATTTAATCGGTAAACTCACTGCTGTAAAAGATTGGGAATTAGCAAGAGATGAAAAAGATGAATATTTTGGAGCTTATTCTGCTCACTTAGCAAAATTGAGTGCTGATATTATTATAAATAAATCTAAAGAATTATTGTTAAATGAAAATGGAGTTAGAACTATAATAGAGGCTTTGATTAGTGCAGGCGTTGCAGCAGGAATAGCAGGCAGTAGTAGGCCATGTTCAGGATCTGAGCACCTTTTTAGTCATGCTCTAGAATATATTACTGATGGTAATTGTGGCCTTCATGGAGAAAGAGTAGGACTAGGAACCATAATTATGTCCAAACTTTATGACATGGATTTTGAGAATATCACATCTGTTCTAGAAAATGTTAAAGCACCAGTCAAAGCTAATCAAATAAACTTAAGTGAAAAAGATATCATTCAGTCATTAATAATGGCACAAGATTTAAGGCCTGAAAGATATACGATATTAAGTAAAACGAAACTCGATAAAAAATCAGCTTATGAACTAGCAAAATCGGCAAAGGTTATTTAAGACATTAAATTCTATTCTCAGTAAAATATTTTCTTTTATTACCAATTGAAGGCAAATAATAAATAATAAAATTTTAATAAATAAATAAATAATAGAATCTAAAAAAAATAGATACTAAAAAATTTTATTTGTTTTCAGATATTGATGCGTTCTTTTGAGATCTTGGAGAAGTTGATGACCTTGGA
Source organism: uncultured Nitrososphaerales archaeon (assembly GCA_963840085.1). Classification (GTDB taxonomy): domain Archaea; phylum Thermoproteota; class Nitrososphaeria; order Nitrososphaerales; family Nitrososphaeraceae; genus TH1177. The sequence goes on from CAWIYT010000079.1 coordinate 6,451, forward strand.
GATGTTTTAGATAATATAGTTTCAGAGGTAGATGTTGCTGCTGCTGCTTCTGCAGTTTCAGAGGTAGATGTTGCTGCTGCTGCTTCTGCAGTTTCAGAGGTAGATGTTGCTGCTGCTGCTGCTTCTGCAGTTTCAGAGGTAGAAGCGGTGGTAGAATCTTTCGCTTTTTGTGACAAATATACTTCTTGAAAAGTTATCTTGTTTAGTCCATCTACAAATTTGAAAATATCTGCAGTGACTGCCTTTTTAATTATTTGTAATCCATCCAATAAAGAAATATCTTCTGATAATTCTATAACTGCTTCATCACCTTTATATTCAAATTTGATCTTTTCATCTTCTATTGGAAGTCGTCGTTTTATCAAGTATTTGATTTTGTCGTCATTTGATTCAATTTTTTTAACAACATTTACATCATAAACTAGTGTTCTACTTGCAAATCTATGATTATAATCTATCTGGACCCGGCCAGAGCCTATATATCTAATAATACCTGTTCGGTCATCTAATTCTACTACATCACCAATTTTTATTTCGTTAGCCTTTTCACCTAATTTTCTTTGTGGGATCATTCTAACTTTACTTGTATCTCTTTCACCAAATCCTTTGTCTGGAGAAATTTCAATCGAACGTCTATCACCTACATTAGTGTCAGTAAGAGCTTCATCTAAGCCCTTCAATACCCAGCCTTCGCCCACTGAAATAAGTCTTGGTTCATACTTTCTCGTTGGATCATATAGATTGGATTTTTTTGCATCTTCCTCAATAGTTGTTTCGAAAATTTCACCGTTATCTTTGATTCTAGCAGTATAATCTAATAATATTAAAGATCCTTTATCAAAAGGCATAAAAATCGCTATTTATTTACCATATATTAAGTTTGACAAAAAAAATAAATGATTCAATCAATTAAATTATAGATTTTGTAACTTTTCTTCTGCAACGGATAATGCTTTTTCGTTTGCTTCTATTCCTAGCATTTTCATTGCTGAATAAATTGATGAGATAGTTCTCATTACATGATATTGAGTTACTTCACCCATACTACCTATTCTGAATACTTTACCCTTTAGATTACCAAATCCACCTGCTATTAGAACTTTAAATTCTTCGGATAATAAAGTTCTAAATTTCTTATCATCCATTCCATCACGATAGTTTAATGCAATAATAACATTACTCCTAGCATCTTCTTTGGCAAAAGGAGTCAAACCCAATGTACTCAAACTAGAATAAAATGCATCAGCACATATTCTGTGTCTTTCGATTCTTTTACTCATTCCTTCTTCTAGTACGAGACTTAGTGCTTCATCAAATGCATAATACAAAGGTAATGCGGGAGTAAATGGTGTTTCAGTATGTTCCAGGTAATATTTGAAATATCTATTTAAATTTAAATACAGTATAGGTGATGGATTTGATTGCATGTATTTTTTTGTTCTTTCGTTTATTGATATTGGAGAAACACCCGGCGGAGCGGCTAGAGCCTTTTGCGAAGCTGTAATGCAAATATCTATATTCCATTTATCTACTGGAAGTTCATCTCCTCCCAAGATGGAAACAGCATCAGCTGATATAGAATGAGCCATATTTTCCACAGAGATTACCTAATTTATCCATATATCTGATTGTAGTTCCTGTAGAAGTTTCGTTATAAACTGCATACAAAGCTTTAACATCTTTATTAACTTCAAATGCTTCCTCAATTTTTTCTATTGGAGGATTCTCTCCAAAAGGAGCAGTAATCCTTATTGCAGTACCGCCCCAACTATCAATCAAATCAGCGAGCCTAGTACTAAATTCCCCGTTGACAGGAATAATTACTTTATCGCCTTTTTTAATCAAATTAACTACTGAAGCTTCGACAGCACCGGTACCTGAAGTAGTCAATAAAATAACATCACCACTTGTTTCAAAAACTTTTTGGGTTTTTTCAATTATTCTCTTATATAAAATTCTAAAATCTTCGCTACGATGATTTATAATAGGAGCAAGCATAGCATTCATAACACGATTTGGAACGTTAGTAGGGCCAGGAAGCATTGCTAAATATTCCATTATTTTTCAATTAGACTCTGTATCACTGTTATTTAAAATTACTTAAATAGTATAATGTAACAATTAGATAAGAAAATTAATAAAGATCATGACAAAGATGATGATGATGATGATGATGGCATGTTTAGTTTTAGGAAAAAAAAATTATTAGATAATACACTTAAAATTAATTGCAAGAATATAATTTCTTTTCAACCTGAAAATATTTTTTATCTTACTGGATTTTGGGGTGAAGGAGTTGTATTAATGAATCATGACATCACAAAGTTATTTACTCCAAAATTAGAATATTTTCGAGCACTAGAAGATTCAAAAGAATGTGAAATAATAAAAACAGAAAGAGGAAATGATGTTTTGATATCTATCATTTCCGAATTGGACAATAATGACTATTATTGTATAGATAATACTAATTATAACATAATAAATCAACTAAAAGAAAAGATAGGTCATGATAAAATAATAGTTAATGAAGATCCATTTTTTCAAACACGAAGTATCAAAGATAAAATTGAAATAAAAAATATCAAAAAAGCTGCTAATATCATAGATAACCTGTATGAGATCTGCCGAGAAAAAATTAAAGAAGGAGTAACAGAAAGAGAATTACAATCAATATTAGTCTATGAAACATTTAAAATGGGCGGAGGATTTCCGACATACAAATCTACATTAAACCCATTTATAATAGCAAGTGGAATAAATTCAGCATTACCCCATGCTGGAGTATCTGAAAGAAAATTTAAAAGAGGGGATTTTATTGTTGTTGATCTCACTTTAAGGTTTAATGGTTATGTGGCTGATGCGACTAGAACCTTTGGTTTGAAAACAATTAATCCCGAAATGAAAAAAATATACGAAATAGTAAAAAAAGCTCAGATTTTAGGTTTGAACAAATGTAGTAACAAAATAAAAATAGGAGAAGTTGACAAAGTATGTAGAGAATACATATCTCAAAATGGATTTGCAAATGAATTTAATCATTCAACGGGTCATGGAATAGGTCTCAACGTTCATGAGCCTCCTTGGATTCGCGCTAATAATGAAGAAATATTGATGAATAATATGACTGTTACAGTAGAACCTGGAATATATTTTGAATCCAAATATGGAGTAAGAATTGAAGACAGTATAATTATAGATAGTCATAAGAAAACAGGAATTACAAGTTTCAATAAATTTGATAAGGATTTAATTATTATTTAATATAATATATATATTATTTGTATATCTTATTTAAAATGAAATAAAAGGTTTTTAAATTTAGCAATGCTTATTTTAATTCATCTATAATAATTTCAAATAATTTCTTTGCAATTGACTCTTTACTTTGAACTGTTAAGTGTACTACTTGTTTATCACTATCCTTATCACCATTATTATTATTATTATTTGTAACAATAAAAACTTCATTATAATCAGATCCAATTCTAGTATTTTTTCTTCCTACATCATTTGCAACAATAATATCTGCATTACATTCTTTCAATTTTTTCTTTGCCTTATTAATTAAATAAGTATCTGAAACATCATAATATGCTTTAAACCCAACAAGAAATAAATCTTTGTCTATTAATTTAATTTGATTAATAATTTTTTTTGTAGGTATTAATTCTAAATTAATTGAATCTGAAACCTGACTAGGAATTTTTTTATCATATCTTTGTGCAAGTTTAAAATCTGTGACAGCAGCAGCAAAAATAACTATATCAAATTTCTTTGAAGTAATTTCAGAAATAACTTTTGCATACATTTCATCAGATGTATTAGCTCTAATAGTTATCAAATTATCTAAATTAAAAGAAGAACCACCAAAAGAAGAAGAAGAAGAAGAAACTGAAGAATTTCCTACGATATGAGTAACCTTTGCACCTTGTTCAAGAGATTCTTTAACTATTGCATAACCCATTTTTCCCGAGCTAAGATTAGTTATAACTCTGATAGGATCAATATATTCCATTGTACCTCCTGATGTAATTAAAATTTTCTTATTAGAAAGAACTTTTCTCTTCTCTTCTATTTTAGTAAAAAAGTCTAAAACTAATTTTAACGCTTGATCCGGTTGAATAACTTTTGCTTTACCTTCAGAAACAGTAGGTTCTAAAAAATTTACGCCAAGTTTTTTTAATTTAAGTATATTATCAATCACTAATTGATTATCATACATTGCTTCATGCATAGCAGGTGCAATAAAAATAGGAATTTTTGAACCAAATCCTACAGATAAAATAGAAGTTATTGGTGTATCATCTATCCCATTTGCAAATTTTCCAATTGTATTAGCTGTACAAGGATACAAAATTATTAAATCGGATTTGTTATAATCTGCTAATTTAATATGTTCCATATTAGCTGTTAATTTAGTAACAACATCATTTCCAGTAGCCCATTGCAAATAATTAGGGTGTAATAAGGTAGTAGCAGAATGTGAGATTACAGGAAATACATTTGCACCATGTCTCATTAAAAGACGAGCGAAATCAATTGCTTTATAGGCAGCAACACTTCCACATACACAAAGAACTATCTTTTTATCTTTTAATAAATTTCCCCATGTTCCTATTATATCCTTTGAAGAATGTAAATTGCTGTTACTCATTTTTTCTCAAGGGAGATGGTAATTTTTTTCTCATGCTTTTTCTTGTTTTGGATAATTGTTCATACTCTTTATTTTGTATTTTGTATGAATGCTGATCTTCAGGAAATTTACTGGTTTTTACATCAGTAATATAATTATGTAATGCATTCAAAATAATTTCTGAAAGATTAATGTAACTTTTTACAAATCGAGGTTTGATCTTATCATATAGATTTAACATATCATGTAAAACTAGAACTTGTCCATCACAATGAGGACCTGATCCAATACCAATTGTTGGTATTTTTAAATTTTTAGAGATTAATTCTGCAACTTCTAAAGTAACCATTTCTAACACAATTGCAAAAACTCCCACTTTCTCCAACTCTCTTGCTTCTCTTAAGAGTTTAGCACCAGAAAGAGCGGTATTGCCTTGTACTTTATATCCTTCCCAAAGTTTTGTAGTTTGTGGTTTTAATCCTATATGACCCATTACAGGAACTCCCACATCAAGAATTGCCTTGATTTTATCAATCATTTCAATTCCACCTTCGAGTTTAACTGCATCACTTCCTGATTTTATAAATTGAATAGCATTCTTAACTGCATGCTTAACATCAATTTGATATGAACCAAAAGGCATATCAGATACTATTAGGGATCTCTTAGTTCCTGCTGATACTGCTTTTGTAAATATGAGCATTTCTTTCATATTTACAGGTATAGTAGAATCATAACCTAGCATAACCATTCCTCCACTGTCACCAACTAGTAGAATATCAATACCTGCATTATCACAAATTTTCGCACTCCAATAATCATAAGATGTAATGACTGAAATCTTTTCTTTATTTTTCATGGATACAATATCATTAATAGCCAATTTCTTTGGCTTAGTTTTATGATTATTATTATTCATTATTCCTCATATTTCCACGTATTATTCTTAAAGAATTATCAAGATTATATTGATTGTTAAAATTATTCAAGATTTTTAATAAAGAACTTTTATTCATTTGTTTTAATTGTTTTGAAGTTTTAACAAGTTCTGGAATAGATCTTACAATATTATCTATTATACTTATTGTAGCAGTCTGTGAAGTTCTTGAAAGAGGATTAAGATCAATTGTAATTACCTTTTTATGCATATTAATTAATGCTTGTGTACAATCACCATCTTCTAATGGTACAAAAACTACATCGGCTAGAAAAATTCCATCTGGGTCAATATGCCTTCTATTACTAGTTAGCTCAGGTATTTTTACAAATTTTTTTTGACCGACTCCAAGAACAATACTTGCTCCATTTTTTTTTAGAATTTCTTCAATTAAAATTTCTCTCTTTCTTGTTCTATAGAAAAGATTAACTTCTAGTAAGGATCCTGTTTCATTTGCTAGCTCAACAATATCTTTAGGACATAATGCTGCTGTATTTCCGTTTACAGATATTACTGGTCTCTTGGCAAGTAACAGTAAACTTGCGGCTGCCTTTATTGCATCAAAAGCATAAGTAGATGTTTTTTCACCTAAAAGATAATCAAATGCTTCTCCTCTACCATGGGCTATTAATCCTTCACTAACGACCAAACCGGACGTGAAACCACTAACAAGTAATTCTCTTATTGCAAGAGATATCGCTCTTGGATGATTGGATGGTATATTATGGTTATCAACCATAATTTTTTATTAAAGCTCCTTTATTATCAATATCCGAAACTATCAAGGTACCGGGAAACTCCTTCAAAATTGATGTAACTTTAGAAACTTCTCTATCCTGAACCATGGTAAAAACTGTTTGCCCAAACAAAGCTGTGCTACAATCAATTCCAAGACTGTTTAACTTTTGTATCGGTTTTTCACAGAATCCTTTTGTCAATCCTAAAAAATCTGCAAACTGGTGAGCCATACTCAAAAAAGAATTAACATCTTTTGATAATAATAATTGTTCCACCATCTTATTACCAAGAGTATTAGCATTATTTGAATAATTGTCAAGAATTTGTTTTGTAGAAATTGGATTAATACAAAGAATAATAGCTTTATAGTCATTTAATTCTATTTTAGTCACTTTACCTATTCCTGGAGCACCAAAACTAGTTCGAATTTCTAGTCCACCATAAAATTCAGCTATTACAGTTCCTAAACCTGTCTTGCATTGTATTTCAGCGATATGTGCTATCTGAGCTGCCTGTTCTTTTAATAATCCTATATCAAGAGATGTATTCAAAGCATATGAAAGGCTCAAAGCAGCTGCACCACTTGTTCCTAATCCATAACCTATAGGAATATCTATAGAATGTTTTATATTGATAAAGTAGGAAGGTAAATCAAATTTATTCAGATAATATTGGACAACCCATTTTGAAACTTCTAGTTCGTTAAATAAGGAATCATTAAGGAAGATTTGATAACCTTTATTCTTAGATTTGTAAAGTTCTATTGTTGTGGTTACTCCTTTTTTAAAAGAAAAACCTGCTCCTTTTGATCCATAAAAAAGCAAATCCTTACTCTTTTTATTATTATTAGGTTTTTCAAAGAAGCCGGTAATATGACCTGGACTAAATGCAGTACATCTAGCAATAAAGTCATCGTCATCAGTAGTAATAGCATTAGTCTCAGAATAGGTCATAGAATAAATGTAAAGATATGAAGAAAATATAAAAATATTGTTAAAAGAAATTTAAAAGTTATTTTGATATAAGAAATTTTTATATTGAGTAAATTGTCTATTTTATGGTAATCTTAATAATTTATATATTTGAGGTTGGGTCATAATTATTCCATTTTCATAACGAATAAAGCTAGTCTATTGGTGTATGATGTTTTTTGGTGTAACTATCATCCAAGCCAACAAACTAGCACATAACAAATCTACATCTATTCTAATTAGTATTTTGTATTTGATTGTTGTTTGATTCGCTGGCTACATAACAATAACAATAACAATAATAATAAAACAAGAAGACGTGGGAGACCCCATATGTCTATTCTCCTATAGTGTTATCCTGAGATGTTTTGTTGTTCGTATATGGTTTAGGTTGGATTCCAACAGATCATTGCACGACTACATTGCAATGGATCTACCCTATAACAGAAAGATAAGGAAGGCATGTGTGGACTCTCTCAAGAATGACACCAAACAGAAGGACATTCGACAGACGGGCTTGTCACAATATCTCCAGGAGATATCAAAAACAAGAATTACTACAATGGGAAGACTTTTTTTTGTGATAAAATAGTTAATCCATCTATATTGTTTCAGCAGACACAGTACTCTTCTTATCAAGGCTAAAGGATATGTCTGGCACAAATCTTCTATGGCTAATGGAGTAGTACCACATTCTGGTATTGATACAGCAGATGCAATGTGGGGGGAATTTAGTCATACAAAGGGTTGGATATTTGTGGATACAAACTGCATCTGGTAGCAAGTACTTTTGGTTCTATCATTGTACCCTTGGCAGCAGATTTCACAACTGCCAACATAATAGCAGATAATCAAATATATGATAAATTAACATCAAGTATACCAACTATAATCATCAAAAGAACATCATTCATGTCTGCAGATCCTGGATATGATGATGATCATAAACTATATGACCTTAGTACAGATATGGGATTTCAGTTGGTGTGTCCTGTACAGAGATATAAAAATACACCTGCTGACAGGATAAAATTGGTTGAATTTTATTAATCTAATGTTGGATAGGCTCTATCTATTCGTTGAGAGGTAAATCAATTGAACCGCCGTTGATAGAACATATCAAATCTGTCTTTAGGATAGATCCATTACCTGTTAGAGGATACGATAGAGCTTGTGCATTAGTACTATTGTCAGTACTAAGTTAAGTATCTCATATATCATCAACATGCATTAGTATTTTTAACATACTCTGATAGAAAGAACTTTAGCTCTGAATGTTTAGATTGATACATGTGCCCAAATCCTATATTCTGAAATTATCTGATACTCAGAAAAAGGAACTGAATAGATTCATGAAGAGTACTCGTGACAAAGAGGAATACAGAAGAGAGCGTCTGCTATAAAGCAAAAGATGAAGAAGGAGTACCTTACAGAACAATAGCCAAAAACCTTGGTGTAAATTACCGTAATGTGTATGACTGGATTAACAATTACAGAAAACACGGTTTGGATGGTATAAGAAATAAAAGAGAATGAATGCAGGTAGAAAGCCAGTAATATCTACTCACAAAAACAAAGAGATGGTAAAAGACATAGTATTGAACAAATCACCCAGGACATTTGGCTATCTCAAAAATACCTGCTGGAGTATCAGACTTTTAGCTACTTATATCTCACATCATTACGGGAAATGAATGTCAGTCCAATGCAAACGTGAGGAGGATAATTCAGGATTTAGGTATTGTATGCAAAAACAACCAAAACTCGAACTAGAAAAAGGCATCGATTATGAGGAAAAGAAGAACAGGATAGACAGATACAAAAAAATATCCTCTGCTCTTTTAAAAAAAAATTCTACTGGGATTTGAAGATGAAACATGGTTACATCTGCAACCATACATAACCAGGACATACATGATGAGAAGAGGAGAACAGCAAAAGATACTCCATAAAGGATCTAACGATAAAGTCAATGTATTCATAACCCTTCTCTATTCACTAAATAGAATCAAATTCACAACAAGCAAAACAAGAAACAGCAATGATTTCATAAACCATCTAAACAACATCAAGAGATATGTACTAAAGAGAAGTATCAAGAGGTTCATACTTGTAATAGACAATGCATCATTTCATGTAAGCAAAAAGACAAAACACTATATGGAAAGACAGTCATACTGGCTAACTGTACTATTTCTACCAACACGTGCACCATTCCTGAATCCAGTAGAAACAAAAGTAAACAGGAATCTCAAGAAAGATGTATGTGCCAATTACAACTACGAAACAGAAAATAATCTATTATGTAATGTAAGACGGTATCTAAGATGTTTTGGTTGTTGGCCTAAGATATGATACTTAACTTACTATACCAGATACTTGTCTATTATAACTGTAAAACTAAAAAAGATAATCCAAGAGCAATCAAATACATGCTAGGAACATAAAGATTGATTATATGCTATTGTTAGTATTATAATATTTGTTTATTGAATTATGAGCCAGCCTCATATAGTTATTCTTAAGATATTTCTGGAATCCTTGTCTAATGATTTCAATTCATAATACAAGAAATATCAAATATCAACAAATAGAAAGAAATTTTATAGGAAAAGAAGTACATAGATAACTATTGTCCAAGGATATAGAAATTATTTGTATTGGAAATGAAATATTAAATGGGACAACAATTGAAAAAAATTCCTCTTGGTTAACAACAAGAATTAGAAAAATTGGTGGTAATGTATCAAGAATAACTGTAATTCGAGATAATTTCAATGAGATTGAATCTACTATGAATGAAGCATTACATCGTAGACCTATATGGATAATAACTTCAGGAGGTCTTGGTCCTACGTATGATGATATTACCATAGAATCCATTGGAAGAATATTGAAAAGAAATTTAATTTATCATCCTACAGCATTAGCAATTCTAAAGAGAAATTATCTGAAAAGAGGCATAAAAAAATTAAATAAATATCAATCAAAAATGGCGCTTGTACCTGATAATTCAGAAATAATAGATAATTCAATAGGAACAGCACCATCAGTATTAATTAGAGAGGAAAAAACAAAAATAATTTGCTTGCCAGGTGTACCTATTGAATTAAGGCATATTTTTAAAAAAAATATATTAACAATGATAAAAGAAGAATACTCAGGAATTTTTTTTAAAGAACAATTTTTAAAAACAATAAAAATTAGAGAAAGTCATATAGCAAAATTTTTAGAAACAACTATAAACAAATTTGATCAAAAAGATTACAACCTTTATATAAAAACACATGCAAAAAATCCAACATCAAAAATACCTAAAATGAATATTTATGTTTCTATTAAAGGAAATAATGAAATAATGGTGAATATGACATTTGAAAATATAATGAATAAAATTAAAAAAGAAATATATCGACTCAATGGAGAAATACTGTGATTAATTAATAAATAGCAAGAAAAGTATCTGCGAATATAAATGGGCGTAAAGAATTCTCTGTACTTGCATATAATTTTAGAGTTACTGGACCTACTGGAATTTTGTCTGTTTCCTCTTTTGTTAAAGAAATTTTAAAGTGTCCTAATCCATCATTTATTGGTATTGCTTTTTCTTTGGAAATAATACTCCCATTATAATCGGTAAAAAAGAATTCTGCCGATACCGATGCTGGTGTGGCTGGTATATTATCAACTTGAATCTCAAATTCCAATGTTTTTTCGTCTCCAATTTTTATAAACTTAGAAGAATTAATAGATGTAACTTGAATAGATTTGGGTTGTTCAAATTTTGACCAATATCCTGCTTTGAAAGGATATGAAGAATCATCAAATAATTTTAGATCTATGGTTCTTCCTGAGGGATTATATCTATCTAAATAGAAGGCACCATTACTTATAAGAGCATGATTGTGTTTTTCTATCCATTTTATGCTGGCATCATATCTTTTTTTTGCTTCTTCGAGACTTACGATATTTTTAAGTGGAGAGGGTATAAAATTTTCATTTTTCATCTTGATGAGTTCATTTTTTATTAAATTAGCATGTTCTGGAATTATTAACGATAACCATTCTGCATTTTTTGTAGTTGATTGTGATTTAGAGAAAGAAAGATCATTTGATAAAACTAGTCTTTCTGAAGCTGCCGTTATCTCCCAAGGTTCTTGAGCCCATACTCCAGCGCTTGCAGCTATTTCTTTAATATCATAATGCCATTGATCTAAATAAGATTCTACAATATCATCTGAAATAAATCTAATTCCTTTAAAATAAGGTAATCCAAGCTCAACTCTAGAAGTATATTCTGGATCAACAGTAAGATCGCTATTCCCATTATTTGTACCCCATTCATACATAAAATATAGAGAATATAATAAGTCAGATTTATCCATTGGAATTCCATTATGCCAATTAGAATATAAAATTTTATATATGACTTTGCTTAATGATGTTGAATTTTTTTCTACAGGTGTCCAGCCTAAAGTACTATTCCATCTAATAGTATCTGGATGAATTGGTATTCGTTCATAAGGGCCGTTTGAAGTAGAATTGAGAATCTGATTTCTCATTGAGATAACTTCTCCTGTATATGGATGTCTAAGAGTAGCACTATCTGCAATATTTGAATATATAGTTATACTATATGCGTCACTGAATCCACCTATAATATTCCAAGCGCCTTGATAAATTTGTTTAACACCTATTTTTAAAGAATCACCTCTTTCAGATTTTGCATTAAGTAATGAATATTTACTTGTTATACCGGCACCAAAATCATTTACTAGACCAGTAATTGAAGAAGAAGCAGCATAAGGATCAACGTTTTTAACTAAAAAAAAACGTACAGATTCTTCAATTCCCATTTTGGTTGCCTCATTAAGTAAAGTATTTCTTTCTTTTTCAGAGCTAAAGTTCGAAAATACTAATTTTTGAGTTAGTTTATCCAATGTAGAATTTTGATATTGCCAAAATCCAGGATTTTGATTTCCTGGCATATTAGCATACCATGGTGCATACATTTGAGCAACAACTGCATCATTATATTTTGTAAAAGATGTACCTCCACTAAATCCTTCGGTATATACATGCCATAAAAAATCCTGTGGATCCGATCCTTGAGTAAAAGTAACAGCTTTATTAAGATCACTATAATCTTTAACAATGGTAAAACCCATCTCTGCTAATGCACTGGACACTAATTCTCCTAGAACTTTTCTTTGAAAATCATCACTTCTTATTAAAACTTTTAATTTAATAGGTTTATCTTTAAAATACCATTTATCATTTTTTAGTGTAGCTCCATGTTCAAGCAAAGTTTTTTTAATTTGTTGTAATGCATAATCTGGATCATAATGGAATCCAAAGGATTCAACTGTATCCATCACTACAGGATAGTCAGGGGAAAAAAGGCCAAAAGGATCTGACATTGGAATTCCATAACCATGTAATATTTCATTAGAAATAAAGTTTCGATTTATTAAATAATTTATAGCAAATCTAATATCACGGAATTCAAATGGATTTATAGTATCGTTATTTGACGATGGAGCTGGATTTAATAAAATTCCAAAGGAGCCTCCAATTTTATCATATAAGTTGATAGTTACATCATTTTTTATATCTGAAACTAAGTCAAGTGGAATACGAAAAAAATAAGTATCCAAATTTCCAGATTTTATTTCCTCAAGAGCTACATTTTCATCTAAGTAATGGATAAATCTTACATTTTTAATATTGTAAGAGTTTTGATTAGTTAATTCTTTCTGTCCTTTTTCTTGTTGCTGTTCTGAAAATTCAAAAGAATATTGGAAAACTATAATGAAAAAAACAACAAAGATGATAAATAAACTAGTAGTAGTAGTTAATTTTATCATAATTAATATTTTGAGAAGGAACTGATTTTAGATAAATAAGATTATTATTACATATACAAAAAAAATTTTTAAAGCTTAAGATGAGTTTTCAATCCTTTATAACGATTTCTAATAGTTACTTCTGTAACACCTGCTGCCTCTGCTACATCTTTTTGTGTCTTATTTTCTCCATTCATAACACAAGCAACATATAATGCAGCTGCTGCGAGACCCATCGGGTCCTTACCTGCTGAAATTTTACCTTCCTCTGCTTTTTTAAGGATCTCAAGAGCTTTACGTTTTGTTTTCTCAGACAATCCTGCTTTACTAGCAATTCTAGCAACACATTTTACTGGATCAACAACTGGCATTCTTAAATCAAGTTCCCTAATCAAAAGCCTATAACAGCGTGCAACATCCTTTTTCTTGATATTGCTTGCATTTGCTATATCTTTTAAGGTTCTAGGAGTTTCTGTATCGCGACAGGCAGCATATAATGCAGCTGCAACTAGAGCAGAAATTGACCTTCCCCTTACTAGTCCTTTTTCTAAAGCTTTTCTATAAACATATGCTGCCTTTTCTATTACAGCATCTCCTACTGCCAATTTGTCTTTTAGCCTATCTAATTCACTAAAAGCTTGCCTAAAGTTACGGTCAACTGGTTCATGGACCTGACTTCTACTATCCCATGTTCTAAGTCTTTCAATGGTACTTTTCATTGAAGAGGAAAGTGGTTTGCCGGAAGCATCTTTGTCGACAGGTCCTATAATGGTAGCTAGTCCCATATCATGCATAGCTAAAGAAGTAGGAATTCCAGCACGACTTCTATCTTCATGTTCCTCTTTGGAAAATGCTCTCCATTCTGGACCTGTTTCTTCAATTCTTTCATTAATTACAAAACCACAATTTCCACAAAACATTTCACCTGTGGAATTATCAGTCACCATTGGACCTTTGCCACATCTTGGACAATGATCCCCAAATAACGATATATCTTTAACCATTCATTTCACCATAAAACTTTTTAATAACTGAATTCGTATTATTTATGTTTTTTTCTATTATATAAATATTATTATACCAAAAAGTTATAAATTCTATTATTACTAGATAATGAATTGTAGAGGTTTATTTTTTAAAATAAAAACCTATTGTACTTCAATTGCTTCTTGGTTAAATCCTTTTCTTACTAAATAGCCTTTAACATCATCTCTATGATCACCTTGTAGCATGATAAAACCATCTTTAGCGGTTCCACCACAGGCAAATTGGCTTTTTAGCTCTTTAACAATATTTTGCATGTTGGTTACTTTAGGATCTATTCCTTCAATCAATGTTGTAGTCTTTGAAAATCTCCGTGTTTCAAGGCGGATTATTATTCTTGTCTCTTCTTTTTCAAGTTCACCACAAGGACATAAATCATCAGGTAATCCACATTTTTTACATATAACCGCCATCTTATATTTATCTATAATTTTCCTATCTTATTATTAAGCCTTACCTAGTAATTATAACTAAGATAGTATATTTTAATTATCATAGAATTCTCTACAACCGATATCTATTTATTTAATGGTGTTTTATTTTTTACAACTTGAGTAGTAAAAAGAAGAATGCACCATTACCAGCTTCTAGTGCGGGACTATTAAGATTTTTTGAAGATGAGACAAAAGGAATAAAAATAAAACCAGAGATTGTTCTTGGAGTTACAGGAGCTTTAATAGGAATTTCCATATTAATTCGAGTTATATTCCCAGTTGCAGGTTCTTAGTATGACTCTTCTAATAATAGGAAATGAAAAATGGTCACTCCGATAATGTCTCCAATATTCACAAAAGATGGTCTCTAACTAGAATTAATTTTTCTTCCTATAAAATTTCTTTATTAATATCAATAATTAGTTCTTCAATTACAATAATATTTTCAGATTACTTTTATCTAAAACTAAATTTAATACAATTAACTATATTTATAACAACAGGTATACCTTTCCTAATAGCCAGTTATTTTTTAGATCTTTTTTTGTTAAGAAAGACACCAGTTAACAAAATATCCAAAATTCTTCATGTTTCAGCTTTTTCAAATATACTTTGGATGACTATACTAATTTTTGGATACCTGTCTTTTATTATTTTTCAGAAAGAAAGCCCACCCAAGGAAAATTTGCTTGAAGGAATGATGTTAGCAATAGGATTAAGAATAGGAATATTTACTTCAGTTTTTGGTGCTAATTTATTTAAAGCAATAATAACTGCAATAATCCAGCCTATAATTTTTCTTCTTTTAACTATTCCTTCTTTTTTACTTATTGAAATTTTTTCTAATGCTATAGCAATTTTTTTTGGCTTAATTATAATAGGCCTAGGGATAGGATGGACGATACTTGCAGATAGAGCAGGAAGACCTTACTTACAAAGTACTTTTGCAGTTCTACAGGCTTTCCTTTCCGCATGGACAGAAAATAAAGTACAAAATATAGAGAAAATACTTTTATCCAAATCTAAAGATGAACTAGTTAATACAGATATTGTAAAATTTTATAACAAACGCCAAAGCCTTTACTGGGTTTTACCTAATATTCATCCAGGACCTTTTAAAGAAATTGGTGGAAGCAATCTTCCTTATCAAATCTATAACTATTTTGCTCAAAATGCAATAGTGTTTCATAGTGCATCTGATCATTCACTAAACATTCCTTCAAAAGAGGAAGTCCGAAAATACCTGAAATCATTAGCTGATACAAATAACATAACAGATTCTGGAAATACATGTTCAATACCTATTCAAATAAAAATTAAAAATGCAACTGCTACAGGAATAATCTTTGGGAATACTGCTATTTTAATACTCTCTTATGCACCTCATGGTATGGAAGATATTCCGGAAAAAATTGGAATGGAATTAAAAACATATTCAAAAAATAAAGGATATATGAAAATTTTGATAATAGATAGCCATAACGCCATGGGAAACAAAATTGATGAAAGTAAAAATGAAGATCTATTAGTAGCTGGAAAAGAATGTCTAAAGATCTTAAAAGAATCACCACCATACCATTTTAAAATTGCCTTATCAAATACCAACGAGATGGAAAATAAGATAAAGTTTGGAGAAGATATTGGAAAAAGTGGGCTTTCTGTTATTCTTATTGAGATAAACAACAATAATAATAATAATAAAAATAAAAACAATAACAAAAACAACAATAGTCAACAATATGCAATAGGATGGGTAGATTCTAATAATATGGAAAATGGACTAAGAGAATACGTTATCCATAAATTAGAACAAAATGGAATAAGAATGTTAGAAATATGTTCATCGGATACTCATGAAAATTCTGGATTTAGAACATCAGAAGGTTATTATCCTTTTGGTCAAATAACTAAATTTGAAGCAATAGCAGATTATTATTGCAACCTAACAGAATTAGCAAATAAAAAATTAGAAGTTTCTGAATATGAAATTTTAAGTATTGAATCAATAGTAAAGGTCATGGGAAAGAACCAGTTTGAAGACTATTCTAATGCTTTAGATAAAGCAATGAATTTGACGAAACTATTTTTAATTATTACTTTTGGCGTAATTCTAGTTATGTTAATAAAATAATTGACATATTATTTGCTTAATACTAACTTTTAAAATTAATTTTTTCTTTTAAAACAACTTTTTTATATTTTACCATTATAATATTTTTGGAGATATATTGATTTTTCTAAATTTTATTAATTTATAATTTAATAAAATTTTTTACAAACTGTTATTATCTTTATTATAATAAAAATAAACAATTAGTATCTTATTTTACATCAAAATTGTTGTTTACGTACAATAAGATGTCTTTCTCCACTTTCATGTACTATTTCAAATTCTTTTTTGAAATTATAATTTTTTAATAAATCCATTATTGATTCGTAAAGATTCTTCCCATCACCTAAATTATGGATCTCTATCAAAAGTGCAATATCTTTACTTTTCGACAACACATTAGTAGCTCCTTTTAAAACTTCAAGTTCTGCACCCTCTACATCAATTTTAATCCAATTTACATCTTCATGTTTTATACCATTTGAATCCAATAGGTTATCTAAAGTATCAGCATTTACTTCCAGAACTCTTTCTGCATCTTTTGATCTTCAACCATTAATTTGTCTCTATCTACCATAACAGTATTGCGAAGACTATATTTGGTATTTGTCAATTCTTCTTTTCTAA
Source organism: uncultured Nitrososphaerales archaeon (assembly GCA_963840085.1). Taxonomy (GTDB): domain Archaea; phylum Thermoproteota; class Nitrososphaeria; order Nitrososphaerales; family Nitrososphaeraceae; genus TH1177. The sequence goes on from CAWIYT010000079.1 coordinate 23,794, forward strand.
CAAAAAGTTTTATTTTTGTTTTTTCTGAAACACCTATTAACTTAAGGATTAAAGTAGTCATACATTCTACTACTTTCTATTATGTTCTGTGCCCAATTTTATTAATATATTTTTTCAATTTACTTGCTTATTTTTGCTTAACTTAACAAGCATTTCTGAGTAAACAGCATAATTAATAGATATGGTATTAGTTACTTTATTTAATTCTAAATTTTTTTTCAGTTTTTCAAACACTAAAGGATTGGCTTCTATTGAAATAACTTTCCTTCATATCTACTCTATTAGAACTTATTAGGGCATAACGTCCTAAATGTGCCCCTACATCTACAACAGTATCATTTTTCTTTGGATTAAAGTGTTCTATTATATCTTGTTCTCTAGTTGTCATGTTAATAAAATCATCTATGAGTGGCAGGACAATAAACTTTGTATTTATATTTTGGAACATAAATTTTAATAAGATGGATTACCTAATCTAACAATTAATAAGTTTATAAAAAAACATAAACAAATAAAAGGAAAAGTTTACATCTGACTGTTGAATACATTTTCTTGAAATTGTAAATTTTCTTATTTTTTTTCGAAAAGTTATTTTAGATAAAATTCTCATTATAATAAAAGTAATTTTAATTAAAGTTATCATAATTCTATCTAAAATATATAGTGATGGTATAGTATTAGCTAATGGTTTTTCAAATAACCAATGAGTTAATTTTTTTATTTTTGAAAGCGCTACCATTACTGATAAGTGAATTCACAAATATAAATAAAAATTATGCTAATCATCAATTTCTTCATATTTATTCAATAGTCAGAAAATATTATTCCAATAACATACAATGCAATAGAAAAGAGGATTTACTTAATTGTTAAACATAGTGATATCATTTAATTATTTTACTATATAATACAATATCTAAAGTAATATTATCTTTCATATATACTAATAAACTGAATCCTATTTTATTTTACTAATAAGAGAGAAAAAGAAAGAATATTTGATAAAAGCTATTAAAATGATTTAAGTTTGATATTGTTTCATTTACTTATTGTTGTTTTCTGCTATTATAAAGTTGAATATGTTGATTTGCTACATAATTCCATTTTAATTTTAACTTAAAATTCTTCACAGCTGTATTGTATTTTTCATAATCATTCCCTAGTTTATCTATAGCATTAGAGAAAGATTTATGATCTCTTTTAGATATTATTCCTAATCCCATATTAGCAAATTCTTTGAAAAATTCAAGATTAGAAGATATAAATGGTAATCCATGTGCTAATGCATCGAACATAACGCCAGAACCAGATGTAATTTTATATGGTAACAATACTGCATCAGAAGCACATAATAACAATGATAACTCTTTATCATCTAGATAACCTCTTTTTAAATCTACAACATCATCTTTGTTATTATCTCTATTAAAATTTGGATCAATATTTTCTTTATTATAATCACCTTTGGCAGAATTCGTAACCATTATCCAACCTTCCGGCATCTCCACTTTGTTTAATAAATCCCATCCTTTAGTTATAGTCTGAAAACCAATTACCACTGCTATTTTTTTATCAATAGGAAGAGAAAACTCTTTCCGAGCTTCCTTTTTCTCTGGAACATTCATTATTGCTGGCTCTGCTCCATGGTAAATAATATTACCACCACCCAATAACTTTGACATGTAATAAGAAAAGCATATTCCGGCATGACTATGTTTGAGCTTTTCCCTATTTAATCCCATAAAAGATCTATAATTAATAAAACTATTCCACATTTTAACAATTATTCGAGCAGGTATTCCTAATTTTCCTGTTCTGCCACTTTTTTTTACTAACATGGCTTGATACATCCACTCTTTAAAGGTATATCCAGAATGAAAGGTAGTAATTATTGGTATTTTACATTTATAATAAAATGAATCTAGATACGTTTTGCTATTACTTGGATTTAATGGATCTAATTTTAAGCCATACAAACCAGGTTCAAATTGTATATGAACAATATCAGGTTTAACATCGTCAACCGCTTTTAATATTATATTAGAGTTATCAGCATTTGAGGGAGATATGCCCTTGTAATCTCCATTTCCTTTCTCATCAGACAAAACCAAAACTTCACAATCTAATTTTCTTATTGCATTAACAAGATTAGAAGTATATCGTCCAACTCCTCCAGATATAGGTGGATATTCTGGTGAGACCATTAAGATACGCATAATAAAGTTCTACTTTCCTTAGAGTTACTCTTTTATTTACTATATCTTGCCAATGGGCCTTCCCTGAGATAATTTTACAAGATCTGCTTTGAGATTTTCGAATTGTCTTTTTTTTTCATCTGTCAAAGCATTATTTTGTCGCAATAGATCTTCAAGAGTTTCCAATTGCAATATATATATAGGAACCATCAAATCTCTCTCTTTTCCTGGAGCAGCTCTATAAAGATAAGGATTTTCTTCAGTGGCCAATTCTTGTTCTATTCTAAATTGTCTTTTTCTATGAATATAATGTCCTCCAAGTACACTTATAATAGAAAATAAAACTACTGCAACGATTAAAAAAGTCAATATATTTGAAAATATAGAATTAAGAAATGGAATATTTTCAAGTACAAGTCTGTATTGTATAGTAATCCAATTAGATATTGCTATAAAAAGAGCAATATAAGCAGAATAAAATTGTCTATACTCCCAAAATCTTTTACCAAACCATGTCCCTATCCCTGTTTTTTGTTTATACATAAGACTTAATCTTAAATGCTTCTATATGATTTTTACATAAAGAATTCTTACTCGATTGTTTCAACCAAAGTTTATGTTTTACAGATAGGTAATAATATTAAGAATTTAATATTTTCGAGAAAAAATTAATATAATTATCAGCGATATTATCCCATTTTAGCTTGGGATTAAACTGCAGAACGTTATTGTGATATTTTTCATAGTTGGTAGCTAAATTAATTAATGATTCTGAAAAAGATTTTGCATCTCTTCTACATGTGATACCAAGATCCATCTGTGCAAATTCTTGGAAAAAGCTCAAGTCAGACGCTACAAATGGGAGACCGTGAGCTAGTGCATCAAATAAAACACCAGAAATAGAAACAATACGATATGGAAAGATTATTGCATCACATGCGAAAAAGAGTTTGGAAAGTGTTAAATCATCTAAATAGCCTAAATGCAAATTAATTGCATTTTTGATATGGACAGGTTGTTCTATACCTCGTTCATGTTTATTCTGCTTAATAACTAATGACCAATCATCAGGAAGATTGAGATTGCTCAAAATATCAAATCCTTTGTATGAACCTACATAACCAAAAGCTAATAATAGTCTTTTATTAATTGGTAAACCAAATTCTCTTCTATATTCCTGTTTATTTTGTGCAGATAAAGATGGGGCTGATTCTGCGCCATGATAAATTACAGTACCTCGTTTAACTAAAGCTTGATTTGATTTTGCAAGACTTATAATTTCTCTCGACAAATTGACAATCTCAAGAAGAAGTTTATACCTTTTCTCTAATACCAATCTTTTTATAGCAGCACGAAGTGGACTAGGAAGCGCTGCCAATCTTCCTACTTTTTTTAAGGCTATTTCTTTTATGTACTCTTGATATTCATTATATGGTAATACAGTATGTAAAGTTGATACTGTTGGAATAGGACATAACTTGTAGAATTTATCAAGTGTTGATCCATATAGTACCCTTCTAGCCATATGTCTAATAGTAGTATCAATCTCATAGAGACCTCTTTCATATTGAATATTAACTACATCAGGTTTCAATTCGTCTATTAAATTTAATAAGCGATCAGAATTCTGTTTGTCTCCTTTATTTACTATATCATAGTAAATTCCATTATTAAAAGAAGGAGAATTTGATAAAGAAGTAGTTGTTGTTATTGTTTTATTCTTTCTATTACTCATAGCAATAAAAATCTCCATGTTATTCCTTCTCTTGAGCGCATTTACCAAATTATATGTATATCTTCCTACTCCTCCTTTCATTGGAGGATACTCACCAGAGACGACTAAAATACGCAATTTACTTTATAATTTATAATCTAGTCTAAATATACTAAACGGATAATCTATTCATCATATTTTTTGTTTTTTGTGAAGTACTATCACTATTATTGCTTGTGGTATATGCTTGTTCTATAAAATATTTCAAATGCCGTCTAAAATTTTCAGGTGAAAATTGTTTCGCAATTTCATAGACAAATTTTCTTTTGGTACTGTCATAATGGTCAATATTTATAGAAATACAATCAGCGGCATCTTGAATGGTAGTATATCGATATTCTTCAGGTACAATTTCACTACATCCACCATAAGAAGGAACGATGGGTATCAATCCTGCTGCCATTGCTTCAACAATCGAAATGCCAAAATGCTCACCCGACATTGTATGCAAATAAACCATGCTAGTAGACATTGCATTCATCATCTCATCTTTTGTTGCATTTGGAATCAATTGTATCTTATCTTTTAATCCATAATCTTTGATCATTTGTTGAATGTGGTTAAAGTAAGATTGATTTACTGTTAGAAGAGTTCCTATAATTTTGAAATTTATATTCTTGAGAAGTTTAGTTATCAATACTGCCTTTTCTATCTGCTTCTCTGGTGAGAAACGAGCGATTACTAAAACTTGATTTTCTCTTGAATTAGAACTAAGGCAATTGGAAAAGCGCTCAATATCAACCGGTGGATAAATAACTTGAGGATCTACTGATGGATATACTTTTTGTATTGCATTTTTACTAAATATGGAATTTGTAAGAACTAGATTAGCTCTTTTTAATGCTTTTTTAGTAAGCAAATGGCTCATAATTTGGTATGGTTTAAAGTAAGCCTTCCAAAAGAATGATTTTTTATATTTATTATTATCATACTCAAAAGACGTTTGAAGAAGAGCCGGAAAGTGAATATACAGAATACATAAAACATTTTGTGATATATTAAATGGTAAATTATTGCCATTTGTGTTAATGATAATATCAGAAGGTTTAAGATTTACAGATGACATTACCGTTAATAGTCTTTGATATATTCCAAAATAGTTCATTTTAAAAGGAGAAATAAATCTTACATTTTTTACTGGTAATTCTTTTCCATACGTTTTAGATATAAGTTCTAGATTAGGTTTCTGCACTGTAATTAGTTCAATATCATATCCAAGCTTGGATAGAGAATGTATTGTTTCTATGGCAAATGATGATTCACCTCCTTGAGAATTTAGCGTATGATGAATGACAACAGCTTTCAAAATAATATACAAATATCATCTTGCAGATAATATATACTTATTATGTATAAATGAGATGTAATATTTTTATAACTAATTGTTATAGAAGTTACTATCACCTCATGTTCGCATAATCTAATTAAATATAGTTAATAAGATATCTCATGTTCTTTTTTCATATGTCTTTCAAGTTCTATTTCATTTTTAGCAATATAATTACATATCCTACACGTTCTTTTATCCTTACGGCCTTGTAAATAATCAACCAAACGCATTAGATATATTGTTATACCCCACATAAATTATTAAATACAAGATTTTATTTATTACTTTTGTAATAATTATTCTTTTTTTAATCATTATTTGTCAAACAATATAAACATATAGGAAAAAGCATAATAGTAAATAAATTTATGATTTAAATATATTAAACTAAAATTATAAATCAAAAATATAATTTTAAAAAATTATAGTAATTTCCATTTCTATTTTGAAGAGATAATAAGAAATATTTGTTTAACAAGAACAATAAATGAATTTAAAAGAATCAATTTTGACTACTAATAAAATATTTTAACATTTATCATTTTAACCTTTTTCTCTTCTTGTAACTGATTTGCATTTGTTTACTATATTTAATTTTCTATTATGATATTAATTTTTTGTAATTTTTTATCTATTTTAAATAAATATATATAATGTGTCTATAAAATTAGACCTTAATTATTCTATTCTAAAATGATTTGAAATTTATTGTTAAAAATATAATTATTACCTATTACCACTAGTTCTTTTTGTCAGCAATGTCAGTTAATCAACCTTTTTTATAGGCTGTCTATCAACATTAATTTGAACTTTTTTCTTTTATCAATGTAATAATATTATTATTGATAATATTTGAAAGCTAATATTATTCTTTTCTTATATAATAAAGGTAAATCCTATATACTAATAATAAGCAATATTTTTTATCAGATATTTATAAATGGTATTTCT
>CAWIYT010000080.1:0-6820 GCA_963840085.1 uncultured Nitrososphaerales archaeon
GAATTTTATTAGTTATTTGAATCTTTTATATTGACAAGAAGAAATCTTCCTTTTTCTAGAACTTATTTTTCCAAAATTGCATAAAATCTTGTCGGATTTCCTTGACTTCCCATTCCTGATTCTGTAATTTCCTTAAGTTGATATCCATGTTTTTTTACTATATCTATAGCATGCCAAAACGGTACCAATGTTCCATTTAATAAAAGTAAATTTTCTTCATTCCCTCTTAAAACTACAGAAGATGCACTTTGATATTCTACTTCAATAAGTGATCCCGCATCCTTAAACATTTTTGAAAAATCTATAGGAGGAAAACCACCATCTTCTTTTAATTTATTACTACCATCAGAGGGATAAGCCGCTTGTAATTTTTTCTCGTGCTAATTTTAATTGTTCTTCTAATGATGAGGCACCAGTAGTACCTCCCCCACCACCAGTATATTGTGCAAAAATATAGTTAGTCAAAGAAATGATTGTAAGAAAAGGTAATAGAGATAATATTAGAATTACAATAATATTATTTACCACATTTTTTGTAAATTGAATAATATATAATAAGTTTTTTTAATCTTGATATTAATAACAATATGTAAAAATATTGTAAACTAATCAGTTTGATAGTTTAAAATATGTTAAAGAAAGAAAAAAAGAAAAACAACACTGTATATTATCATCATCAGCAAATTTCTTCTAATTCATCATCATAATACATCATGTCTCTGTCTTTATTATTGCTACTGCTACTAATTGCTGATGATGATGATGTGGCATCTGACGAAAAAATCTTTTCCTTATTATTATTATTATCTATTAAGTTCTTTATCGTCGCTATAATAGGAGTAACCATTCCCAATGACGTTAGATGTTGATTATTTGATTCTTAACTCCGCTACCAATTTTAATATTAGATTTTTATTCTTTTGTGACTCTGGCTTACTAGTTTCATCAAGCCATTGTTTAAGAGTCTCTTTCTGTATCATTTCCATTTCTGCAATCCTTTTTCGATAAAAATCTACGAAACCTTGTCTAGCGTAGTATGATATCCATTGAACATTACTTTCATCATCATTTAGAACTTGTGCTCTAAATTTCTTGTATGAACCTTCTGAAAAGTCTACCAAGCCTAGCCTTGATTTGACGTAATCAATAGTTTCTAACTTACTAAGACCCATAATATCGGCATCGATCATACATTGCTTTATGAGGTGTTTTTGTTCCTTGGTAAAGTTTTTCTTTTTGGACATAAGTTATGTTCACTTATAGTACTTTTTGGGCTTTAATCCAACCAAGAAGTAATTTCATTTATTATTATTATCACATCTCATCTATACATCATTCTCCTCCCTCTGGTAGTAGTAGTTTGTTGTTTTGAGTGGTAGAGTGGTGGTGTGTGGTGAACATTACCGGACACAGTTGTATTTTGCAAAATCAAAAGGTACAAACTATTACTGTATCTGCTATCATTTTTAATCCTGTAGAGACTCATTGGTCCTATGCCTTTACTTGCTGCTGTTTTTAGAGCATGATGAATCCTATAGTTAACAAAGTTGCTATAATTGTCTAGTTTCTTTAATGAATTGCATTTATCTACTAGCCAGTCTTTAATTATTTGAAAAGATTCTTGATAAGATAATTTTTTTATGTTTATTAAGTAGGGTGCTAAAATCAAATCAACTATAATTTTTCTACAATCTGGAAATGGGTATAATAAGATTTTTTCTTCAATCCATTCAATATGATTATTATTATTATTATTGCTATAATAAGAATAATAATGATGATGATTTGAATTATTATTATTATTATTTTTATATTTGTAATTGTTGTTGTAATAATTATTCTCTTGATCTGTTATTTTTTGTTCTAGATGTGTTCTAAAATCTTCTATGAATTCTCTTGGGATTGGAACTCTAATACCATCCCACTTTTGGATTGTTTTTACTTTATTTCCACCAGATAATCTTTTATCTCTGTTGTCAAGACATTTACTATTTATCGAGTTTGGCACACGAATTTGACATGATTTGAAAGATGGATAATGTCCTGAATCTGCTTTACCATTTGACAGATAATCTTCTGCAAATCTCAAAAACTCTTGTGACAAGAAAAATCCCCATTTATCCTTATATTTTTGGAATTGTTCTATTTGTTCTAACACAATAGGACATTCGATTGGTTGAATAATGTGGTAACCATTTCCACTATTATTAACAGTTGGATATCCATTCAGTTTATTTTTAATATTTTTCAAAGTCTTGGATAATGCATTTTCAAATTGTTTGTCACTTTCAAAACTTGACCTATCAATATCAATAAAAATAATGTCTGGAGGATATCTCTGAATCTCTTTATATCTTGTATTGGAAGGAAATGCATTGATTTTACAATCTATAAAATTTGATTCCTCAAAATAAGATAATGCTTCTTGTTTAGAAAAAACTTCTACTTGTTTACCTTCTAATTTGCCAGTTGTTATCGTTCTAGGAAATAGTCTATCTTTGTTAAAATGAGACAATAGAAAATCCAGTCCATGTTCTATTATTTCTTCTATATTATAACTTTTAGATTTTATTACAGTTATAGAACAGGTGTTATTTTCCCATGGATTACCTCTAGGTTCTAAACCTAATAATTCTATTAAAGATAATTCTGGATGCAATGGATATCTTTTATGTCTAGTATGACAATGAACATTATACTCATACAGGGTTGAAAATTCTTCATCAAAACTATTGCAATTTTTATGATGACATTTCAAAGTTTTACCTGCATTCAAATGTTTTAGAATTTTCTCTCTTTGGTCATGGTCCAAATAGTCAAGTGTAAATCCTTCATGGGGTTTTACAGATTTAATAATAGTAGGTTGTTGTTCTCCTTGTTGTTGTTCTATTAAAGAAGTCAATTTGGATTTTCACCTTCACCATATTTTAATTCCCTATACCGCTCTTCTGTTGTTTCATAAATCCTACCTCCCGATTTAAATTGAAACCCTTTGATAGATTCTTGTTGCTGCTGCTGCTCTTCATTATTATTATTGCTATCTGACATACCTGACATATCTGACACGACTTTTGATCCACTTTCATAAAAATTATCATATTTTTTTTCATTTTTTTCTTGATCTGGATAATTTTCCTTGTCAGATATGTCAGATGTGTCAGATTGAGAACTACTATCATCATCATCATCATCAAACCATTTTAAAACTATAGGATTATCTTGGACTCTCTTAATATTAGAATGATTTAACAGTAACTTCTTTACTTCAGATACTTTACGATTATCCTGAATCTTCAATGACTTTCCGATATCATATCCAAAGTATGTTGCCAATTGTTTATCGTCTTTACACATTATTTCAAATAGTTCTTGTAAAGTAATTCCACTAATATTTTTAAAATTCTTTATTATTTCTATACCTTTCTTATATGCTATCATTTTGGGTGATTCTGAATAAACTACATGTTTCTGGAATTTGACTAGCATTGCATTATAATATTCCATTGTTTCTTTTGCATCATTTTCGTCAACTACATTTTTCAGTTTTAGTCTTGCAATTGCCTTTGCTAGTTTCTTCAATGTCTTGAGAACTCTAGGACTACCAAAACCAGTTGCATTGACTTTTTTATAGAACTCAGTCAACATAAACCATGCTTCATCAGTTAAAACTGGATTGATCTGCTTTGCATATTGAATATATTTTATTAAAAATTCTGTATGGTCGGGAAGTTCTCCTTTCTCTCTCTTTGCCTCAACTTCTGCCAATTTATCTGCAAAATCGTCTCTTTCCTTTGGTTCCTTTTTATACTGAAATATAATGAAAAGATCAAATCTATCTTTGAGAGGAGCCAAAAAAGGAAGTTCATTAAAATCAATCTTTTCGTTGTTGATCCAATTATCTTGATGTGCTGGATTTGCGGATGCGATTATTGCAGTTGGTGTTTGAATAAATTTCTTGATTCCATATTTTTCGAAATTAAATCCTCTCTCTTCCATAACATCATATAATTTGTCCAGATCTTCGTTACTTAATTTTGCTAGTTCATTAATTGCACATATTGCATTCCTTGATCTGGGTATTGAACCCAATCTTAAAATAGTATTATTATCTGTTTTTTCTACTATTGCAGTTAGACTTTTACCTGTAGCATATTGTCCGCCTACTCTACTACTTCCCGGAACAATTTCGGTTGCTCGTTTCAATAGTTTGGTTTTTGCAAGTCCAGGAGGACCAATGAATAACTCATCTATATGTTCTGATCCATCACCAATTTTATCTGAGGTATTTGCTGCACACATCAAGATACCTTTCTTTTCGAATTCACATTCTACTATTGAGGGATCAAATAATGAAACTAGTTCATTTATTACACGAATCTCGCCATTAATTTCTTTGAATTCTCTGATCGTATCAATATCAGATTCTGTTAACATGTAATTTTCTCTATTTAAGTATTGTATTGATTGACTGTAAAGATATGGAAAATATATGAAATGTTTTTCTAGGATTTTAAGTTCTCCAATCACTTCAACGTTTTCACCTACCTTGATACCAATTGTGTCTTGATCAAACAAAAAGACAGGTAATCTATCTAAGTCATCGAACGAGTTCGCATCTTGCAGTTCAATAGTTACGGTATTCTTGTGATCAAGAGGTGTGATAGCATATTCTCGTATATGTTTACCACAAGATCTACAATTTTCTTCTATATCCTTTTTATTTGAAACAGGTATAGGATTGAAAATAACTTCATCCCTGATTCCACAATTATCACAATATGTTGAAACTTTGGATATCATTTTATAAACTGTAGAAACACCAATTATAGTTCCATTTATTGCAAATATACCTGAATTTCTCCTAATAGCATCTGATATTGAAACTTTTTCAATTATTTTTTCTTGATTTATGTTTTCTGTTACGTCAGATGTGTCAGATGTGTCAGATTCGTTATTTTGGTTTTGTTGTTCTTCCTGCTGTTGACTACCGATAGTAGTAGCGGAACCATTATTATTATTATTAAGATAACTCCTAATCAAACTACCATTTTCATTGATAGTACTATATACCCAAGTATTATGATCCTCACTAACTTTTTTGAACGTCTTTCTCAAGTATTTGAATTTGTCTGAAAATTTTGTCCATCCATTTTTTTCTTTAATAATATCAAGTGGAACATCAAGGGATACTGGTGGATTGTATGTAGAATTTAACCTTAATTTTACATATTTTTCAATGGGATCAATATAAAACTCGCTAAGAATCCCAGATTCCTGTAATGCTTTGGAAGGTATTAAATCAACTTTATTATTATTATTATTGTTAGTAGACATAAAAAATAAATTAAAACCTCCTTTCACGATCCTTGGTCTTCTTATCTTGATGAAAGACCAATAATTCGGATATATTTCTGTTTAAAAATGCTATTGATTTTTGAATTGATTTTAGTTCTTCCCTAATAGTGATATTATCCTCATTAGTTTCTACTACTATTGAAGTAAAGTTTTTAACTTTGGAATATGTAGAAATTTTATCTCCGTCCAATGTTTCTGCTGCTGCCGGACCTGTCTGACCAACAGACCCCGCAGCCTGTCTTTCAGTCATCTTTTATTTTTTCACCTCACTCTTCTTTTTAACAAAAGAAGAACTAGTTTTTTCTAAAAAAATCTTTTTTTTGTTTTTTATTGTGACTGTTGTTCTGCATTTAGAACATGAACAATAGTTCTGGTTCTTTCCACAATATATCCATATGTTTCCACACTTGCATCGTATTTTTATTCCCTTTTTTTCAGGAATTGTAACTGTTTCTAATATGTTTGATGTCATACTGTCAGTACTGTATTTTGTGACTAATAATTGTTATGTATAAATATATGATAATTTCCTAACAATAGGAAAATAATGATGATAATTAGAAGTAATGCTTACATATATATATAAAAACAATAGATACAAATATTATCGGTAGATATTTGAGATGTTTACTTCTTTTTCTTGTCTATGAACTCTTCCAGTGCTGACATATAGTAGTAGGAGCAGGATGAGGAGCCGGCTCCTCATCCGAAATCGGTTGTTTCTTAGTTTTTTCTTTTCGTGCTCAGAAATTGCTAATTTTTTAGCAATTTTTTCTTTTCATGCTCAGAAATCACAGTTTTTCGTCTGATTTTTTCTTCTCGCGTTCTAGCGAGATGCTCAGAAATTACACTTTTCGACTTAATTTTTGCTCTGGTGGTAGCACTTCTCGAATGTAGCGCTTGTAAAAAAGTGCTTCTTTTTTTGTGAGAATATCACATGTGTGCTTGTTGCGACTAGTAGTATAGAAGTTTATTATTAGGGTTCTTCTTGTGAAATATCTGAATTCATTTCAGATATTTTCTTGTTAGTCAACGTAGTAGAAGTAGTAGAAGAAGGAATTACTGCTATTTCTCCTACTGCTTTGTTGTTTATTTCTGGCTTTAATTCAATTCCTTTCAGAATCTCTTGGATTTGTGTTATTATTTTTGTTGTTATCATCATCATAGTAAACAACTCTATTCCCAGGCTGACTTAATAAAAATGCATTAAATCTATCGGATAAGAATGCAACAGACTCCTCTAACTTTTTAATCTGCTCCTCTTTCTCATTGTGCTTGTTTCTTAATAATTGGTTAATATCCTGTAACTCCTCTATCTTGGTTTGTAAATCTGCTCCCTGTCTTTCCAACTGAGGAACATTTAGAAAAGTCAGGTATGGCTCAATTTTCTTGAATATTTCTGCTTTCTCACCATCCTTCTTTCTCCAGTAGGTAGAACCAGAATGACCAATGAACCACTCAGAAT
>CAWIYT010000081.1:0-23652 GCA_963840085.1 uncultured Nitrososphaerales archaeon
AGATGGTTTCTATGACAATAACAATAATTTTCAATTTCTATCATTTAATGGAATCAAACCAGCAATAAAGGTAAGAAAGAATTCCAGATGTAGGAAGACCAATCATTACCTTAGAAATAAGACGGTGAAGATGCAGAAAAATAATTTACAACAATGGAAGGTTAGTATAGACTATGGACAAAGATGGATTATAGAAACTGTCTTCTCTTGCATTAAGAGAATGTTTGGAGAATATGTTACTGCTATTAAATTCAAGAATATGATAAAAGAAATAATGCTAAAAGCATCTTTGTACAACTTGTTTCAAAGCATAACTATCAGATAAGTAAAAGAGAATAAAGATAGATTGTTTAAACGAGTTATGCAACAAAGCAAATGAATGAATTAATTAGATAAAGTGACAAATACTCAGTACAATAAACGATAAATCATTTGATATTTCATCTATATTTGATAGAGAATTGGGTTTTATTTGTCGTAATAAGACGATTTATGATTTATTGAGCAAGCAATTAGTAAATTTTTGAATTGTAGTCATTTATACTCGAATTAACTCTCTATATAGTAGAGATGGAAGATGTATTGTATCTAAATGTTTTTTTATTAAACCTTATATTTCTAGGCAATAAAAATTTGAATACTCGTTATCATTACCCGTTTCACAATAGTCTACAAACGATGGAAATAAAATATGCCAATAAATTATCACCGGAGAGGATAGCAAGAGAAGAAATTATTAAAGACATAGAACGACCTCAATCATTAGTAAAATATCTAAGGTTGTTTAATACCGATAGCGGTTCAAAAATAAGAGTCATGGGGAGACATTACTAGCTTGTATTTAGATTTTTTAATATAAGATCGATCGTCAAATATCATATATCCTATTCATGCTAAATGTATTGACAAACAGTCACTTTCAAAATCAAACAGTTTATTTATGGGAGGGCTGTAGACGATAAAGATGTTTCTACTAGATCAGGGTTTATTGAAATTTAAATTCTCTCAACCATTTAGTTGCAATCCATTTTTCTCCTCTAAGAACCGGCATTGCTTCATGGAATGTACTCGGATCACGTGATCCATTTTCATAAACATTATACCAAATAAGGGCCCTACCTTCAGTTGGTTTGACTTCCAAATCAATATAAGGAAAATATGTTTCCCCTCCAAATGAATATAAATTATTAAGATATATTAGAACAGTAATCATTCTTTGTCCTCCTCTGTTCAATATTGATTTATTACCTGGCCATTCCAGATCAAATGAATCACTGTGTAGTTTGTAATATCCACCTTGTGAGTAGTGGACAACTTGTAGTCCTTCCCCGTTTTCGATTGGGAAACCCGTAATATCAGCGATCCTCTCTTCTATACACCTTATAAGATCGTTTTCTCCTACCGTGAAAAACATCTGGTCACTAATTCTATAATTGCTGACCTCTGATTTACCTTTCTTTACGTTCCAGGAAGTTGAAGGGGTTAATCGTGATTTTGCCATCTCGATAATCATTTTACATTCTTCAGAATTTAAGAAATTGTCAACAATTCTAAACTGCAATTTAGTCAGAAATATTATTATAATAAAATTAAATAACTGTTACTATATAAAAAATAATTTTGCTATTAATTTAAGGTCATATAGAATTTTACTTATTTCTCTTTTACTTGCGATCCAATGTAAAAAGGCAATAATCTGAGGTATTCGAAGATATATTGATCATCTTGTCTTTCTACTATAGATTGCCTCCATTCTAGACATAAAATCATAATTCGGTAAAAAAATTTAAATACTCCTTCCTAAGAAATAATCCATTGACAGTTGACTTTGTCTTGTGGAAAATACAAGGAGACGTCTTAAATGTCATTTAAAATCCGCGATCTTATGATCACCTTAATTCCAGAAATAGACTATGGTGATAACGGTACCAATGAATCTTCAGATCGTGATGGAGAAAATAATAATAAACAATCTAACTATTTTTTACCTCCCTTTCATATAAGAGAACTTGAAGATCTACGTAATTTAGTTTTATATGCATCCACTCATTTAGAGAAATTAATATTAAGTTCTAAATTGGAACCACAGACTGTTGAAGATATTGAAAAATTGGAAAATAAAATTAAAAAAGCTTTGACTGATCTTTCATCTTACCCATCTAATAATGAAATAGCACAAAAAATAAGCGACCAAAGCAAGGCTTTTAGAATTCGTGACCTAATGATTACTATACTTATGGATTCTGAACCATGTGATGCTGGTTGTTCCCATGGAGGTTCTATTCCCTGTCCAGCAGGCGCTGAGTCTCATGAACCTCCACCACCACCTCCACCACCTCCACCACCTCCACCACCTGCACCAACTCTAGGACCATCTCCTGATCCAACCCACGATACAGTTCAAGATCCAACTTCTCCCAGACGAGAACTAGCAGATTTACGAGGATTACTAGAACATGCACTAGTACGCCTTGGTAACAAACAACCAATTAAAACAGAAACTCCAAAAAATATCAAGGATATAGAAGAATTGAAGAAAAAACTCGAAGGGGCACTTGAATCCTTACTCGCCATGAAAGAAAAATTAAAACCCAAATAATTAGATGAAAAAGACAAGTAACACCAACATAACGCGAGCAAAAATAACATTTAGATCCAATCCCAATTATGAATTGATAACATTTGACAATTTGTCAGAAAAAGACCAGTTGAAATTAGCTAGTCTAAAACAGGATCCTGACTTTTGTGCAATTTTATTTCCCAAAACAAACGGTCTCACTTTGAAAGCAGTAAATTATGATACTGCACGATTATTTCTGCAAATGAGCAAGATTGGTAGATTACCAGATTCTCTAAACGAAGTTGATGATATTACACAAAATAAACCCATTATTCAATTGGTATTAGATAATGTATTGGAAATTAGTAGCCCAAAAGGATTTGTTTCAGGGATAGATGCAATCTCAATTTTGTATGGGGATTTATATACGTCTTTTAAAAGTGATAATCACATTAAACATAGTTTATCTGTAAATGCATTAAAGTATGGCCAAAACTTGTGCTTATCCAATCCTATAGAATTATCAAAACGTCTCTATTTCTATAATAGAATGCCTCTGTCTATTGCTTGGAAAAAAGAACTATCTACAAAAGAAAAAGTAGCAACATATCTCGGAATTAGTGTTGGTGGAAAATCTCGAACAATACTCAACGAGTATTGGAAATTCGACGAATATACTACAAATAAAGACTGGTTTTTTTTCTATGCTAATGACCAAAAGAGAATGCATAATCCCTTCACCCGGTATAAGCTATACATAAGTCCACATCCCAAATATCTTAGAGAAGTTTTTTTTGATATTATTAGGATCCTTTCAAAAAATATTCTCTCTTCTTTCAAAGTTGGAAATAATATTCATGGAATATTACGTCCTGATAAGATGGTAGCTTATTTTTCAAGCTTTAAAGACTTACAATCTACTTCAACCGAACTAAAAGATGTTCTAGGAAGTGTTCCTGCTCAGGGAGTCCCGTTTACTGCGTATCTTGATCACCAAGGGCTAATATCATGGGGAATGGATCCACCATATAACATGAAATTGCTTCCTTGGGATGGCCCTAGCTGGCGACGTTGGATAACCAATCATTTAGCTTCTTCAATTATTCAAGCTTCAAATAGTAAATGTCATCTTGAACCATGGGAATTCGCCCTACAACGAATTAAGTTAGAAGGAATCGACCCTATTTCTTGGATCCCGCATGCAAATATTTGGACAGACAAGATTCAAGAATGAATTTAGAAGAAGAATTATATGTATTACCGGAAGATGTAACAATTTTTTCTGTTTCTGATCTCAACCCAGACATAAAAGAACAACTTTCTACTGATTCCACTAATGATTTTATACTTAGCCGTAAAGGTTCTCGCACAACCTCATTCATTTTAGGAAGAGAGTCTGAGGTTTTTTTGAATTATTTTCGAAAGCCTATCACCATAATTGATGCAGTCATTAATTATGGAAGAGATCATGATTTTGATCCAAGAAAAACATTAGAAGTAGTATATCCCCTTATTCAACGTCTTAAAAATGCAGGGATTTTAGTAACCGCGAATTCTGTTCACAATTCTAAAATAGAATATAGTTATTCTGTATCTGAATTCATTGCCAATTATCAAATTCTTGAAACCATTCAGGTACTAAACGATATTGAAGTCTATCATGTTCGTCTTACTGACGGCTCGGAAGGTGCTTTAAAAATATCCAGACAAGGTTCAGAAAAAATGGTGAGAAATTCTTTCCGTTCTGATTCTAGAATCCTTAAATTAATCAATGGACCACCAGCACCATTATTATTAGATTTTAATGAATGGGAAAAACGACCATACTTGCTCCTTGAGTGGTATAATGGTATTACAGTATATGAATTAGCAAGGAAATTACGTGAACCATTGACGAATAAATCAGCCAGACAACTTGTGAATTTAGCTATTATTATACTCGAATCTTTCTCCAAGTTACATCAGAAAGGAATTGTTCACGGCGACATACATCCAAAAAATATTTTAGTAACAAAAGACATTTCTTCTTTAAGAATTATTGATTTTGGACAATCATGTACAAATCAATCTAAATTGTCAAATCCAAAACGTCGTGTAGGTCTAGGATATTATTATGAACCAGAATGCGCACAGGCAATAATCAATCATGTAACACCACCTAAACCAACCAAATCAGGTGAACAGTATGCACTTGCTGTATTATTATATCACTTATTTACAGGTAAACATTATCTGAACTTTCGATTAGAAAGAGACATTTTTTTGCAACAAATAATAAATGATAAAATGATTTCTTTTAAAGAACAAGGCCTACAATCATGGCCAGACATAGAATCTATATTATCTCGTGCTCTGAGTAAGAAAAAATCCGATCGCTTTAAATCTCTTCAGCATTTTATTTTAGAACTTCAAAAATATGGAAGATCGGAAAAACTAAATAAACATAAGATACAAAATTTCGTAACAAAAAAGAACTCACTTATTGAAAGTACTTTGGTACATTACAATATTGATAGTGATTTTTTTAGAAGAGAGAGAAAACCTTTAGCACCCCCTACTTGTTCAGTTAATTATGGATATTCAGGAATTGCGTATTTTTATTATCGAATGGCATCTCTTCGTGGAGATCCCATATTACTATCTACCTCTGATCTTTGGATAACAAGGGCACTGCAAGAAAGCAATCATCACGATGCATTCTATAATGATGAATTATCTATAACAGAAAACACAGTCGGAAAAATTTCATTGTATCATTCATTGACAGGACTGCATTGTGTAAGAGCCTTGGTCGCTTATTTCTTGGGAGATAAAAGTAACCTAAAAAAAGCGATAAATGATTTCATTGTAACTTCAAGACGGCCCTATAATAATCTTGATATGACATTGGGAGTATCAAGTATATTGTTAGGTTGTTCCATATTATTAGAAACTTTAGAAGAATCTTATATTGAATTGGTTAATCAACTAATAGTACATGGCAATAAAATCTTTGATGAGATTTGGAATAAAATAGATTCTTATGATACGATCGGTAGTGAAAAAGGCTTGCCTTACCTTGGTTTAGCTCATGGTTGGGCAGGTATTTTGTATGCATCTTTACGATGGTATTTAAGCTCAAAACAAAGTCCACGTTCTAATTTAGAAAAACGTTTGATCGAAATATACAGATTAGCACAAATTCGAAATACAGTAGCTAATTGGCCCTTGTATAAAGGATCTAACAAGACCCGAACTGGCTGGTGTCATGGAAGTTCTGGATATGTTCATCTATGGCTGCTTGCAAATTGCATGTATGATGATCAAATTTATTTTGATATGGCCATTAAGGCAGGTGAACATATTTGGAAACATTCACAAAATACCTTTAGTTCAATAGGACAATTGTGTTGTGGTTTGGCCGGACAAAGCTATTCTTTTCTTGAATTGTATAAGTATACCAATGATATAAAATGGCTTAAACGTGCAAAGATCCTCGGTTACAAATCGGAGAGACTAGCGAAATCTTCTCATCATTTGCCTAATAGTTTATACAAAGGTGAAATAGGTATAGCTCTATTATTAGCAGATCTTGACAATCCACTTGGGTCATGTATGCCAATGTTTGGAAGTGAAAAACTCTTGAAGAGTCTAAATTAATGATAAATTTTCCATTTTTTTACCTATTAAAATATTTCAATTTGTTTTTTTGTATGATTTTTTCAGAATTATATCATTCATTATATCATCTTGTCCGTTAGTACGTTAAGTTGATTTTCTGTAGCAGGTAATTTCATCTATATCTGATAGAAAATGTTGCTGTTCAATGCACCATTCTAAACAGCATAACCATCACTATCTTCTCTGATAATTATAGTTAGGTCTTTTTAGTACCATAAAAAAATAACAAATCCAAACAAATCAGTTAAAAAATATTTTTATTTATTTATCCATCTTGATAAAAGAAAAATTATTTTAAAAATTAGAAATTATTTAAGGCTATATAAAAAAAATTATATCAGTATAATCTTTATATTACTTAATTTCTTACAATAAAGTTTTAAAATTAATTAGGAGATAATTAAAAATTCAATTACTAACATTTTCGACGCCGAAAAAGATTTGGCCTAAGATTTTTTTCTATTACAAAAATGTTTATAAATTATAAAATATGAACAGAAATATGTCTTCAAGTAATAGAAAATTAAACCTCAGAAGACTAACTTCTCAGTATGAATGTTCAAATATTAAAATAATTTCTAAATTTCGACCAGAAAAAGTACTTAGTTTTTCAAATCTTACTACTCTTTCTCATAGTCAAAGTTTGAAAGAGTGTAAAATAAGTAATAACAAAAAAAATATTATTTATGCTGAACATATACCAAACGTAAAACAAACTAATACTAAAGCATTTTTAGACATTTATTCAATGATAGGTTGTAGCTTTAGGGGTTAGTTGATTAATGGTTGACAGTGTAACAGAGATTTTCAGATCCGGACATCCTGGAAAAAAGCTAGATATTGCAGTCCTAGGAGATGGCTTTACGGAGTCTGACCAACTAGCATATAATAACAAAGTACAGGAATTGCTATTAGGAGGAGTATTCATTCGTGATTACTTTTATGAAGATATGCAGGCTTTCAACATATATAGAGTGAACCTTATTTCAAACCAATCTGGCATAAGTCGACGGGTGTATGACGAAAATGGTACACCAAATGATTCATCCGATGACATACTTATGACCGAGACTATAATCGACACTGCCCTTGGGTTTATCTATAATGGCTCTTGGTCACATTCTTGGATTGAATGGAACACAGCTACAGATACTAGAGTTGAGAATGCTTTGAATACATGGGTGCCTGACCGAGACATTGTTGTTATTATTTTGAACACGCCAGGATGGGGTGCAAACGGAGGTGGTGGATATCAGAGACTTACTATGGCAGCCAACTGGGCTGTCATGGCACATGAGTTTGGTCATGGAATCGGTGGTCTTGCAGATGAATACTGTAGGACACGACCTTATACTGGGGTAGAACCTAATAGACCTAATGTAACCATAAATACAAACAGAGCTACCATAAAATGGAATAGGTTGATTAATCCTACAACTCCAATTCCTACAGGTATTGGGGCCTGCGCCAACTATAACCAAGGCCCTAAACCTGTAGATTGGAGCGATAGTCAAGATGTTGGACTTTTTGAAGGAGGTAATACGTATGATCTCGGCGTATACCGTCCTGTTGTAAATTGCTGTATGCGTGATAATTATCCACCATATTGTGCTGTGTGCTATACAGCCCTAAAAAACAGGATGCATAAGTATACTGACCATTCATTTCTTAAATGTTATACTGGTGACTTCAACGGTGATGGTAAGGATGATGTATTAGTTCATAATGATAACTCGATAAACGTATACAGATCGGATGGGTCTAAACTTAATTTGATATTTAGGGCCATAGGAAGTGTACCTGGTTCATGGTATTTTTCACCTACTGACCAATTCTATGTTGGAGACTTTAATGGGGATGGTAAGGATGAAGTAGTAGTCTATAATAGTCAGCACTGGATAAAGAGGATATTTGGGCTGTTAGTAGATGATGGCAATAATGGTCTAAAGTTAGTTATACGCTATGAAGATGGCATACCAGGTTGGCCCTTCCAAGATACGGACAAATTTTATGTCGCAGATTTTGATGGTGATGGTAAAAAAGATCTCTTTGTTTATAATGGAAGTGAATGGGCTATACCATATTTTGGCATGTTGCGTTCAAATGGTGCGGGCTTTTCTGTTGTACAACGCTATGATGGGAACATGCCTGGATGGCAGATGAAACCTCAGGATCGCCATTATGTTGGAGACTTTAATGGTGATGGGAAGGATGACCTATGGGTCTTTAATGGAACTAATTGGTTTTTTCCTTCTCTGGGAATGCTCAACTCCAATGGTAATAATTTTTTCATGACAATGCGGTATGATGGGAACATGCCTGGATGGCAGATGAAACCTCAGGATCGCCATTATGTTGGAGACTTTAATGGTGATGGTAAAAAAGATCTCTTTGTTTATAATGGAAGTGAATGGGCTACGGCTTATCTAGGTATGTTTAGATCTTCAGGGAGTAATCTTTCTATCGTGAACCGCTACGATGGCAATATACCAGGATGGCAGATGAGTCAACACGATCGTCACTTTATTTCCGATGTTAATGGTGATGGAAAATCCGATCTCTTCGTATATAACCTCATAGATTGGTCCCAGATCTATCTCGGAACTATGATTTCAAATGGGACTGCTTTAAGTTCCACTTTTAAGGAGGGTTCGATTGGAGAATGGAAGATGGAAATTGACGATATATATGAACCATGTAACTACGAAGGTATAATAGGTCAAAGGGATCTGATTGTTCACAATCGAGACTGGTTGGGCATGATTTGCTATATCCCACCAGCAAACAATCTGATATTACATAAAATTTATTATAAATGGATTCACAATTATCACTATGGTAGGAATTGGTGACTATAAATGGTTATATTAAATCAAAACAATAATGCATTTCCTCTAAGTGGACATCCAAGACTATCTAATATAGATGTAGATCCTACTAGACCTCTCGAAAGAATGATAATCCGGATGACACCAGACGATACACCACCTACATCTATAAGAGGGGAGAAGAAGTTAATGGATCCCTTTCCGGAAAAGATAGATAGATCTGAAGATACCAAGTTCGACTATTCTCAACCAACTGAATATAATGAGATAGAAAGGAAGGCTTCAAGAGAAAAAGATGAAGCATATCTTCGCTTAAGTTTACATGTTGAGAAAGGAAAAATGTCATTGAATCAAGCACGCAAGGTTGATGGTCCACTCCTTATAGAGGAGGACAGAATAGATGGGGATTTGGCCTATGAGGTGATTCTCTCCTCAAAACGAATTGCATTAGGATCCATAATGGATGTTGGTGTTATCAGGTCATATCCTAATCCATATGGAGTCCCTGATCAGGAAGGCCATTTTTTTGTAGAACTTCCTAGTTATCAATTCGATGTACGCATACCTGCTAAAGATTTGTCGATCTCTCTGCTTCCACAAGTTGAAATTATACTATACGAAGTTAAGAGCCCTATAAACAACATAATAAGTGCAAAATCATTGGCAGACCAGTTTAGAAACGAAATACGTGAAGTGACTCGATTAAAAGGTATAAACATACAGGCTCTCTCAAAGCAATCACAGACAGAAATTTATAATCTTTTTAGGTAAGGCGACCGGGGAGTAATGTATGAGTTCAAATAATGGCAGGAGTGGAGGTGAAAAAGAGAACATGGGAACACAAATAAATCAAGTTACGGGAAAAATTACGTATCTTTTAATACGAAAGGGGCCTTTTAATGATTCCCTAGATGTCGAAGTTATCGTTGGTCTTGACACTTCTGCGGTAGCAAGATTCGGATTCAAATTCGATGGTGCTGTGAATAATGATTTTATTCATCAAGGGATGCTGGATATTTTGCGAGATGCATTTAACAACAATTGGAAAACTATTATAGATTATCGAATGGACTTTACCAGTGGTGATGGAATTATCCAACAGGTAAAGATCATCAAAGAAAGGATGATGATGTGATATAACCATACATGAATAGAAAGGGAGGTTTAAATATACTATTTCCTTTTCATTGACACGAAAACCTTATGATAACTTTAGTTGTTGAGTTCTTTAGGATAGTGCCAGAATTAAAATCAATTGGCTTTTACCCTCGAATGTAAATTTTACTTTCGTTTATGTATTGTCTTTAAATCTATAGTCTGTACACTATGAGAAACATCCAATCGTGCCTAAGAAATATAACTAGGTCTTCTATAAGATTTTCACAAAATATTAAACATCTTTGATAGAAAGGAATCATCGTTAGGTTTTAACGATCATGGACAATTTTTTTGTAATGCAACAAATGAGTTATGATTATATCAAATGTGATCATAATATATACAACGACATTAGGTGTGGGTTAGCACATGCTTATATGATTGATGGCAATGCAAAAATAGTAATTGAAGGAAATGACGATTGTGGAATATCATATGATTCTACTACAAGAACATATACTTTCATTGTCAGTAGGTATCTCAAGGATTTCAAAATTGCAGTAAATAATTTTATAGATGGATTAGAATCAGGAAATGAGGATTTCTCAAAATTTAGAGATGTAATTGAAAGTAAACCAATGCTTCTTTAATAGATTAAAAATAAAAAGTAGTATTAAAACTATGAAATTTTATAAGCTATTAGTAACTAAATTGAGAAACTGTAAATCTTATCAATTTGATAAATAAATTTACAAATTTTGCAATTGCTTTCTTTACATTTGGTGCAAGAACTTCGTCATTTCATTATTGTTATTTTGTATATTCACTTTTGGACCTTTATTAGGATCTTTCAGTTGTATTAAAGCATGAAGGCCATCAATATGAAAAGAAAACTTCCTAATCATGTTATATGTGTTGAACTCTGAACATAACTATCGATAACGTCGTTCTGATTCTTTAATAGGATAGTCATTAGCACTCATATCTCGAATAAGCATCAAGCCATCATCATTAAACTCCCAATGCTCATTACCATGAGTTCGCATCCATTGATTTGGATTATCAACATCTCTCCATTCATATTCAAATCTTATTGAGATACGATTTCCATTAAAACACCATAATTCTTTCATTAGACGATAATCAAGTTCTTTAGCCCATTTACGTTCTTTTCGGTCCGAAAGGAGCTAAAACAAAAACAAATTGTTCATTTGTATCTATTTCAAGATCTATACAATCTCTAATACTAATAATATCAATTGTCATTATTAGTATTTATTTTTTTATTTATATTATTATTAGTCTAAACTATAATTTTGAAAAGATAGTGAACCCGAGAAAAGTACGGGCCCGTCGGGAGTAATACCGATAGCGGTTCTAAAAGTGGAGTCCTATGTAAATATACTACTACAAAGTATTTAGCTTTTATCGTTAGAAACTTATTTTAAAAGTGAGGTAGAGAATAAATGACTAATTTAACCAGATTTCATGAAATCCTTTAGAAATTTCAATAAACCTGCTTTCAAAACTTTGCATATTATTTTAACTTTACATAAACTCATCTATATAATGCAATGTAATTTTTGACAAGTATTGCTGGATTAATGATAGATTAATTACTTATTGAAAAAAATAAAAATAAAAATGGATTTGATTCAGTTATGGCTCTTTTATAGTGTTAATTCCATCCATTGTTGCTTTAACTTTTCTACCTTTTCTAATACAGATAAGTCTTCTTCAGTTCCTTGAGATATTGTAGGTGGAGAATAGAAAGAAGGTGCTATACCTTTTGATGTACTGATATCAAAAGATGAGGTGTCTGTATTGGGAGGAAAATCATTACTAGCTCTTATGTAATTTTTAACAGTACATGTTCTTTCTTCTCCTGCTGCTAATGTTATAGTATTGCAATCATTTCCTTGTTCGTCTTCATATTCAAGGCAGATAATATAGACTGTATTTGAAGTCGAATTAAATAATTCCCCTCCATTATCGAATCCCACATTTTGAACACAATCTTGTGCAATACCTGCATTGACTGATAGTCTATCGATAGCAGGTTGTGGATGTATTATCTCATTTACCGTATATGTACCTGCGTCTAGATTCTGAATTGTTGTTCCTTCTGTAGCGCCTTCAAATTCTTGTATTTGGGTATTTTGGTCGTCCAATACCTCGATGTCAAAAATACTCTCTGGTAATGATTGACAGAATATTGAGTTAGTAATAATACTATTATTGCAATCAAGCCATTCTGAAGAATTATTATCTAGACCAGTACAATCCATTTGTGTCAGTCCTCCACCTTCATCGATATTATCACAGCCAAAGACTTGTTTCTTTACTGTCAATGAGGCTGGTGAGACAAGTACATTATCTATTGTACATGTTTGTGGAGTTCCAATTGCTATATCTCCTTCACATTCATCAGAGAAATTTGTACAGATGAACAAGTCAGTTCCAATGTCTGATGCATTTCTGCCAGCATCAAAACCCATAGTATTACATATAGTGGGTATTGTAGGATCAAGTCCTTGTTCTGTTACATTATATGCTCCTACTTCTAGCTCAACATCTGTACCTGTAGAAGAGCCAGGAAAGTTATTTTGTGATGGATTGTTACCTTGTATTACAACAGTGAAATTTGAAGGTTGAATTGGATTCTGTTCACATGTTTGAGCATCTGCTTGACAATCTCCTATATTTTTGATAACTGTTAGTGTTTCTCTGTCGTCCTCGATTATAAAATCGTTTTCTATATTACAGGTTTGTGATTCTCCTGCTACTGTTATTGTTCCTAATGCTGAAATTGGCGCGTTTTGCTGACAATTTCCTGTAAAGGATGCGATTGGACCAGTAATGTTACCGCCTAAAGCCTCTTTATCTGTAGCAACTGATGGTTGTGGTGAGTCAAGTACTTGATAATTATCTATACCTAATGTAACATTTGTTCCATTCTCTGAACCAGGAAATGCACTTGATGGGTCTGGACTGAAACCTAATACTTGGATACCAAATTGATCTTCAGTTATTGTTGCTAAAAGCTTCTTCACAGTTGGACTATTTTCACCATTTTCATCTGCACAAGTGACAAGTTTGGTCACATGTAAGGTACCTGTTGGCCCCTCAATTACAGTATTAGTTATCTCACACGATAGACTCTCACCTGCACTTATATCGCCTGAACAATCCTCACTGAAATCAGCACACGCGTAATTATTGCCACTTATTTGTTGTCCTCCTTCAAACCCAGCACATTCTGCTAGACCTGTTACAAATCCCTCTTCAATAACGTTGTATTGACCTGCGCCCAATGTTACAACTTGTGGAGTATCAGAGGCAGGAAATGAACTTGGAGTTGGATTGTTACCTGTTACTGTTATTTGAGGATTAAAGGCACAAATATCTCCAAATTCTCCTTCATCACATTGAGTAGTTTTGATAACATTTAGTGTTTCTGTAGTTGGTGGTGGTGGCACTTGACTTAAACATGTTTCAAGTATTTCTAATGACACTTGTACGTTTGCAGTTATTTGAGCGACTATATCATCTATGTCAATACTTGCAATAATGGTGTCAATTAATTGTTGGTTTACTGGTATTCCTGTTATTTTACTAACTGCTGTTGCTATTTGGTTTATTAGCTGGCTTATCTGGGCTGTAACTATTGGACCTAAATCTTCTTCAAGACTGGCTATTATAGCATCAACGTCAAGATCTTGTGCATCTATGGCTGCGCATATCTCAAATATGGTTGCATTTGCATTTAATCCAAGGTCAACTGCAAGTTGTTGCTGAAGCAAAAGGGCGACATCAACGTCTATTACTAGTGGTAGAGTAATGCTGAGTCCTAGTAATTGTGGAGGTATTCCTTGTGATTGTTCTCTTGGGAATTCAAGTGTTATATTTACAAGTATTGCGCCGCTATCTAATTTAGCTAAAGCATCTAAAAGACATGCAACACATGGGTCAAAGTCTGTTCCATTAGTTCCATTGGTTCCGTTGACACCATTGGTTCCATTAACTCCTGGTGGGCCTTGTTCGCCTGGTGGGCCTTGTTCGCCTGGTGGGCCTTGTTCGCCTGTTTTATTATCTCTCCTATTATCATCTTTTCGACTATCATCTTGGCGATCATCGAATTTAACATGTTTACAGAATTCTACTGAACTTACAAAAAAACCCTCAAATGGACCTTTCTGACATTCATATTTGTTTTCTTTTGTTGCATATTGACTATATAAACTAGGAACATAATAATTATTATTATCATTATTATTACTATTATTATTATCAAATTCATATGGATTCATTGGTTGAGCGAATGCTTGTAGATTTGTAAAGGATGAAAATATTGTTGATGTAAATAACAATGTACCTACAAGAAATATCGATAGTATTGGGGATATGAGCTTACTACTCTTCTTGAACAACATCTATAAAATGAAGATAAGATATAATTGCAGTTAGTCGTTTTCTAATATTACTTTATATAATTTAATTATCAAATGAATAAGTCATTGAATAAACAGATAATTCTTTCATTAATAACTCGTTTAGAATTCTTGTATCTTGTCATGTATTTGTAATTAGAATATCTGTCATTGTTATACTAGAATATTATTAATGAATATTAAAGTAACAAATTCTGTGGTTCTCATAATACTAGGATTATGGGATCGGTTGAATATAGGAGTTACAAGTTTGTTTGGTGATACTAATGCATTGAAAATTATAGATCATTAAATAGTTTTTATTATGACTCATTGATGTTTCCTAGTATACCAATTTCACCATTAGAAATTTCATTGATATTTACAACATAACTGATATAGCTGATAAAAAATATCGAATATTAGATAGCGCATTAAAAAATATAATAGTACAAAGGATGTTCACAATACATCAATTAGCACATTTTTTGATAATAGATTTAGAAAAATACAAATCAAAATTAGTGGTTATAACAGGTGACTTTTTCCTTTCAGACCCACAAATTTCAAAACAATATAAAGACTGGTTATATCCTCAAATGATACAAGTAATCAAAAAGATGGTTGCAGATTCTATCATTGTTGTCTTTTCTCCTACGAGATTGTCAAATTTAATGAATTATGAATAATGATAAGAAAAGGTAAATAGCTAAACTTTGTGTCAAAATTATCAAATATGGTGAACCCGAAAAAACTACGAGCCCGTCGGGAGTTGAATAGCCATGGTTTCAGTGTTCAATCAATAGTAATTAAATATTTAATATACAATTTATCATCATTACAAAAAATATCTTTTAAGGAGCAATTCAATAGAGGGCTATGGGGGTTGACCGGAATTTTTAATTCTCTTTATTAAGTATTATTGTAATAAATACCATATCATTTACAAGTTCATTTTTCAAATATCAGTTAAATAGATCTTAGCAATTAATACTTCTTATTGCACTAATTCAATTATAAAATAATAAATTAAAATAAAGGTCCTGCTGATAAAAATAGAATATATCATTTTCAAGATAAAGAAATAAGAATTATGGTCACAAAATTCATGAATGGACTGAAAAAACATGATCATATTTCAAACATTATATTAGATTGTAAATTATAAGATATTGTATAATGTGTATGACCATAAGTAATTGAGTATGTGACTTGAAGAATAAGATGTAAATCTAGTCTAATTGAGCAAATGACCTAATATATTTATAATTCAATTAAATACATTCTAATTCATAAAAGATAAAATAATATGAACAAACATCTTACAAAATAACATGGCGAATGACATTAATCCCCCAAAAATTCAAAGAGCATTAGTGCTTCAAGGAGGTGGCTCTTTAGGAGCTTATGAAGCTGGTGTATTTCATATATTATATCACTGGATTAAAAAAGACATTAAAGAAAACGAAACTGAAAATATTTTTGATATTATTGCTGGCACCTCAATAGGAGCAGTTAATGCTTCGATAATTATAAATCATTTTATAGAGAATAAAGAAAAGGATAAAGAGAATAAATATGACAACAAAAATACTAAATATTGGGAGTTTGCCCCTGAAAAACTTATTCAATTTTGGATGACAATATCATCTCCATATCTTCATTATGATTCTTTGATGAAATTCCTAGTAAATAATTGGGACAATAATCGTCAAATATTGCTAAATATATTTCCCCTTTTTGAAGATTTGATACCATCTGGTGAATCAATGCGACGATATCAATTTACTAGGATGTCAATAACATTTGGTGAACCCTATATTTTTAATCCATTATTTATTCCACCATTTCCAACTCCCATTTATAACAAATTCTTTGATTATATTTATCCGACAACAAAATGGTATCAATATAGCAATCAACCCCTTGCAAGAAGTATTATTTCTTTTGCGGATAAACTTGTTTATGATAAAACTTCTAAGAAAAGGTGGAATAAAAACATATTATGAGAAAGGAGAACCAAGATTACTGTTGATAGCAGCAGATGTTGAAACTGCTACAACTGGGGTCTTTGATACCTATAACTATAATAATAATGTTTGGATGACGATAATCATATTATCACAATAGATCATGTATTAGCTAGTGCTGCAATACCAAAAAATTTTCCATTTGTGGAAATAAATGGAAGAAAATATTGGGATGGTGGAATTTTAAGTAATACGCCTGTAAGAGAGCTTATACACAAATACGATGATTTTTGGGTAAAAATATTAGGATTAGATTCTGATAATTCTTCTGCAAACTCAGAATCAAATAATAATAAATTAATTGATGATGATGATTTAATAGAATTAAATAAAATTATAAATCAAAAGAAAATTCCTAATCTCGAACTAAGTATAGTTAATTTACATCCTTCTGAAGAAAGAGATGAACAAATTCCTTCTTTATATGATTATGATATGACAAAAGACAGAGAAAATGATATTCGATTCCACGATAAAACTGAAAATGATATAAGAATGACTCAAGTTGTATCTGATTATCATGAATTAGCAGTAAGTCTTATTGAATTTAGTTATTGATTCAATGACAAAGATGAAAGAGATTGGAAATAAAAATGACGATATACATGACTTAAAAAGAGAATTTAAAAGTTATTTTAAATCAAGAACAAAGAACATCTTCTCATGAAGGAAAACCGAGATACTACTATGACCTATTAAAAAAGAAATTTGATGTTGAAGAAGTAATAAAAGTTCAAAGAAAAGATGACAAACATACAATTTCAGATAAAATATTTGACTTTCTCTTCAATTACAATTTCAAATTTGATAAGAGAAGGAGAAAAAGATACATTGAATGAACTTATGAAAAAGGAGATAGCAAATAAAGGAAATAAAAATGCGCTAAACGAATTACGAAAAATTTATTAGAGGATATCAAGGATGAAAAAATAGAATCGGAAGAAAATCAGTACATTATACAATTAGCAGAAGAAAAATTAAATGAGTTGCGACAGTCAAATTCAAAATAAACAATTTCAATTTTATAATTAATTAGTTCATATATATAGTCATATAATATGTATCTAAAATATATAATAGTATTATAGTATTATAGATTATGTAATTATATTATTATTTTCTAAATACAGGTTGCATATTTTTATGTAATATTTGTACATTTAACTTCTAAACTATTTATCATTAACGCAATTGCAATTACAACAACTATAGACTTGACAAAACAAACAGTTTTCAAAGATATATTGAACCCGAATCCATAATAACCCTCGGGAGTTGAATAACCATGATTTCAGTGTTCAATCTATAAGAGAATTTAAATTAATGATATCATATTTAATAATTGAATATTATTTAGATAATAGCCATAGCCTATCCTGCCGCAACATTCTATAGACTATGGCCATTGAAGAATTTCTTGGCTGATTGTACTCTAATATTATTAAATTATTATTTAATAGTTTGAGACAAATCTTTTATTATTGACATCAAGATGAGTAAATTATAATATAATAATTGTCATAGCCTGAAAGATATGATTGGGTTTATAGGTAGAATGTCCAGACTATGACAATAATGACAATGCCACTTCCAGTATTTGCACGTTGCAGTTATTTTTTTAACTACTTACTCTGTGATATTACTATAATAATTTGTATTTATCATTGCTTGTAAATCTATGTTAAGATGTTAATCAAAAATTTATTGTTATTGTATAAAATAATTTCTTCCTCTATTATTATTATAAAATAAAAAATAAAAAATAATTGAGGTTAAAAAATCATCATTGCTGGTTTATTATCTTTTATTTCTTCTTGCCTAGATAATAACAAAAGTGAGTCAATCTTATTTTTCAAGTCTTTCAATAATACTGGTTTATATAAAACAATTTTTTCGATATCGATAATGCCTTTGCGCAAATTTTGAATATAATTTATATCTGCAGTAGTAAGACAAATTATTACGTTATCATCTATCTCTTTTATTTTGTGATATAATGTCATTCCACCCATCTTTGGCATTTTCAAGTCAAGTACAATTAAATCGTGACTATTCTTTCTAAAGTTATTGAATGTTTCAAGAGGATTGGTATATGTATCTACAATATAGCCATTGTATTCTAAAAATATTGAAAATAAATTAGTGATGTCTTTATCATCATATATTATCAATATTTTTGCTTTAGACTTAGACGTATATCCTCACTCTAGATTAATAAGCAATATTATTTATTAGGATTAGAGACCATTGCAACGTTATCCCATCTAATAGTAGAAAGTGATATGTTAACTTATTATTCAATACTACTTTTTATGTTATTACTATTAGGCTTTTTGCTGAATATCGATTGTTGAAGTTAATTTTTTAACTTCATTTTTTAATCTATCAAGATACACAGGCTTTTCTAATATTTTATCTATCATTGTAATGTATGATTTATCGTAAGGAAGATTGTCTTTTATAAAAGCACTGATAACTATGGTTTTTATTTTATACTCAGTATCTTTTTCTTTTATCTTTTTTATTAAATCTATTCCAGACATTTGATGCATTTTATAATCTGTAATAACTAAAGAACAATTACTTTGATTTTGATAAAAATATTTTAATGCATTAACTGGATTATCAAATGAAATTGTATTAAAACCATTTGATGTTAAGTATTCACTAAATAAATCGAGAATATCTTTTTCATCGTCTATCAATAGGATATAAAAATCGTTATTGTTAGATGATTCCAATACTATTACTATAGCTATTGCAGTTAATAAATTATTCTAGAACTTATCTAATACATAGGATTGTTAGGCACTATCAGAAGGTACAACAACGAGTTTACAATGCAAAAGTCAATTATGAATAAAATTTTGATAGATTAAAGCTAAAAAAAAGTTAAGTCGATGAACCCGAGAAAACTACTGGAGTAGTACCCTCCATGTAGTAGGGTTCTATTATATAGTATTTAGCTTTTATTATTAGTAACTTATTTTAAAATGGTTTGATATTCAAATATTTGGAATTTGTTAGAAAATTAGAGGAGGGAGTAATACCGATAGAGGTTCTAAAAAGGGAGTCCAATGTAGAAATAGCAGTACTTGTATTTAGCTTTTATTATTAGAAACTTATTATAAATGGTTTGAAAGTTTATTCAGTAATGAAGGTTATTGTATTTGATATCTTTAACAAAAAAGTTAATAGTCTTTAACATAGTAATTCATCACACAAACTATTTTACAACAAATTAAAATTTGACAGAAAAAAATACGTCATCAACATCATCCTCACCAAATGAACCATTACCTACCAGGACCTTTATTACACAATTCTTTGATTTCCTCAAGACATTTGGTATTATTGGTTTAGCAATAGCATTTGTTATAGGTCAAGCATCTTCTAAATTAATTACTGCCCTTGTTGAAGATATTATTAATCCATTAATTGGTTTATTCTTACCTTCAGGAAGTCTTGAGCAATTATCGGCAAAGATTACTAGTGTTTCGGGTGCAATCTCTGAATTCAAATATGGAGATTTTATCGCTAACATAATTGATTTTCTTATAATAGCACTAGTTGTTTTTGTCGCTTACAAAGCATTATCAAAATATAAAATTGTAGAAGACAAGTCAAAAACAGAGGAAAGTAAATGATGAAAATTATTACAATTTTCTACAAGTAATATTCTTTTTTCTTAATAGCACATCTGAGATTATTCTATACGTATAATAATATAGTATTACTAAAATAGATTAGTGATTTTGATTAGTTCTTGTTTATAGTGATTTTCTGTTGCTAATTCTTATTAGTAAATCCATTTCTAAAGATATTATAACATTCAATACTACTCAATTTTCTTTTATAATGCATCTAAAATTTGTTATAATCAATTATTAAATTATTGAGTTTATTGGTACCAATTAGAGTCACAAATAACATTCGGGTTATACAACATGTTAAGCAAGCTGGTCTGGAGTTGAACCCTAGAAATTTTTATGGTTCTCAACTTTTTATTTTTATTAGATTAATTGAGATATTAAGTTTCAATCTGTTAATTATTTTGCTTATAATTTTAGTTTGGGAATCATTAATATAAAAAATAAATCTAAAATTTTAAATCAAATTTAAAATAAAGCTTAAGTGATAAATATAACAAATTGAGTAATAGTGTTAGAGATAAAAAGGATCTAGTAAATCTTATTGTGCCTTTAAGATTATCATGTTTAACTACTTCAGGATGGCCTATGATTATTCCACTATGGTTCAAATTTTTAAATGATCGATTTTATTGTGCAACTCAGCAAAATGCTAAAATAATTAGTTATTTAAAGAAAGATGCTAGATGTGCTTTTGAAATCTCATCGGAAAATCCACCATATAGAGGAATAAGAGGTCAAGGAAAAACCATAATTAAAAAAGAACTTGGAATAGATATATTAGAAAAGGTTATAGAAAAATACATACAGAAAAAAAATGCAAATTTAAGGAAGTATCTTCTTAAAAGAAAAGAAAATGAAGTAGCAATAGAAATAATTCCAACTAAAGTTTTCTATTGGGACTATTCAAATAGAATGAAAGATATCATAGTTTAATATTAGACTAAATGGTGGAGTATGTGGGCCTATAATTATTTCTTCAATAATATAACCAATAACTAATGGTTGTTTTAATTTATATGAATGGCAGACGCAATAATCATTATAACGGAAAAATCATGGATAGTTTGTCCTATTGC
Organism: uncultured Nitrososphaerales archaeon; assembly: GCA_963840085.1. Lineage (GTDB taxonomy): Archaea > Thermoproteota > Nitrososphaeria > Nitrososphaerales > Nitrososphaeraceae > TH1177. The sequence goes on from CAWIYT010000081.1 coordinate 21,336, forward strand.
AATTTCCGTTATCATTATTAATTATTTAAAGAATAAAGAGTATAATAACCAAAGGAAATTTTTAAATAGTATAATTAGCAATGTGAATATACCACTAAATACAGACAAATATGTTCCAACATGCTAATTGTAGTATGAGTTAATTAGAAGTATGATATTTGTTATAACAATTCAAATACTAATAATACATACTTTTCAAATCTCAATTTCAATATTTAACGATTCTTTTATAATATTCAAACATCTATTTGTAAGATTTCTATTAGTTGTAAAGAATCCTCTATATCGGTCTGATTTAATCTCTTCTGCAATTAAAGCACATCCTTCATCCTTAGCAATAGCAATAACAACCCAATTTTTTTCTAACCCTGAGCCAGTAAAGTCTATAATCTCAACATTTGATAAAGTTACTCCTTGGGCCAAACCCTTTCCTCCTATTAAGTAGGTTTTTTTTGATAATGGAGAAATAGTAGCATATTGTTCTGCTACAGAATTAAAATTACTTTTCCTTTGAAACAGAGATACCAGAATGAATTTATTAAATGGTGGTTTTATATGTAAAATATTTTCTAGTCCTTGACTTAGTAAAAGCATATTTTTTTTTGATGTTGTATAAAAGCATTCATGCCAGCTATCAGGTGCTACAAAGTAATTATTAGGATAATTTAGAGTATTATTATAATCAGCCTTGATTTGCTCATCAGGAATATTTTTTCCTTTAAAATCCGATATCAGTTGTGTAAAAGGAGTAAAATTCATTGAAATTGAGTTATGATTTTTAGACATATAAAAATATAGTGATAGCTCTAACATATATACTATATTTAAAAAGATATATTCACTATATTAACAAAGTGTTTTCTTTAACTGAGGGTATTGGATACACTTAACCTATAGAATAATCAGAATGAGACAAAAAAGAGGTCAAATTTGTTTCACATTCCACTGGCCCCATTGAACTCTGGGTTCCAATCCTCTTTTTAGAAGAATTCATGAAGTGATAATAACAATAACTATGAAATAATCTTTACTTTTGTTATTGATTCATAATTTTTTCTTATATTATAAATGATCTTTTTACCATTCATCCATTTTTGAAAATATCTTATCTTTTACTATTAATCCATTATAGATGATTTGTTTTATAAATAAATGAAGCACTCATAAACATCTATCCAAGACCTATGGAATCAGGACCAAAAATCATGATTATAACAGCATATGCAGCAATGCAGCGCTACCTATAATAAATAATATATTTTTTTATTATTGATTCTTTTGTATAGATAGAATATATTTTTTAATATTTCTTTAATAATAATAAATTATAATTAAAGGATAACAATAAGAATAAATAGAATCTAATTAGTTACTATCTTAGTTTACATAATTGAATTATATATATTGTAATTACAAATTTTAAACTAAAAGAATTTATTGAGAATATTATCAAAGAGAAATAGACTAAAAAGTCCATTAATATATATAAAATAATTTTTTTTATAAACGATAAGTATGATAGTAGATTCTTTAATTATTAAGGTCTGTCGGATTTGAACCGTTCTATAAAGGGGGACCAGTTATTTGAAAGAGTTTATATAAAATCCTATGATTAGTAATAAAATCAATACAACATTATATTTATAAAAAGGTTTTTTGGATTGGATTTTGAGAAAATATCAATATTATAGTCATATAATTAATAGACTTTTATACCAACTTTGTCTTTACCTTTTTCAACTAACTTTGAAGTAATCTCTGCAATTCTTTTTCCAAATCCTCTTGCAACTTTTATATCTTTATCTTCAAAAGGTCTATCTGCTTTTGGTCCTACTATTCTACTGGGACTATGGACTCCCAGTCTCTGTCAGTTCAGGTATAGAGTATGGAACTCCAACTATTATCATACCATGATGCAGCATGGGAAACATCATTGATATTGCAGTTGATTCTTGTCCCCCATGTACTGATGAAGCACTAGTAAATACTCCGCCTACTTTTCCAATTAAAGAACCATTCAACCATAGACGACTAGTTCTATCCCATAATGTTTTCATTTGTGATGCCATATTTCCAAATCTAGTAGGTGAACCGAAAATTATGGCATCATATTGTGGAAGTTCATTTACTAGTTCGTCTATAGAACTTGAAGGATACTTTTCATCTAGATCTTTAACTATTTTGGTCCATTCCGAATTTTTTGATATTACATCCATTGGAACGTCATCTGCAATACGACTCGCAGAGGCAATGACTGAAGAATAGCAAAGATATTAAACATAAAGAAAGAAGAGGTAATTATAGTATTTCAAGAAGC
>CAWIYT010000082.1:0-5867 GCA_963840085.1 uncultured Nitrososphaerales archaeon
TAAGATATGATACTTAACTTAGACCATATACTAGAGAAGAGATTAAGACCATGTTAAAAACTGCCAATGATATTCGTGTCAAGATTATCATTTTATTGATGTCGTCATCTGGAATGCGACATGGGGCAATCCCTTCACTCAAGATAAAGGATCTATCAAAAATTGAAAAATATAATTTGTACCAAATAACTGTATATCAAAAATCACGCAAATATAATTACAAGACTTTTTGTACACCTGAATGTGCAAATCTTATCGATTCATATCTCAACTACAGAAAACATGCAGGAGAGAACCTGAAAGATTCAAGTCCATTGTTAAGAGAACAATTTAATTCAGGAGATTCATTCAAAGTTAATAATCCTAAACCGATAGGAGTAAGTCTAGTAAGATATTTGGTAAACGAAGTATTGATAAAATATTCTGCACTTAGACAAAAAATTCCTTATGATTATCAGAATAAAAGAAGAGAACAAAAAAATCCAACAATGTTAACTCATTCTTTTCGCAAATTCTTTGATACTGAAGCAAGAAAGGCAGGTACATATCCAGATTTTGTAGAATTGTTGATGTGTCACAAACTGCCAGGTGTTCGTTCTCACTATTTTAAACCTGATCCTATAATATTGTTAGAAGGAACAAATGATTGTAAGGGATATCTACATACAATAAATGATTTGACAATCAATGACGAGTTTAGACTTGTAACAAAGATAAAAAAATTAGAAGAACAAGATGACTATCAAAAATATGTTATAGACAAAAAAATGAAAGAGAAGGATGAACAAATCAAAGCATTACAAGATTCCATTAATTTCCTCTCTGACACAGTTAATAGAGCACTTTTAGCAGATCCAGAAAATAAGATCGTTGATATTGCTGCTCCTGAAAGTGATGGAAGAAGGATAGTTAAAGGGATTGAATTAAAGCCAGAAATAAACAATAAAGCAGTTGGGAAGGTAATCCATACTTCTACTACTTCATCTTCTAGAGTCAATAATAAATAATTTGCTAAAAAAGTTAATTGATGATATTTTTATATCTATTTGATTTAGGGAAGTATTACCTAAAGTGTTATTTCTCATGAATCTCTTTTTTTAATAACAATAAGAAAAAAACTTTATTAAAAATTTTAGAGCCTATATTACTAAATTCTCTGCTTATAATACCACATTTTTCTTAGAAATTGTGGAAATAGAGTATCGAAAAAAATATTTACAATAAAAGGATAGTTTTTTTGTAATGGTTTATACTTTTTACCAATTATCAGTTTATATTCATCATTTTTACATTTTATAATTTCTGATTGAAATAATTCGTAAGAAAAAATATCTTTGTCACATTCATCAATATATTTTCGATAGTGTTCTTTTGAAATATTGTCTATTCCTCTTTCTTTTAATCTATTGAGATATGAATCAATATTAGAATATTTTCTACTTCTACCATACCATATTCTTAAAAATTTAAAATATTCTTTTACTGGCTTTTTATCCATAAAGTTACAAATATATGCATATTCTAATCTTGGATTTACATCACTATTAAATGCTAGAATACACTGTTCCACAAATTCTTTTAACGATTCATCGTAAATTTTATAACGAGTTTCACTATTTTCCTTGTTTTCTATAATTTGAATTAAAATATTATATTCTTCTGATAATAATGTAATGGATTTTTGAGCAATATCTTTTGATAATCTAAGATATCCAAATAATTCATTATTACCATAATTAGTATAGTAAGTTAAGTATCTCATATATCATCAACATGCATTAGTATTTTTAACATACTCTGATAGAAAGAACTTTAGCTCTGAATGTTTAGATTGATATGTGCCCAAATCTTATATTCTGAAATTATCTGATACTCAGAAAAAGGAACTGAATAGATTCATGAAGAGTACTCGTGACAAAGAGGAATACAGAAGAGCGTCTGCTATAAAGCAAAAGATGGAAGGAATACCTTACAGAACTATAGCCAAAAACCTTAGTGTCAATTACCGTAATGTGTATGACTGGATTAACAATTACAGAAAATATGGTTTAGATGGAATAAGAAACAAGAGAATGAATGCAGGTAGAAAACCAGTAATATCTACTGACAAAAACAAAGAGATGATAAAAGACATCATATTGAACAAGTCTCCTAAAACATTTGGCTATCTCAAAAATACATGGAGTATTAGGCTGTTGGCTACTTATCTCTCAACATTACTGGAAATGAATGTCAGTCCCATGCAAACATGGAGAATAATTCATGATATGGGTATAGTATACAAACAGCCAAAACTTGAACTGGAAAAAGGCATAGATTATGAGGAAAAGAAGAACAAGATAGAAGGGTACAAGAAGATATCGGCAGCTTTTTAAAAAAAGATTCTACTAGGATTTGAAGATGAAACGTGGTTACATCTACAACCATACATAACAAGAACATATATGAGAAGAGGAGAACAGCAAAAGATACTTCATAAAGGATCTAACGATAAAGTCAATGTATTCATCACACTTCTTTATCCTATGAATGGAATAAAATTCACAACAAGCAAAACAAGAAACAGTAATGATTTCATAAACCATCTAAACAGCATCAAAAGATATGTACTCAAGAGAAGTATCAAGAGATTTATTCTTGTAATAGACAATGCATCTTTTCATGTTAGTAAAAAGACTAAACAGTTTATAGAAAAACAATCAGACGACTGGCTAACTGTACTATTTCTACCAACACGGGCACCATTTCTGAATCCAGTAGAAACAAAAGTAAACAGGAATCTCAAGAAAGATATATGTGCAAACTATAACTACGAAACAGAAGATAATCTATTATGTAATGTAAGAAGATATCTTAGATGTTTTGGTTGTTGGCCTAAAATATGATACTTAACTTATTTAGGTAAAACTGCTTTTTTGTTTGGAGAAAAACTTGATTTATTAGGTAGTTTATCGATCAAGTCACTTAATCCTATCCCTACTGCTGGAGATGAGTGTTTTGTATTAGTACCATACATGTATGTCTGCTGTGCATCTGTAGGATCAGATATTATCACTAAACCACGTTTAGGCTTTTTATATTCTCTGGCTTTTATACTACTAAAACTAGCCAAACATAAAATCAAAATTATAATTTCAGCATAATTTTTACCCAATTCTTTTATTACTAATTGCTTTCTTTGATGATTTTTCTCAACTTTTTTACTTCTAGGATCTGGAGGTATGATTAAACTGTTGGTGTTATATTTTTTTATTGCATCTTCTGTTAAGTGAATACGTCCTACCGAATCTTTTTTTGTAATATTTAAATCTGTTAAATATTTTAGCCATGGTGAAAGACTTTTTTGATATAGGCCTGTCTTACGAGATAATTGTCTAAATCCAATACCATCATTCGGTTCATATTCATAAACAAATTTAATGATCTTATATCCATTTTTATTATTTCTTGTCCTCATTTTGGGTGTACTACTAATGATTTAAAAAAAGTTATTCGACATGATAAATATATTTTACTGACAGTAAGTATGTCTGCAACTATATTGAACTTACAATTCCTGAAAAAAAAGGAATCAAAAAGATTTGTCACGTTGTGGAAACAGTTGGATATACACTGGCCAAAGACCAGTTTTTTTGTTCTTGTCCAAAATGTAGAACTACGATTACCATAACAAACAAAAAAAAGATTTTTTTAGAAAAAACTGGTAATTCTTCTTTTGTGAGTGAGGTGAAAAAAATAAAAAATGACTGAAAAGGTAGGAATGCCTGACAGGTTCCCCAACTTGTCAGTCCCCACACCAACAGAAATAGCAGATGAAGATGTTAATAATTCTACCAATTTCAAGGTTAAAAACTTTACTTCAGTAGTAGAAACTAATGATAATAATAATGCTGCAACTGCTACTGTATTGAATATACTGATAGATGAAAACAAGTCCACTCAAAAATCTATAGCACTTTTGAATAGAAATATTCATGAATTATTAGTCTTATTAAAAGATAAGAAAACTAAAGATCGTGAACGGAGGTTTTAATTTATTTTATGTCTACGAATGAATACAATAATTATCCACCTCATTATAAAGGGTTAGAAATTAGCAAAGTACTCAGAGAACAAAACATTATAACTTTTTTTGCAATAGATACAAGAACTAATTCAATTGTAATAGAATTTAACCATACATATCAACCAAAAACCAAAAAGGTTATAGGACCAATTGATCTCAACAATTGGACCAAGTTCTCTGATAAAGTTGTGAAAGAGTTAGTTTCTCCTCCAATAGAAATTGAAAGACGAGAGGCTATGCTTATAAAAGGGAACTTAGACCAAGAATACGAAAATATAGTTGATACATTAAGTAATAATAATAGTGCTACTGCTGCTATTAATGCCTATGATAATAACATAGAAAAAGAAAAAGAAAAACCTAAACGAAAAATTACTACTTTCAAATACTGCCAATTGGGAAAAGGTGAATTATATGAGGCTGTATTTATTGATGAAGGATTACCAGTTTTTATAAAATATAATGATAAAATAAATGAATTTGAGAAAAACTGAACAAATAGAAGAAACTACCAGAATTCTAGTTCCTCCAACCTTTGAAGAATGTCCCTATTTACCATATGAATTTGAAAGTTTGGATGAGATCAATAGTATCAACAAATTTATAGAAAATAACCATATTGATCTAGATTATTTTTACTATAAGGGTTACGAAATAGTTTCCAAATATAATAATCAATCCAAATCCAAATTAAGATTAGTAACGATTAAAATAATTACTTCTCATTTTCAAGATAGATTTCCAACTACTGAGTATTTGTATCTTGTTGGTGGTAATGGAAGTGGTAAGAGTTCATTGGCTGAGACTTTCAGAGCGATTGCATACAAGGCTGTAGTAATGACGGATCCAACTGCACCTAACTTATTTAGATTATTGGGAATTGTGGAACCTGTTCAATGTACTATGATTCTAGAAGAAGCAGATAAAATCGATAAGATCACCTGAACTTATGGCAGTTTTAAAAACTGGATATTCTGTACTATGGCATGAGTTCCCGAAGATAAATCCTTATACTCTTAAACAGGAATTCTTCTATACTTACTGTCCAAAAATTATAGTATCTGAAAGATCATTAAATCAGTCAATAGCAAAAGGTGTTAATTCAAGAACATTTCCAATTAATTGTATCAAGGGAATACAAAACATGATATAAAGGAGGTTTTGAATCCAACAAATACAGGTGGACCAGAAAATAAAAAGTTATTTCAGGAAATAATTGATTTTAGAAAATTATTACTAGTTTATAGACTTAGACACTTTAAAGATCCAATTCCAGATATTGGATATTGGAGTTGAAGGTAGAGATAAGGAATTAGTAAAACATTCAGTCCAGTTATTTTATGGATGTAAATGCTTAAAGGAAGTAACAGAAACTTTGCAACAATTCCTTGATATAAAGAACGATAAAAAGAGATCTTATATTGAATCTATACTACTATCAATAGTTTCAACTCTAGTTAAACACAATGGACCTGAGATTTCTTCTAAAAGTATCTGGAAGGAACTAATGGAAGAGATCCATGGCATATTGAATGAAAAGAATCCTAACGAATACCATACAGATGATTACGGTACAATATACAAAACAACAATAGTATCTAGTTATCTTGGTGACTCTTTTGGAGGAAGAGTAAAGCACAAAAAAACAGGCAATGTTTGGATTTTTGATCCTGAAACAATTGAAAGACTGATGAAAGAAGATAATACAAAGATAACGATTAGCGAATCAAAAAGAGAAGAAGTTGGTGGTGAAGGGGTGAATACAGTGAAGGCTCCTGAGAGAGGGGGGCATATAGAATTA
>CAWIYT010000083.1:0-13600 GCA_963840085.1 uncultured Nitrososphaerales archaeon
CAATTTTAGCAAGCAAATAGTTTCTCATATCCAGATTGAATCTTTTTGTTCTGAAATATGAGGATATTTTATTTCTGAAATCTGTAAATGATGAATAGTATTGTAGAACAAGAAGATCGTTTTTGGCTATATGCCATATCTCTTCCAGTACCATAAATTCAGCAGGAGATGCTGTTGGAAGATATACTGGAATCAAACTATCTATCTTTATTGTCAGCAAAATATTTCAGTACCTTTTTTGATTTGTAATGTTGTTTTGCCTTATCCAGGAACAGATAGCATTTGTGGAAATTTTCTATGTATCTGTTTTAGATAGTCAAAAATGTATTTTCATCAAACCAGTCATACTGTCTGAATAACTGTTGTTTTCCTTCCAGACTGGTAGCACCAAATAAAACTGACTCTTGATGAGATCCAGTAATCCTTACAACCGGTCTTTCATCCTTTCTTATCCATACTTTCCGGACAAGAGAATCATAAAAGAAGAAGAATGATTCGTCCGTAGATACTACTGTGAAGCCTTCTTCTTGGAGGAGAGTATCCAATAGTATCTTTCTTGCTCTTTTTTAAAACGTTCTTTTTCCTCTTTGGATGCAGTATTTACATGTACTTTTCTGGTACCTTCTTCTGTTTGAATCCCCACTTGTGCATGAGTCTGTAAATGTGAGTATAATGATATCTTATTCCACCACCACTCTTTTTCTGACAATCAGATCTTCTACCTGTTTTGTAGTCCATCCTTGTTTGCTGGATACTAATTCATTTTTTATCTCGTAGATTACTCTTCTGATGATATATCTGGAGGTCTACCGCTCTTTGGTCTATCTTTTAATCCTTCTATACCTTCTTCTCCGTATCTCTTTAACCAGTATAATCCCCATGGTCTACTTCTATGTAATTCATCAGCAGCATAAGCAGGAATGATACTATCATGTCGGTACCTTTATTACAAGAAGTAATCTTTCCTTTACCTTGAGATTAGTTTTCTTCTTGTATAATCTAATCAATTCACTTTTGGAATATTTCACAGTAATTTGACATTACACGAAATAAGTAGGATGACAAATAGCTTTTACTGTTTGTAAGATATGATAATAATAAAATCTGATTAGAAAATATAGGCTAATTGTAGTATTGACTATATTTCAATAATATTTGCTAAAATTAAATTATACATATACAACATACACTAAAAAAATTATTATCTTAAATATTTGATAAAAAATACCGCTAATATCATTAGCAAATTTAACCAATATTCTATTTCTTTAATCTATGTTAAGAGAGAAAGTTCTCTGCCATATATCGTTTTGAATTCTCTTGGTTTACTGTCTTTGAAAATTTCTTTACTACAATATTTCATTGAATAAGCTGCCATCATATCTATAATTGGTTGCAAAGCAAATCCTTTCTCTGTAGGATAATATTCGATTCTGATAGGTGTTTCATTTGGAAAAACTTTTCTCTCTATCAATCCCATTTTCTCCATCTCTTTTAGTCTAATGGATAAAGTTTTCGGATTAATTCCTTCTATTGAATTAATAAATTGATTAAATCTTGTTTGCTTTTCATTGATCATATTTCTTAAAATTAAAATTGTAAATTTTTTACCTATTATTCCAAAAGTATTATTTATAGGACAACATTTTAAGATTTTAGATAGTTTTTGTTCATTAATTGATTTCAATTCTATTTAGTTCATAATGTCACTATTATATTAGTAATTATGTTTTTATTCTTTTATAGATGATAAGGATATAGAATTATTCTAAAAATGTATCCAATTAACTTATTTTACTGTCAATTATTTATTCGGTCAAATTCCTTGTTATTAATGGGATATATTATTGAATTATTCTCCATTATTACATTACCAATTGACTCTATAATACTTGTAGAATAACCAAATGCTTTAGATATATTCACTGGATTGTCATTTGTTTCTATTATAATATTATTGTTTGATAAATATAATACTATTTCAATAAAATCTTCAATATCTTTCCATTTTAATTGATATCCTGTGACATTTTGAATCATTCCAATCCATCTTAAGTTACTAAACCATTTACCTGAAAGGTTCTGAACTATTTGTTGATTAGGAAGTCTAAAAGGAACAGATACTTGCATGATTTGAGTATATTTTTGATTACTTTTTTTTTCATTTGATATTCTCTTCAATTTTGAAAAAATTATCTTTCCGTTTTTTGTAGATTTATATCCTAATTTGGTTTTATTAATCAATCCCAATTCTTTTAATCGTTTTAAAGATCTCGATAAAATTTCCTGATGCAAATTCAATCTAATCTTTAATCCGCTAAATGAAAATGTGGCTATTGAGTTTTCATCTTCATTCTCAGATAAAATTTTTAGAATATCTATATCACTCTGCCGAAGATCTGCGATAGATATAGAGTTGTCTTCATATGCATTCTTTTTATCTGATGTCCCTAATAATATAGTTGTAATATCATTATTTATATTATTTTGATTTTGATTTTTAGAGCTATCGGTTGTTTGTATTTTTAATTTACAGAACACATTAACTATATTAATGTAAGTATATATAAATTAGTAAGTATCTATGAATACAGTAACTAACTATCTGGTAAGTTAAATAATATGAAATTACTATTATATATTATGTTTTAAAACTAAAAAAAGTTATGGCTGATTCTCCAATATTACTGAAATATCAAATCGTCTGCCATATCTATTTACAGATAATAAAGTTTTGTCATTTATCCTCTTCTTTTTGATTCGTGAAGAAAGATCTGTTATTTCCTGTATCCTCTTTTCATCTATTTCTTCAATAATATCTGCTGGTCTTATTCCTGCATTGACTGCTGGACTATATTCTTCTACCTTTACGACTAGTGTTCCTTCATTTGTTGGTAATCTATAATAGCTTGCTATTCTATCAGTTATGTTGATTGTAGAAACACCTAACCATGGACGATTAACTTTACCATATTTTATTAGATCCGATAGTATTGTTTTTGCTGTATTAACAGGAACAGCAAACCCTATTCCATGGGAATAGGTATCTTAGCAGTATTGATTGCAATTACTTCTCCATTGGTATTTACTAGAGGACCACCAGAATTCCCAGAATTAGTTGCTGCATCTGTTTGAATTAATTCTAGCATTCCATTTTCAAATTGGATATTTCGGTTCAATGCATTAACAATACCAGTTGTAACAGTAGGCCCACCTGTTAAACCAAAAGGATTACTCATAGCTATGACTATTTGACCTACTTTTAGATTATCAGAATCTCCTAATTCAGCAAAAGGTATTGAGTCTAATGTATTAGGATCCTTATTATCACTGTTGACTACATTATTGAAATTACTAGAATTATATTCAATTTTCAAAACTGCCAGATCAGTGATATTATCTGTTCCGATTACTCTAGCATTAAATATTCTTTCATCATACAAGGTAACTTTTAATCTTCTGGCTGGTCTACGACATGATAATTTGTTAGGATATGACCTTGATTATCAATGATGATACCTGATCCTATACCTTCAATTGGAAATATATGTAGAAGCTGATCAGTTATCATTCGAACACTTGCAATATTAACTACATTGTTGCTAACTTTTTCAATAGCGTTAATCAGAATTTCTTCATTTATTGGAATCAATATTCTATACTTCTCCCTTTTCTAATGGTGATTTTGGTTTAGATGGAATTATGGGCGGGTTCTTTATCTTTAGTTGATTAATTTTTTTATTAAATATAGCTGAGAATATAATAGAGATTGATGATTAAATTGATTATATTTTTATTTATAGGTCACATTGATTTATTCTGCATAATAAATATTTTACAGAATTTTTATTTTGGAAATAATATAATAGTAAAACTTATCAAATTTATATATCCATTATAATAATTGTTATTCCCAATAGAAAGGCTCAAGACATGGTACTAATAGTTATGGATGTTGATTTTTAGAATCAACAATCTTTGATAGATGCAGTAATAAATTACAAAGAAATCTATGAATAAAATAAAAAATGAACTTTGATTATGTTATAAATCAATCCCTATAGTGAGAGGCAAATGTATTCATTTCATGAGAACTTAAATCATGTAGAAATTGGTTTCGATGTAATTTACCGTATATTACGATATCTCGAGCTAACATTTGCATCCTTTGTAATAACACTTTATTCGTAACATTTCCAGTTGGTCCAAAGTCTTTTTCTCCATTTATAGAGATGCCATAAGGCATACTCCATCCATAACATTGTCTTACTGCTGTGCGCATCTGATCCATTACTGTCAATCCTTTTTCATGAGAGGAACAAATATACCCAAAGAGTTTCCCCGCAAATTCAGACCAAAAGTAATCTAAAAAATTCTTCATAGAACCAGCCATAGAACCATGATAGTCAGGCGTAGCAAGAATAAAAGCATCGGCCCACTTTACCATTTTTTCTGCTGTTAGAATTTCTGTTTTTTTATCATGTTCTTGATAATATAAAAATGGTAATATCGTTTGTCTTAAATCTAAAATTTGAATTTCTGCATCATAATTTGTCTTTATTATATCAAGTATTAATTTTAATGCTCTAGTGCTATTAGATTCTTTTCGCATACTAGAAGCAATTCCTAAAACATTAATTTTTTCATTTGATATCATATTAATTTATTCTCTTCTATATTTTATAAGCATAAAGGTTTACAAATTATATAAATATAACATATAAAAATTAAAAATTATTCTTCAATATAATTTTTTAAAATGTATTCTAATCATAATTATATATCTATTATAATAAATTAATTATTAATTAATGTTTAATAATTACAAAAATTCTTGTTTGTTTGGTTTTAGTATAAATCTGCAAATAGCATCTCCTTTAACAGCAGTATGACTAGTTTCTATTTCTCTGTCAAGAATCTTTTTAAAAGTTCTGTTTCTCCTATACATGCTTACCAATGTTTTTCTGTATTTGTAACATAGGACAATTATATTCAAGTAATTCATATGTTCAATTTCTTTGACTTTTTTTATACATTTTTTGATTCCACCAGATATTCTTCTTCATCTCAAATCTTTGCTAATTCTTTTATCCTGTCGTCAAATTCCAAATTATTAAGCTTATGATTATATTGCAAAAAATAGCTGAGCTTGTCTTTGACATAGTCAGTCCATAGCATCTTCTTTTTACATTTTCTTTTCGATATAATAGAAAGCAGAAGATGCAATAGTACTGTACAATCTTGAAAAATAGTCTTGCTAGTTCTTGTTAATTGATAGAATAAATAATTTGGATCTTCCATGATTTCCTTATCTAACTCGAATAGATTTTCTTAAACTGTTTATTTTACAATTTTATAATTTTATAGCAAAAAGTCTTTTCATTAAATAATAGTAAAAATTAACTATACAATAATTATCATAGATATATATTAATTATTATTGTCATTTTAGATAACCATTTAAAGATGTATGTACATACTAAATAAATTTCTCTTTTTATATAGTATGTTTTTTTTAAGTAATAGTTAATATATTTTTATCCTCATTTATTTAAGTAAGACGGTATATAATTTTTGCATTGTCATCTAAACAAATCTTAAATCACAACAAATCAAGGAAGACAAAGAAGATTGAAAAAGAATATCCAAAAAAAGAAAAGAACAAGGAAATAGAAGAACGACAAGTACAACAAACATTACCACGGCCTATAATCTACCAAGACAGAAATCAAAGAGATATAGAATTAGCAGATGACAATGAGAATGAAAATGTCAAACAAGAACAAACTACTCGGAAAGCAAAAGAGATTACAAACTATTATCTAGAACTTCATAAGAATATGATAAATACCTATAATTCGGTATATTCTCAGATATTACAAGATATTTTCAATTCATCTTGGAATGGTTTTACTAGTCCTGAAAGATTTACAGATTATCCATTTGATAATAAAAATATGTATACTAGTTTAATTAGCAATAGAGCTGACTCACTAATATTGATAGATAATATAATGACTAAAAATTTGAATACATTTATGAAATCAATAGAACTTACACAAAGATTCTATAAGAATATAATTGAGAGTTATTTGAATTGTATAAAAAAATAACTAGTAATAATATTCTTATAGTGAGTACAAATACATATAGTAAAGATGGTTTATTATTGTCTTTAGTTTTGCCTTAAAGGTCACAATTTGTTAACATATTACTCATTATAACATCATTAGGAAGAAATTAAATTCTATCATTTTAATTTCTATTCATAAATATTTCTTCATGTTATAATAGTGAAAAAAAATTTTACAATCTAAATAGACTTATTGTATTTTATGAGCTAAATAAATTAAAAATATTCCTATTGCTAAAATAAATAAGAATCAATACAATAATTATAAAAACTTGGTTAGAAGTTGAAGAGTATAGAATAACTGCCAATCCATGTAAACTTGTTAAGATAAAAAAATTCCAAGATATATACCTGGACTTTTTTAAAAGTCAACAATTTCCTTTGTCATCAATTTTGATATGTGAAGTTTATTAGAACTTTACCGAAAGTGATTCAATTAATTCTTAAAATTCAAGGTTAAATATAATACTTAATATTTTAGTAATAAAATATAAATACAATTTTAGAAGCTAAGGTAGAAGATTATAAAATATAAACCCATATTATAGAAAAAGACAAAATGAAAGAAGATAAGAAAAATTAATAACTAGAATCTACTACTAAAATTAATTTTCTAAATTGAACCAAAACCTTAAAATCCAAATATTAGACATTTAGACATGGGATGGGCAAGTAAAATAGCAGGATATTTTTTTGGAATAATAATTGTTTTATTCGGTATTCTTTGGATTACATCTACAATCCCAATATATTTAATATTAATAGGATTGATTGGATTGATAATGGTTATTGCAGGATTTGGTATTATGTATTTAGGCCATAGGTCAGGCAAAAAGAAGAAACAAGAACTTTTACAATAAATAAAATATTATGCATAAATTCGTAAATATATTATAAGGAATAGGACTATAATTCTTATTCATTATACGTAGGGTTCTACTTTTAGTATTAAAATATCAGTTAAAATAATAAATTAGAAGGTCACGAGTAAAATTTTATCTCAATATTATTATATATTAATAGAGAGAAATGAATAAAAATTATATTCATTTTAATTTTGCTTTTAATAATTGTATTTAAGATACTAGCATTTTCATATATACTTTCACTATTCTTCAAATAATATTATATCCTTATAGTTACCAATAAAAATTACAATCTGGGATAATTATAATTATGGGTGAATCATAACTATCCATAAAAATACTAGCGCTTTATGTATGTAGGTTACTACTTTTTTATTTTGCTATAAAATATTAATAATTATTGACAAATATTATCATTTAAGCTATATTAAATTAATTATTATAGTTAGAATTTGTTATTACTCAACATAGATATTGATTTACTTTCGTTAGCAAATCTTATTAATTTAGGAATTGATATCAGTTTTTAATAATATTAAATTTGTAATTACATTCTATACCAACTAGATTATGTTTTCTAATTATCAATTTTAGCAAGCAAATAGTTTCTCATATCAAGATTGAATCTTTTTGTTCTAAAATATGAGGATGTTTTATTTCTCAAATCTGTAAAAGATGAATAATACTGTAAGACAGGATGTTGCCTATATGCCATATCTCTTCCAGTACCATAAATTCTGGAGATGCTGTTGGAAGATATATCGGAATAATTCATTTTTATGTTTATTAAAATATTCCAGTACTTTTTTGATCTGTAATGCTATTGTTTTGCCTTGTCCAGGAACAGATAGCATTTGGGAAATTTTCTATGAATCTGTTTTAGATAATCTAAAAAGGTATTTTCATCAAACCAGTCATACTGCCTTAACAGTTGTTTTCCTTCAAGGCTTGTGGCACCAAATAAAACTGACTCTCTTGATGGAATCCAGTGATTCTTACAACTGGTCTTTCGTCTTTTCTTATCCATACTTTCCGTACAAGTGAGTCATAGAAGAAGAATGATTCATCTAATGATACAGCAGTAAATTCATCTTTTATATTATCCAGTATCTTTCTTGCTCGTTTTTAAAACGTTCTTTTTCCTCCTTAGATGCAGTATTTACATGTGTTTTTTGGTAGTGTTGAATCCCCATTTGTGCAAAGTCGGTATATATGTGAGTGTAATGGTATCTTATTCCACCACTCTTTTTCTGACAATTAGATCTTCTACCTGCTGTTTTGTATCCATCCCTGTTTCTGGATGCTAACTCGTTTTTTATCATGTATATTATCTCTTTTGGTATATCTGAATGTCTACCACTTTTTGATCTATCTCTTTAATCCTTCTATTCCTTCTTCTCTCTGTATCTCTTTAACCAGTATAATGCCCATGGTCTACTTCTATGTGTAGTTCATCAGCTGCGTAAGCAGGAATGACATTTTTATTCTCTACCTTTATTACAAGTAGCATTCTTTCCTTTACCTTGAGATTAGTCTTTTTAATCTAATAATTATTAAAAAAAAAATATTATTTATTTTTTATTGTATCATTATACATGGATACAAAGAATTGTATCCAGTTATGTACATGAAATAGATTACATTCCTCTTTTTGCATACATGGATAATAGTCATCAAAACTTTCTATTCTGTCTTTCAAATACTGGTTGACTCTTTCCATCAAACTTTTCTGAAATGGTGAGTGTAGATAATGTTTTAATTCAATTACTTCACATGCTTCATCATACCATATACCTCCATCTGTGTATACAATATGTTTTCCATAGTTTGATACAAGAGATCTAATGAATTTTTCAGCAACAAACATGTTTCTCTCTTCTGAGATGTAGATTCCGAACACTGAACTGTGTATTGGTTCAATACATATCCATAGCCAGAAATGCTGGTTACCTATTTGAATAACTGTTTCGTCTATGATAAAGGCAGATACTCTTTTTCTTTTGTTGTAGATTTGGCATGAACCAAATCTTTGAATCCAATTCCATACAGATACGTAACTTCTGTGTTTATCTTTAAAGAGTATTAATGCTTTAGACGTATTTCTTAAACTCAACCCAAGAAAATACAGATACAGAGAATACATTACGATAATTGAGGATGTTTTATTTCTTTCAAACCTAATTTTCATATCATAAAGAGAACGTGCCTAGCTATAGCTTTTGCTGCTTAAATTAACAGAGCCAAGAAAAGACTATACTTTTTGTATGTGTAGAAAATGCAGAAGTCAAATGGCTGAAGATTTTTTCAAAAAGTATGCTCCATCAGGTTTCAAGGCAATAAGTACGGGAACAAAACCTGTATCACAAATCAATCCACTTGCAGTTCAAGCAATGAGAGAAGTTAAAATAGACATAAGTAATCAAAAATCAAAAGGGATAACGAATCAAATAATTATAAATTCAACAAAGGTTGTTAATATGGTTGTACGGATAAAGGTTCATGTCCTACTCTTTTTATTGATAGTGTTATTGATTAGAAAATAGAAGATCCAAAAGGAAAATCTATTGAAAAAGTTAGAGAAATAAGAGATGAGAATAGAGAAGAGGATAAAAGAACTTGTCTCAACTTTGGAGATTAAGCAATAGACTATCATCAACTCGAAAAATATTTTTTGCAGAAATTATTGGAGCGCTTTTAGCAAGTCTATTTGTAAAGTATTTTATTGGTTATGAAGCCAATTTAGGTACTAATGTTCCAAATTATAGTTATTATCCTCTTCCATTGATATTTGGAATAGAAGTTTTGACTTCTGCATTGTTAATGATTGTTATTTGTATTGTAGTATATACAAAAGGTTTGAGAGTTTTTGGTGGAATAGTAATTGGTGGTATTGTTGGTTTGGATATTTTTTTCTTGGCATTTATTTCTGGTGCTTCTATGAATCCTGCTAGATCATTAGCATCTGCTTTATTATCTGGAATTATAAATGATTTATGGATTTATTAATCTGCCCCTTTCATAGGAACTTCATTTATAGCCTTGTTAATTAGGAGGAAGTTTATTAACAATATTAAAAATAATGATCTAATAAGTATGAGATAACGAGTTCATTTGTCGTAGTTACGAAATAATAATTACCTATTATTTGTCAGTATTTTAGAAAATAATTTTATTAAAATATCAGTATATAGTTATTTAATAATTATTTTAATAGTTAATAGAAATCCCTCAAGTTCATAGATATTTTCATAATATCTATTAATTATTTTCTAATTATTATTATCTTCCTTATTTCTTATTTAGTACCATTAATACTATTATTATCTATTAGATAAGTCAAGTGTCATCACAAATGTCGTTAAACCATCTTCCAAATCTGTTATCCAGATATTCTGATATTGCATCTTTTTGTTCTTCTATACTGGTATAAAATCTATTTGCACATACATCTGATTTTATACGTTGATTTACTTTTCTCTCATTTGGATTCAGGTATGGAGCCCTCTTTGGAAGATGTATTACAGTGAGCCAGTCTTCTTTCTGTCTATTGATATATTCTCTTGTAATTTTGCTTATATGATATGATGCATTATCCCATACAAGTACAATTCTTTTCCAACCATTATTTTTCATTACATATCTAAGATTCTCATGGTTTATCGTATTGGTGGAATTCATTCTGTCATAGAAACCATACAACAGGTTCTGTTCAGGCCATAGCATGGATATGTACATTGAGAATTTCTTTCTCCCTCCATTATGTCTAATTTTTTGTTGTTCACCTTCAAAACTCATCGACTTTCTTATACATGGTTTCTGTGTTACTATAGTTTCATCTTCAAATACCAGTATCACTTTCTTTTTTTGAGCGCTGATGCTACTTGTTTTTGTAGTTCTTTACTTTTTTCTTTCCTTCTTCATAATCAAGTCCATCGTCATCATGTTCAAGTTCCAGTTTTGGCCTTTTACTTCTAATACCCATATCTTTTAGTATCCTTTGAAGGTGTCTGAAACTGATTGATTGGAATATCAAGTTCTTCTGTAAGACATTTTGCAAGTGACCTCAGACTCCAAGTGTTTCTGATATAACCAAAAATATTGGGATCGTTAAAAAGTACAGAGAGCATGATCTCCCTGTTTTCGTCTGTTATACGGGATTTTGTACTGATTGGTTTCCTAATCTCTAATCCTTTTGTTCCCATCTGAAAATATGCTGATATCCATCTTTGGACTGTTCTGATACTCACACAATGTTCCTTTGCAATGTCTTCAAAAGTTCTACCATTGCTTTTTTGGATTACTGCCATTAATCTTGCGCAGTTACATAGATCTACTCTTTCTTAATCCTGATATATCCAGTTACGGTGATACACTATTCTTCATTATCCTGTAGTCACAAGACCAGATACACTATCTTATTAATTGATATATCTTTTCAGTCTGTTCCTATATTTTGTGCCCATTATACAGAATTTCTTTATCCTACAGATAGTATGCTCTATTATTACTCGCAGGCTGGAATGATTTGTGTTATACTCTTTTTCTTCCTTAGTTAAACTGTGTTTCTTCTTCTTCTTATTGGTAGACTATACTTTACAGTAGGAAAATCTTTTTCACATCCTAGATATCCTAAATCAAGGACATTTTCTACCTGTGATGGTGTTTGAGGTTGTTCATCCTTGTAAACTGTATAGTCATGTTTTCTTCCTTTCTTATGATGATTTGATTTATACAGTATTTTTCCTTCTGTTGACTATTAACTGTGTCTTTACAGTATGTTTTTCTTCTTTCCAGAATAGTAGTTTCGCTTTTTATTCTTATCTTTGGGTCTTTGTATTTCCTGTGTCGGTAATGTCTATAAATGCCTTGAATTCAGGAAAGTACTTTTACTTCTTGTACAGTTCTTAATCTTCTAGTAATATTGTACAGTCTATCTGGTAATGGAATACATCTTTTAACTAGTGGTTCTATGTGCTAATGTCTGTACACGTTACTCTGGTCCAAATCAAATAGAATCGAAAGTGTATGTGTTATGTACAGTCAGTACACAAGAAGCATGAGAAATCTATCTCACTGTCAGTTTGAAATGATTTCCTGCACCTACTTTTCTTGTCCTTTTTCTTTAGATAGACGTTTTATCTCATATTGCGGATATCTAGATCTACCTCTTGAAATGAATCAAATTCGATAGTTCCAGTCCAGTAAACGATTTGAATAATGATGGTTTCTGGATAATCTGGAATAATTTAGCAAATCTACGAAATAACTCTGAGAAATAGCTGTAATCTTGTCTATTGCTAATCTACGATAATGTCTCTTGTCTGTAGTAGTATTTTTCATCAATGATTTTAGACTGTTCTTCTGTGCTGTAGTGAGGTTGAGTTTAGAAATATGGTACATAGAATTATGATATTCTGGATACCTTAAGCTTTAACTATTCAAGAATTTAGACCTATTAGTTAAAATGATATGACATCAGTTGAGGCACTTGACTTATACTTCTTTTGGTAATAAAGCCAATTCAATTATGAAATGATTCGAGATATATTTGCAAGCAGGATTTAATCTAAAGTGTGATTCTGAACCTTTTGCATTTCTACCTACAATATAAAATCTACTAATATTTTTTTGTTTTTAGAATTAATATAAATTTTAATCTTTATACTTCTACCTCTGTTATTTTATTTTGTCGAGGATAACTTATTCATACATTACAATGGTGGTATGTGAATTTATTTATTTTCTATTACAACTGCAGTAATATTATCATATCCTCCATTTTGATTACTTAAATCAACTAAAGCATTAGCTATTTCTTGAGATCTGTTTCTTTTTTTATCATTTTTTAAACCTTCCGTATTGAATTTAGATCCAATATTTTGATAGATAACTGATTCTATCTCTTTATCTTCTAACATATTTGTTAAACCATCAGAACATAAAATCAGCATATCCTTACTAGCCCAGTTTATTTTTTGAATTATAGGTTTACTAAAATTAGACAATCCAAGATACTTGGTTATTATATTTTTTAATCTATGATGTCTGGATTCTTCTACAGAAATTTTTCCTAATTTGACCATATCATTAACTAATGAATCATCCTCTGTTAATTGTTCAAGTCTTTTTTCTTTATTACTCCAAAGATATCCTCTACTATCGCCTACATTGACAAGGTAAAAAAATTTATTGAAACATAGAGCCAGTCCTATAGTAGTACCCATATTATATAAATTATTTTGTGAACTCTCTTTTATTATTTTATAATTTGTTTCTACAATTGAGGTTTTTATTATTCCTAAAATGATGTTTTCTTCATTTGGTAAAAATTTATTTGACTTTATATCTGAAAAATTAAGAGATTCCAATTCTTTAGACATTCTTTCTCCGAGATATTCTGTTGCAATCTTACTTGCTATCTCTCCTCCTTCGTGCCCACCTATTCCATCAGCTATAATATAAATACCAAATTTATCATTTACATAAAATGAATCTTCGTTATTTTCTCTAATCTCTCCAACGTCAGTTTTACTTCCAGATTGTAACAAGATTCTACTATCTATAGTCAATGAAGAGAATATATTTTGAATGTTTAAATTTG
>CAWIYT010000084.1:0-3593 GCA_963840085.1 uncultured Nitrososphaerales archaeon
ATGAAATATCCAAAGAAACTATCTAATTTTTAGGAAGTTATTCTGGTAAAAGAATCAATAGTTTTTTGTAAATTATCCTTTATTTTAACTAAGACCGCCTTGAAAGGTATTACCGATTTAGAAGGAACGACATCCTTTACATTTTGTTTGTAAAAAGCTTTATTAGGAATTAAGAATAAATTTTCAATATCAAAATCTTTGTTTAGGAGTAGGTCAAGTAAGAGAATTCTTAAAAACGTTTTATTAATAGAATAAGGATCTCGTAATATTTGATTTGAATTATTATCGATTAATTTAAACTTCTTCAATCCTATGAAATACAGTTTTAAAAAATCATTTAGTTTTATCAACTCCTAAATTGTTTTTAAATTCTTGGTAAGTGTCTATATCGATTACTTTTTGAGAGTTATTTTTTATTTGTTCAAATTTTATATCTAATTCTCCTATTCCAATTACTAATCCTTTAATTGTTGGCCGGAAGATTATTTTGCTCTTTTTATTATTAGGATTGACTGGTTCACTTAAAATACATTGTATTTTTGATAATGATTTGATACTCTGACGAATAGTCAATCTATCTCTATTTAGTTCATTTGAAATAGTATTGTAATCTGGTTGCTCGGTTAAAATAATATGTTTTAAACTATTTTTTTGAAGGTCAGATTTGAGAATATTTTGCATGTTGTATATTTTTAGAATGTAGTACAACATTTAAATTTTGTATTACATTAAGTTCTGTTTTACTAGAACATTTATATGCATCAATGTTTATTATTAATTATGCTTCAAAAAAAGTTTGAATTAAAAAGAATAAAGTTCATGAAGTAGGTAGTTCCAAAGTTGTAACATTAGACCCAGATATTATAAAAAAGCGAGAGATTGATAAGTGGACATTTCTAATACAAGAACCAGTAGAAAATGGAATTTTAATGAAGATAATGAGACTAAAAGATAAAGAAAATGAATGATAATGAAAAGATAAAAACTTCCTCTCGAGGACGGTTGGAGGGCCATCAAGAGAGGAAAACCAACCTTAAGGATAATACACTCGGTTATATAGGAAACAGTAATTTAATTTCTTCTATAACAAATTCTTTTAAGATTATTTATCCTGAATATTTGAATGAGAAAGAAATAGAGAGATTAGAAATTATAGAGAATTGTCTACTGATTCAGAGTTTGAGGAAAGGAAAAAATCTTTTGAAAGAATCCTACTCTAATGAATTTAGTTATGCTAGTAATGTGATATAAATTTGGAAAAAAATAATGAAATACAATCAGCAAATCAAATAATATTTAATGTAACAGAAAATATTCAAAAATTAGGAATTAAAGAATTAATTCTTCAAGAATAAGAGATTTTCTAATAACATGGTCAAATGGAAGACATTCTTGTATTGATTTTACTTTAAAACATATCTCTTAGTCAAAATATAAAACTAATTGAAAAAAAATTGAAAAAGAAGCAAATAAAAGGTAAGAACATAGATGACGAAACAATTGATAATGCAATTAAAGACATTGAAGATCAAATTAATCAAACGAAGAGATGAAATATTTAATTTAAATACAACAAAAACCTCTGAAAGTAATTCTACTGATAATAAATTTAAATCTAAATTCTTAGAAGATGTTTCTAATCTTAGAGAACAATTTGAAAATTCAGCATAATCCTTACAAAGAATGGCAACAAGAAGTACAAAAAGAAATATGAAAATTTAAAAATTGTAGCAAATACATATTTTCCAGATTCATGGCAATTATTACAGTTTTGCTTATCTGTCAAATCAGTTCAAAATATTTATGGCAATAACCTTCCATTCATAGGATTCATTTTATACAAACCATCTTCTTTAAAATCTACTATAATAGATTTATTTCAAAAATATCCTTCTGCTTTGTATGTAGATGATCTAACTAAAAATTCATTTCTATCACACTATTCAACTAATAGTGAAGAAGAATTACAGAAATAATGATTTAATACCAAAAATGAAGGATAAGATTCTACTCACATCTGAAATTGCACCGATTATTAATGCTAACGAAGATGATTTACGAAAAATTTTAGGTATAATTACAAGATTAGTAGACGGTAAAGGTTATCAAAGTCATTCAGGCACTCATGGTCATAGAGGTTATCCTCCAATGATGTTTACTTGGATAGGAGCAGGAATAGAAATACCTTCTAAAATGTGGACAATGCTTTCACAATTAGGATTTAAGATTTATTTCTTCCGACCTTCTTTTAAAAAGAAGACAGTAGATGACCTTAAAAAAATTGCAAAGGATAATCAGTTACCAGAGAAAAAACAAAAATTGGAAGAAGCATTACTTGATTACCTCAAAGTCTTTGATGCTGCTCCACAAACAGATGAAATTATTGTACTTGATGAGAGCAAGTGTCAATCCAAAGATAAAATGGGATCAAACTAAAGATGAAGATTCTGTCTTAGATTGTATATCCAATCTTGCTAATCTATTAGCAGCTCTTCGAGGTACTGTAAATACTTCTTTTTCTAAGACAAGAAAATCTACAAAAGTAAATAACAAAAATGATGGCGATAATGACAATGAAATATGATGATAGCTGAATTATATTCAAACAGAACAAATTGATTATGAGATAGAACCATCGGTAACTGAAGATGCATCAAGAGCTGTTATTCAATTAAGAAATTTAGCTCTTGCAAATGCAATTTCACAAGGAAGAAATTATTTGACAAAAGATGATGCCAAACTGATTATTACAGTCTGTTTTTCCACAACTAAGATTTATCGAGCTAAAATGCTTAATTTGTTACTAGAGAATAATGGTGAATTGACAACATCTCAAATTGCTACAGGATTGGATATCTCAAGACCACATGCTCTACAAACTATGCAGGAATTTGATGCATTGAAAATAGGCAAGGTTTCTCAAATCTCTTCATATGAAAAATCTGAGCGAAAGATAAAATTAAATGATGAATATAAATGGTTTTTAACAAAAGAATTCAAACAACTCTACAAGCCTACAATTACGTCAGCTCCTGATGTTAGCAGACAAGTAGTTTGTTGTAACATGAATTCTCATTATACACAGATTATTACAAAGAATTTATCAAACATAACTATTATCGTGGAGCATGTGACACTGAAAACAATATCTGTCACACGAGTAAAGTAAATTTCAACTATGAAAGGGATAAAAAAAAAAATTTTATTTCAAATGACAATAAGTCTGTCTCAATATATTGATACAAATAGAACCTTTGAAACTAATGATAATCTAATTTTTTCAAACAAAAGTAGCAAAATCGATGTTAATAATTTACCAAATGCTATTAATAGTAATAATAATTCAAATTTCGATATAATAAATGAAAATAATAAATCTTCTTTCCACACCTATAAACAAGAAAAAAATTCTTCTTTAATGGGTGAAAAATACTTTACTCATGTGACGGCGTCACACGCTGAAAATTTTCTGGACCATCTGAGACACTATTTCTATCCTGTTTTTCTAATTTTACGGGTAACATATTTTATTCAATGGGTTTTGCTTTACATCATTAAAAATTATTAATTTCAGCTATTTTTAGATAAACTGA
>CAWIYT010000085.1:0-13862 GCA_963840085.1 uncultured Nitrososphaerales archaeon
CGTACAAGATTACTAATGAATGGTTAATGAAATGTGATTCATTAAGTGGAAGAATATTAGATTTTGATCCCAAGTACTTGATAAATAATAGTTTGAAAACTTCAGCAAAAAAGTTAATTCGCCCTATATCACTATATAAGTTGAAAACGAACTATCTGAGTTTGTATTTTTTAATAATAGAACAGAAAAAAAGGAGTAATGAAGAAGAGGAAGAAAAAATATGACGAATTTTTTTTATGACGGAGAGCCGAAAAGAAGAATATTTGTGCATTTATTATGGTGATGATAACAAACCATGTGATTATTGCGGGGATATTTACCATAGAATTGACTTGGTTTACATTTCTCTAGAATATTATGAGGATCCGGAGAAAATGATATGGACTGTCAAATTATGCGGACCATGTCTAAATGTAATCATTAGCGAACATGACGAACGAAATATTAACAGAAGAAAAGAAAGAAACAAAATAAATATATGAACTTTGATAATAGAAAAATTTATAGGAATAGAGAAAAATCAAGAAACATTTGAAATTGCTAAAGGAACAATAAACAAACAACAAGAATTTGAAAGAATAGAAGAAGGGAGATTGTACTAATGAACAAATGACTATTAGATAGATTATTGGTAGTAAAAGTAATTATTTCTTAATCTAGTTTTCCTTTAAGTCGTCAATATTATCGCATAAATATTCCATCGCTTTTAAAATGCTCCTTATCTCTTCGGTATGGATTTCTTCATTATCTATATCAAGTTCAGCTTCCAAGTCCTGTAAATTGCCGTTAAACCTCTCGAAAGTCTCATCTATTAATTCTTTATCGATCTTCTTTAATTCTTCAATATTATAAAGATCTCCGTGTCTCCTATCTTTGTTATGTACAAGTGTCCATAAAACATTTTCATAACTTTCCCCCTTTTTGCCTAAATCCTTCAATGCATTGCGTAGGTCTTCAGATATCTGAATAGTTGACTTTTTCCCCAAGTCTTTGTTTTCTATTAACATATCTCTATTATAATTATGCTTCATTATATACCTTATGTAAGATATTCTTGGTAACGTAGATGAATATAATAAATATTACTCTAGATAGATTTATGAAGATCATTAATTCAACTAATTTTATAACTATAAAATTCTCTATTGGACTATCTTAATTTTTTTAAAGTAAAAATATAAAAGTTTAAACAGCATATATAATAATGCAATAATTGACCATAGATCAGCAAAATTCTAATTTTAATTTTGATTATGATACTAATAACAACAATAGTAACAGCAAATCAAAATTTATTATTGAAGAAAGAAGACGATTAGTAGCCAAGTTATGGGCTCAATCAAAATCAGAAACTGAGATAGCAAGAGAACTCCATTGTAATGTTTCTACTATTTGTAGAGATATCAAATTTCTAAAGAAATTATCACAACAATTTGTATTTGATTTAGCCAAAGATTTAGGATTTTATTATAAAGGATGTATTGATACAATGGATCAGATTCAACAAAAATGCTGGAGAATCTATAACGATGATCTGTATCTCAAAAGGATAAACTATTAGCACTAAAAATAATTAAAGAAACCTGTGAATCTAAATTCTCTTTGATAGAGAAAGGACCTTCTGTTATGGCTCTAAACTCATTACAGGAAAGAGTTGAAAAAATTGAATCGAATAATGAATCTTGATAAAACAATTAAAGAATTAACAAATCGGTTAGATACTGTTTATCCAGTATCTTATTCTTCCTCTAATAATGAAATCAAACATAATGGTATCAATTTTTGGAAAGGAAAGAGGATAATTCCTATAAGGAGATGGAATGAACTATATCAGAAAAATTCTACGACCACTACTGGTGATAATTACAAAATTATGCTAATATCAAGAAAACCTCTTCAGTATTTTCCAGATGATTATAATGGTTCAATATCTACATCAGGAGTAATAGATGAAAAGTTAAAGGAAGAGATTACAAATTGGAATAAAGATTACTATGAGTTACTGGAATACAGAAAGAATCCAATGTTTGGAAAAATGAAATGTTCAAAGTGTTTGTTAAGCGGACCAAATGACGATCCAATTTTTATTAGTATTGAAAAAGTATTTGCAAGAATTGTAAGTAATCAATGCAATAATAATACTCATTCTCACCAATCAATTACATATCATTGTAATATTATGAATATATTTTCATGTCCATTTGAGGGTAAAGAAGAGCCTAACAATAATAATTGCAATGATGAAAAAATTGAAGAACCAAAATATCCTTACAAAAGAGAAGATCTATTTACTTTACATCAAATATCATTTGCAATTGAACAAGCAATAACTACATTTTTTGAAATAATTAATTAAGAGCCTATCCCAAAATTATCTTCCTATAAATTATTATGCTGTTTGCTAATTGGACAAGACCAAGATAGTTTTTATCCTTCTTTTCATACCTTGTAAATAATTTCCTGAATCTGTTATGCCATGAATTAGTTCTCTCAACCACCCATCTTCTTGTTGGATGCTTTTTTAGAAATAATTTTTTCTTCTCTTCTATGTCGTATATGTGGTATGTATCCTCTTTTGATAATTTCTTGTTCTACTTCCTTGGAATGATATGCTTTGTCAAGACATAGATTCTGTTTCTTCTGCTGGTTATACATTTAGTTTGGATGATGATGATGATGGTCTTTTGAGAACCATACTGTCAACTGTATCAATTGCAACAGTAACATCATGAGTATTGGCAGATGTTATAACAGCAGATAAAGGAATACCATCTTTATCAGTTAGAATGTGTCTTTTGGTTCCTAATTTTCCTCTATCAGTTGGATTATGTCCAGTCATCGCCCCCCTAAAGGCGATTTTATAGATATACTATCAAGTGATTGCCATGACCATTTGATTCCTATCTTGTTATCATATTTTTGTAGCAGTCTTGTCCATAATGTATCGAAAATACCTGATTCTCTCCATTCCTGAAATCTTCTATGACATGTTGAACCAGAACCATATTCTTTAGGTAACATTTTCCACTGACATCCAGTTCTCAAGATAAACAAGATACCATCGAGTACTTTTCTATAAGGAACAATTGGTCTACCTATAGTATTCTCGGGTTTCTCATCTGGTAAAATATTTTTAATTTCATTCCAAAGACGATCTGGAATACGTGTGATTGTTGTGATATACTGTTTACTTTTAGCCAAATATTTAACAGATAATATAATAAAACAAATGAGCTATATTCTTATCTATTTTTGGGATAGGCTCTTAGTTTAAATTGTTATTGTCGGTTAAAATAACTTAAATAGGATTTTATAAAATATGAAGAAATCTTATAAGTCAATTTTATGTTTGAATTATTATGTTAAAATTAATTCATAGCACATTTTTTTTAACATCAATAGCTGATAGCTGTTTTTCTAGTACCTGACATTTCCTAGTTTGCCTTTAAACGGATTTGGTCAAAATGAGACACCAAGTAATCAAGATAAGGATGTTACTTTAAAAATGCAATTAAAACCTAATACAATTGTCAAAGGGGTGTTTGATGTTACAGGCTTTCAATTTTCCACAACTAATTCGACTGCACTTTGTCCTACAACTAGTTGCGAATACGAACTTATTGATGGACAGAGTTTATTTCACTTCGCAACCGATTATGAAAAAATTTTAGTTGGAACAATCAAAATCGATACAGGGGAATCTACTCAATTAAAAAGAATGAAGACTTATTTGCAAGCAATAGAAGGACGTGAAACGGATGATGGTAAGACTATACAAGTTTTAATAGGAAGATTAGATATCGGAATAGATGAATTTCATTCAGAATACTCATTCAGTGTAAACGGTACACAAACAACAATAGGTGATAACGTGATACTAGATTTAAAGGGAACATTGTAAAAAATAATAAGCAGCTCATCATATCTGTATCCTATAAAAAAAATAATGAATGAAAATTTTTTTCAGCACTTACATTTGTTTTTGACTTTTAGATACCCAATTACTGCCGTCAATGTCGCCAAGATGATTGCAGCAAGTTGAATTTTTTGACAATTATCTATGTTTATCACCCAAAAACATCTATAAAATTTCCTTATAAAGCTGACTAAAAAACCATACAAAAAGAAATCAATCGCTATTTATTTAATGGAGTATTAGTGAGCCGATAGGAGCTGTTGCAACATTATAATCTAAAAATAGGCACTCCATTTTCATCATATGCATGTTCCGCTTCATACCTTCGCTCATCCTCAGTTTTATTATATTCGTCTGGATCAATAGGAAAAATAGCCCCGGCTTGTATTTCACCACTCTTAACCATACCTTCAAGGATTGTCTTTTCCTCTGGTCGTAATCTTTTACCTTCATCTGTAAATGCTCCAAAATTTTTTTTAGCTCTTATTATTGCAGATTTACTTACCTTTTCATTACCATGTAATGATTCTTTTATTATAAAGCTATAGATCTTGGCACCATTAGTTATTGATCGCTTATAATTGGATCTTTCATGATCAATATACAATAAACCAAATTTGCTTTCTTGTTTGTAACTTTCTTGCCATTCATAGTTATCTAATAAAGACCAATGTAGATAACCAATAATATTTATTCCATCATTAATTGCTCTTTTTACTTGTTCAAGATGTGCTATAATAAATGGACCTCGTATTTTTGTCATTTTTATCTGCTATACCATTTTCAGTTATAATAATTGGAATATTTGTGCATTTTTTATTAATTTTTTTACTCATATTGTAAAGTCCAATAGGATAAATTTCCCACCCTAAATCATTTAAAATAATATCATCAGTTGTTCTTTTACGTTGAGTATGAAGATTACTTGTAACAGCACCTCCTATGAATTTTGCAGAAGATAAAGAAACTATTTTATTCTCATAAACAACCATTTTGCGATAATAGTTCAAACCTATAAAATCTAATTTATTAATCCAATTTTTATGAATTAAAAAATCTTTGCTATATTTGTTTCCTATTTCTAATGTATTTAAGTATTTTACATCTTCTTCTCCTTTTGTTATTGCATTTAGAAAATAATCATTAACGAAATAGTCGAATTTCTTGGCTGCATAATATTATTATCATTATCTTTAATAGTTATTCCTAAATATTTTTTTGATTTAGCAGGACATACATTAATCATCATATGTGAACATCCAACAATACTTGTGTTTCCATCATTGTCTGCATCAACATCATCAAATTCTTTTATTATGTTATAGGCTTGTACATGTGCTTCTATAAGATTATGTAATACTTTTTTACTTCTATTTCCATCTAGGAAAAAGCCTGGAGACCAAATTCCAGATATATAACCTCCTCCGATTAAAGAAATAGGTTCAGATAATGTTATCCAATAATCAACTAAATTTTTGAATTCTTGAACTATTCTTGATACATATTTAGTGAATTCTTCGATAGTTTTATCATTTTCCCATCCTCTAAAAGATTTCCAATATGGATCAGAAGAAGGCGGTTCTGATAAAGGAATATCTGAATAAGGTGATGGTAAAAAGAATTGAAATATTCTTTTTTTAAATTCTGTTGGTGGTGTTAGTATCCATATTGGCAAAGTTATATGATTGAATGTTACAATAGGTATCATGCCTTTTTCTATTATGTATTTTATCATTTCCTTGTAATGATCAATTGCATTTTCATTCCACTCACCTCTTTGAGGTTCCACTCTAGACCATTCTATGCTTATTTTAATAGCATTCATGCCGAGTTTTTTGGCTATATCAAAATCCTCTTTATAATAAATAGGATCCCATACTCTACATGCATCACCAGCTGGTTGTAAAAAAACCTGATTAGTTCCCTTATAGAATAAATTGGGTTTAGTTAAATTTGATATTCTTTTCTTTATTTTTTCAGAAGTTGTAAAGAAATGCCAATCATTATTTGTTATTCCTCCTTCTACTTGATAAGAAGAAGTTGATGCACCCCACAAAAATTTATTTTTCAATTAATAATTACTTGTAAGATATAATATTTTATACATATACATTATTTTATAAATATTTTAAATATTATCTAAAGATATGTATATTTATATAAAACAAGTTAATTGAGTTGGTTGAACGAATTTCATAGTCGAAGATAATATCAAAACAACAGCTCTATTAGAGGAATATAAAGAATTAAGATCTGATATTAGAATTCTTACTAGTTTAGAACTAATTTTTCTTGCTTTATCCATTTTGATCTTTGTTTTTATGCTTACTGCTGCTACGTTATCTGATAAATTTATTCTTCTATTTATCTCTCCAGCAATGTCTATATTATTTTTAATAATAGGCATGGGAATATTTGCATATTCAACTAACCTTGGAATATTAGTTAGTGAACTAGAAGATAGTTTAAATGAAATACTTGAGGAACAAGTATTTAAAAGAGAATCTACGGTGGGAGTTTTTGGAGCAAGCAGTAAAGATTTTTTAATAAAGAGAATGTCCAGATTTTGGTTAGAAATTTCTATATTTGGATCAGTTATTGGTACAGCTATTGTTATTGGAACTTTATATTATAATTTAAATAATTTTTATACAGATGTAGGAATAATAGCTTATATTATATTCTTTTTTGATATAGCTATAATTTTCACTACTGTTATAATGGGATATCGTGTTTTCAGAGGTAGTTGGATAAAAATTAAAAGAAAATGATCTCATATATTACACATTGTTCATAATCAAGATACTTGCTTCTAAATGATTACAGACCTAATCCCATTTTTGAAATTAATTCTCTTATTTTAGTTTTAGTTGTTCCTAAACGTTCTGCAGATTCTACTATATCTATGTAACCTTCATTCTCGTATATTTTTTTAAGTTCTGCTTCTAATTGTGATTCTGTTTTTAAATTTTTAACGTTATTGATTTGTTGTGATAATTGTTCTTGTAATAAATCAGATTCTAATACCTTTGGATTCAATTTATTTATGTTTGATACAAGATTAGGATAATGAGCTAATACTATGTCACCTGATGCCTCTACCTTTCTTATTGGTTTTTGTTTAGGTCTTTTGTCTGAAGGAAGAGACATAATTTTGTTGTAAACATATTTACCCAATGTATCTACGGTTACATTTCCATATTTATCAACTGCTTCTTCATCTTCTCCGGACAATCCTTGTAGTAAGTAGTAGGTAAAAATACTATGATTTTTTTCTTCTAATATGTATGCCTCTTGAAGAGCTTGACTAGCTGCTAGAATACATCGTCCTTCACCTGTATTAATTTCATTTGATTGTCTCTGAATTGCAGCAGAAGCTATTTTTACAACATCTTCTTCATGACCTTTACTAATTTTAGCTGATCCACTATAACAAGAATCTAAAATCACTACAATTTTTGTTGAGATACATTCTTGTAATAGTTTGGTAAGATCATCAAATGAGAAACCTCTCTTTCTTGGATTATCTGGATGTAGTCTCTGACGTTGAGAGATAAATACCACCATTAGAATCTGGAACACCGTGACCAGAATAATAGAAAATAAGAGTATCATTAGGGTTTAATCTTCGGATCTCTAAAGAAATCAAATATAGCATCTCTCATAGTATCCCATTTAACATAACCTATTAGAGTATCAAAAATTTTATAATCTAAAGAATTTAGTATTTTAGACATTGTTTCTCCATCATTTTTACAAAAATGAAGGGATTGTAAATTATTATAATCACTAATTCCAATCACTAGTGCCTTTAGTATACCCCCAAATCCATTCATTTTCTTTTCAAATAATATAAAATGTTGATTACAGGTAAGATTTAAGGAAATTGTTGTTTTCACTAACTTGAAAAAGCGAAAAAGAAGGCTTAGTCTTTTGTACCAAGCCCGATACTTTCTTCCTTTTCTTCTTTGCTGGGTATCTGTTCATGTATTATGGCATCTATTTCACTTGAAATGGCAATGTATGTCCCCTTAGCTCGTTGAATTATTGCCTTTCTCTTCTTCCAGAGCGTTTGATGATTTTTCTCTTCATCTTCTTGTAGTGCTATCATCTCAGAATTATCTGCATCAATAGATTCTAACTTTCTAGAGAATTCTCTACTTAATATGTAGTCATATATTCTTGCTTGTTTGGTTTCGATATTCTTTTTGCTTCCAGAGATTTTACATATTTCAATTATTGCATTACGTAAAAATTCTGCCAATTCCAATACAATGTCTCTGCGAACAACGTATATCCCTTCTTTCATTCCGAGAACTCCATTTTTGATATCCTTTGAAAGGTTAGGAGAGACAACAAGTAAATAATCTGTTCCCTCTTGTTCTTTGTAATATTGCTGCTTTTCAATTTCTTTTTTTGTGATTCGGGTCACGCCCTTGTACTCCTTGTTGTCATATACAATCGGAATATTAAGTACTGCTCCTGACTGCGTTTTAATACGTTGAATAATATCGCCTTCACTAATTCCTCTTGTCTGTTTTTGGAATTGATCTTCAGGAAATTTCTTTCTTAGACTATATAAGAGATCTTGTTCACCTGCTTCCCCTTTTAGTCTCTGACTGCGTTTTCGATAATCTTAAATCTTCAATTGTCTTCGCATATCTACTAATCCGTATATCTTTTTGACTAATTTCTATATCTTTGCTATGTAATTCATGTTGTACAGTTCTACGGGCATCGCTTAATGCATTTTCTCTAATTTCATCTTGCTCTTGTTGTAATTTCATAACTTGCCTATTCAATTCACTTTTTGTTTTTTCGAATTCAGCGATTTTATTTTCTAAGGCTTCTTTATCGATCTTCTGTCTTTGTAGGTCTATCTCTTCATACTTTCTCTTTATATCTTCTAACTGCTTATTGTATATGCTGCTCAAATCCGTTCGTATCACATTCAGCTGCTCAGCATGGTTTTTGTTTATATTTTCAATTTTCTCTTGAAGGAGTTTTCTTTCATTTTGAATCTGTTCTTCACATTCACTCCTTTCTTTCTGAATTTGTTGTTGATATTCCTCTCTTTGTTTGAGTTTAATTTCTTCTATTGCATTTTCATATTCATCTGAGGTTAATGACTTTCTACATACTGGACATAACAGTTTGTTAACTCCATAAAGATCAGTCGTCATAGATTTTTACCTCACTAACATTTGCTTGGTTTTCTATCTCATTCTTGTATTCTTTTTGATAAATCTCTTCTTCGTAGTCTCCTAAACGGTTCTCTAGAATCTCAATTTCTTGAGTTTGTTCATGGATTAACCTATTCTGATCTTCACATAATTTTACCAAAAGGTCTATTCCTATAAGGTCTTTATATTGGCTGTCTCTCACTAGTTCCAAAGCCTCAATCTTTCGAGTTTGTATGGAACAAGATTCGCTCCTTATAGAAATGTCATCCATATGGATGTAAAAAAACATTCCCTTAAGGAACATTGGTGTTGTTCTGTCACCGATTTTTTTTGTTATGTTTCGTTCAAACATATAATACAAGTAGGCAAATTTCCTATTCAGGTAGGTAGGAAATTTTTGTGAAAAAATTTTGTTAATTAGCGGGTATGCTCGTCGCACTTTCGTCGCACTTTCGTCGCACTTTCGTAAATTTTTTTATCCTAGTGTTTGTTAATTTAACATCTTGTCAGAATTTAGTCAAAGCTCTGAGAACATTCCTTTGATAATCCTTTTTTCTAATATAATTCCCATCCTAAATGGGAGAGATTCGAATAATGAAATTATTTATTTAGGGCCTCAGGGAACCAAAATTCATAGATATTTATTGTTAGCCTATTTGGCAAAATCTGCTGCAACTTTTCAAATGTTAGGAAAAGAGGTTGACAATTCTCTTTATTTTACTCTATACAGTTTAGGAAATGTTGCTAATTATTTTAAAAAAGTAAAACCATTCTTAACTGCAATAGCTTATGACAGAAGAAAAGTGGGAAGTAGAATCTATAATATGTTGACATTGCGTGGATATATAGATATCAGAAAAATAAACGGAGACACGTACGTTACTACAACTGAAAAAGGAGACGAAATCTGTAACCGATTATTGATTGAACTGATTACCTTTGCGAAACTTTCAGATATTGCTCCAAAATTATTAGAGCCAAATCTTTCAATCGAGCGCTACAAAGTAATAAAAGGTGTGAGAAGTACTTTTCTCAGAGAGAATGCAAATCTAAACATGGTAGCCGAAAGACTAACAGATAATATTTTAGAAATCAATTCTCATTTTAAAGATGAGATCAAGGCTATAGATGATGAGCCATAATTCTATATGGAGATAACATCTCTGTTCTGTTTATTAGTTTCTAATATCTCATATTACAAAAAAACTTTTATTATTATTTTTTATTTATTGAATTTATTACTAAATGCGAATTAATAGTATTAGAATTTCTAATCTATTTTCATTTGATGATACTACTATTTTTTTTGGAAAACATAATGTTATCACTGGTCATAACGATGCAGGTAAATCTAATTTAATACGAATTTTAAAACGCATGGTCCATGATCATGGATATGGATTTTCCGTTTCATATGTAGAAGATTATGAAAAATTTAATAAAAAAATTAATAGTTGGGTTGTATTATCGCTTTCTTTTTCTGAAGAAGAATTTGAGTTAATTTCTAAATTTATTTTTGGTAAATGTATTAAAAATTGTATTAAGATAGATTTTATTATATTATGGGAGGATTCCCATAATAATAGACAAAATATTAAAACTGCTTTGATTTTACAAGACAGATTAATCGTTTGGAATCATGATAAAGCGTCAGATAGGATAGGGATAATCAATGAAAATAAACCTACTCCAGAAGAACTTTTCAATATCTTAGAAAAATTTAAAAGGATTTCAATAGGTCAGCAGATATCAGAAGATAAATATTTAGCTAATGTATTAACAAATGATACTTTTATTGATTTATTAATATCCCAACCATCGACAATATATGAATCAAATTTTAATACCAAAAATAATTTTGATATTTTTATAAGGAATAATAAGTCAATAGATAAAGATATTTTTGACTATTGCAAAGTAAATTATACTAGTGGAAATGTAGATTTATGGATTCTTTTAGTCAAAATAATGAGTAAAAATTTATTATTTTTAGAGGAATTTCGCCCTCCTATAGAAGAACTAAAATCTATGATAAATGAAAAAAAATCCAGCTCTTCCACTTCATATATAACAAATCTTCAAAGGGAATTTTCCAATATCTTTCCTGATTATACTTTTGACATTGAAAGTAATGATGAAATAAATTTTATAGTTGGAAAGGTTAATGAGCAAGGATCAATGATAAAAGATCAAACATTTAAGCTCGAAAATTCTGCTTCTGGATTCTTTGAGGTTCTTTATATGTTAAATAAGTTGCAATCAGATAATGAAAATATAATTATTCTTGATGAACCTGCATTACATTTACATCCCATTAAACAACAGCATTTTTGGCAAACTCTTGTTGAAAAAATAAATAATCAAGTTATAGTAATAACACATTCTCCATATTTAGTAAACTTATCTCTATTTAAAGGAAATAATAAATTAATAAATATTCAAAGAAAAAATAAAAAAAGTCAAATTTACCCAAAAACAGAAAATCAAATATCATCAATAAAAGTAAAGGATTATAACTTTAAACCAGAAATTTTCTTTTCTAAATGTAATATTTTTGTAGAGGGACCAGGAGATGAAGCTGCAATCGCTGCTATTTCAGATACTCTTGGTAGTGTATTTGAAAAGTATTCTATACAATTAATTAATGTTGGTGGCAAAGATGTATTAGAAGCTTATGTTCCCATATTAAAAGAATATGAAATTCCTCATGTTGCTTTAACAGATTATGATTATAATTGTGATGATGAAAAAAATTTTTTAAAATCACGAAATAAAACTAATGATTTTCTTGTTCTCGAACAACGATTAGAAGAAGAATTGTATGAATTTGATACTTCAGTAAATACAATGAAAACCTTTGATGTATCTAATCCATGTAATACCAGCAAGGATGATCAACCTAAATCCATTCGTCCTATGAGAGCATATAATATTATGCAGAAGGCGATGCTTGAAGATAAAAAGAAAGTTAAAGAAAGTGTATTAGGAGACGTTGTCTCTAGGTCACTTATTAAATCAGGGGTGAATCCTGATATTATTTGGAAAGTGAGATAACAAAATTATTAAATTATGAGACTATTCGTTTACCTTTATTTAATATATGCTGGAGATATTCTATGGGTTAATGTACCAACAAGAACAAAATCGAATGCTCCTGTATAACAGTAGGCTATGACAATTAATTTTCAGATACACAAATAGAACCAGAAGAAAGAGATTGGAACAGGAGGATTGACTTCCTCTTTGTTACTACTATTTATTATGATTAATGCAAATCTAATCTCTCTATTGATTCTGATCAAGATGGAACACCAGGTAACTATGACATATTTTTATCAACAAGTACCAATAGTGGCGAAACCTTTGGCGATCCAATAAATGTTAGTAATTCAGAAGGTTTTTCAGGAGAACCTGATATTGCTTATAATTAAATTTCTTTATTTTATATAGTCATGAATCTTTTATTACAATAAAAGACTTCACCATAATCTATACACTTCAACCATCAGAATTCATTTTAATGCAATAGTCTAGTAGGAATATTTCTAACTGATTTTTTTATTTTGCAGGAATAAAATAGAGGCAAAAATCCCTCGCAACCCGACAGGCCCATAGTTTTCTCGGGTTCATCATTTTGTAAAAAAGTCAATCAGAAAATTAAAATAAATAGCATATAGATAGCGAAGAAAAAAATATCCTTGACTAACAGGACTTGGATATAGTTAACACATATTTCAGATATGTATTAACTAAATAATAAATTCATCAATGTGAAGAAACACCTCAATCCATTTATTATCAGCTTCAAACAAATATTGCTAAATTGGAAATGACGGGCCAGATGTCTGAACACATATTAATGTAAAATGTAATTTAGAATCCAGTTTTATCCACTTTATTTAAAAGGAAGAAATACAAATCATTTGTGCAGTTCAATGCACAACTAAATTTTTAGTTATTTTAAATCTGACAATATTATATGTGCTGCATTCCTGCCAGGTGCCATTGATACACCAGGTCCAGGATGACTTCCAGATCCGCATAGGTAAACATTTTGTAGAGAAGGAACTTTATAATTCGACAATTCTGGAATTGGTCTCATAGAAGATAACTGATATGGAGTCATTGCACCACATGAAAGTGTTCCAAATCTTGTGTTTGTTGGCCGATTTTCGAAATCTAGTGGTGAAAACACTACTCGTTTTATAGTCTCTTTTTTTAAATTCGGTAGATAATTTTCTGTTATCATAGTTAAAATTGAATCAGCATATTTTTCCTTAAAATCACACCAATTTTCAGTATCTACTAAATATACCTTTTGTTCATTTTTTTTATCATTATCTGGATAATATTTTACTTTGTAAGGAACACTTAAAATAAGAAATTTAAGTAAATGTTTTCCTTTTGGTGTCCTACTCTTATCCACCATAGAATCATTGCTCATTATTGGCAAAGGTTCAGATGGAAGTTTTCCACTTCTACATTCAGAAAATATCTTTGAAAGATACTAGATCATTATAGAAAGAACAATACAATACATAAAGGATAGGACAGAGAATTTCGACGACTACTTTCCCTGCAGAGTAAATAACTGCAAACTAAAACACGTAAAAAACTGGTTGAAATTTCAATTAAACATCCCTTTATAATTATGAGAATTATAGTTGAACGAACGATCGACAAATTGTTTGAAATGTGTGATTCTAAATACTATGAAGATAATTTGACCTCTCATAGTAGTGTTACGCAATTATATCAATGCA
>CAWIYT010000086.1:0-4653 GCA_963840085.1 uncultured Nitrososphaerales archaeon
GTCCAATGTAAAAATACTACTACATCATATTTAGCTTTTATTATTAGAAACTTATTATAGAATATATAAAAATGAAAATTTCGTTATATTTTGTCATTTATTTTATAGTTGAGATTTTCTGTTATGAATAGCATCTTTTTGGATTAACATGAATATCATTTGATAAAAAGAAATTCCTAATTTGAATGCCTCAAAATCTATATTCCTCAAAATATATTTTATTGACTCACTATCTGATGATGAAGATAGTATAAATTCATCTATAATTTTTTTG
Source organism: uncultured Nitrososphaerales archaeon (assembly GCA_963840085.1). Taxonomy (GTDB): domain Archaea; phylum Thermoproteota; class Nitrososphaeria; order Nitrososphaerales; family Nitrososphaeraceae; genus TH1177. The sequence goes on from CAWIYT010000086.1 coordinate 275, forward strand.
AATTTAGAATCATCATGATATCGAAACATGGACTTGATTTTATCAACATAGTTATTAAGACATTGTTAGAAATGTAGTACTAATGCCCAAAAAATCATCTAATTGCAATTAAATTTTGCAAAGGAATTGTAATCTGTAACTAACTGTTGAGGATATCCACATACATAATATTGATTAGGATAATTGTCATTCAATATAACATTCTGAACCTCTGTTTCTTTAGAATCTTTTTTAATTTTGTCAGTTCTCTCTATTGAAGAGACAGGAATGTCTTTCTTTAGGTCTTTCCCATCATCATCTTCTTTATCATTCTTTTTTGCAAAAGATATTTGGGATGAAGATATAAACAAGATACTTGTTACAAATATAATAACAATGACCTTATTTAGATACATAACTAAAACGAGTTAATATAATATTTAGGGCTTCTGAATAATTTGTACCTTATATTGATTCTAAGAATGTCACAGTAGATAGGTATATAATTAAACTAAATGAGATGAATAATATGGTTTGGTCCATTTTTTATATTTAAAATTCCATTTTTTAGATTATATTTCATTCAATTCAAATTTATCAATTATCTTTCTATCATTGGTATCAAAAGACCTTGGACGGGATTTGCACGCTCGGTTCGACAGACTATTGATTCTGTCATGTTTTTATGTTATATAGTCTAAGATATATTTAGCATTTATTAGTAGAAACTTATTTAATTCTCTTTAATTTAGAAGAGTCAAATAGAGGAACTATCGTCATTGAGCATAAGTTGTTGGTAAGCGAAATGTGTTATGAAACTTAAATCTTGTGAGTAAGTATAAGATACCATAATATCAATATAGAAGATGTATAGATACATCATAGTATATAGAGAATATAAAAACAAGTGAATTATAGGAAAATACTTCTTATCTTTGGAATAGCCTTAATGAATATAGTATATGAAACTAGAAAGTACAAAAAAGCCATTTATTAGAATTATAAAACTTGGTAAAAACAAAAATCATTTGAATATTTCAATTCCATCATGGCTATCTAAAAGGCTACAACTAACTTCTCATGATTATACGAAAATTTATGTAGATGATACAAACAATTTAGTATTCGAAAAACTATAGATTTGATTATATAATATAAGAAGTATAAATAACTATTCAATAGAAAAATATCTAACAACAAACGATTTATTTTGACTAAACTTTTCTTTTACTTATGGAGAAATTCCTATCATTTTTGGCGGATAATTTAAGAGAGTTTCAATTAGAAGATACCCTATAAAAATAACTGAAAAACCTGATACTGCATATGAAAGAGATTTTAAAAAAACCTTACTTCTATCTAATTTTAATATAGTAATTAATGACATAAAATCTCTCTCACAATTATCTACTTTTAGTTTTGGATAAAAATAACAAGTATAATGTTATTAGTTTTCTTTATTTATAAAATATGAATGATTTTATTATAAATGATTGTTATAATATACTCTGAAAAGGTAGAAAAAAGATAGTCTAGTTGCTACTAATTCTGTTCTACCTCTCTATATTTCATATTATTAGATAATTAATTTAATTATATTAGAATAACATTACATGAAGAGATAGATATTGTAAATATTCTGATATTATTTCTGAATATTGTCACAGAAAGATAACCAATTGTTTGAATAATAAATTTGATTCTATTGTTATCAGTGTATTTAGCTTTTATTTTAGAAACTTATTTTATTGTAGCATTGATTATTCTTTTTAGAAATATTTACTCTGATATCTCAGTAATTATCTTTATTTTCACAGTTACAATACGATGGTTCTTGCAAGCAATTTGGACATATGACAGTACCACAATCAATACACTTATTATCTTTTAGATTACAGGCTCAATTTTTGTATTCATTCATTATTAAATTACTCTTAGCAAGTAAAAGAGTGTAACAGATGTCATGGGATAATACAGTCCATGAGAAATAACAATAAGTTTTTTAACCATTACATAACTATGGCTTTAACTAGCAAGATTAGTTATATTATTATTCTTGGTGCAGGACTTTTGGCAGTAATGATGACTGGAATTAGTATACCCCCCTTCACTTCAGTATTCGCGAATGTAAACCAAACAACCCTTGAATCAGTAGATTTACATTTAGAAGAATGCATTAAAGAATTACAGGCCGATAATACTACAGGGGCATTGAAGCATTGTGAATTATCTGACCAGCAGTTAGATACACTTCTAGGAAAAGCAACTAGTTAATGGCTATACTGACCTACTGGCCCTGAAATTAACGATGGGTATATTGAATGAAGAAATAGGTTCTTCTCACTTATTTTTCTTTTGAAGCTCTGAATACATGTAAAAGTCTTTTTCTATTCTCTATTTTCTTATCCTACTAGTAAACACTCATTGTTGTGCATGACCTTCATTTCTACGGTAAGCTCTATTCTGTTGAAGGGGAATATGTGTTAGCTACTGGATATGTAAGCCATCAAAAGAAAGAGCTCTAAATGTTTGCAGCTTTGTCCATGAGGTAGTATGGTTCTATATTATAGGAAACGGGATTTTAAAAGTTAATGTTTTACAATTGTCTTTTTATTGCAACGTCTGGTTATCTGGCAAGACAATGTGCCGTAGGTAGTAATACCGATAACGGTTCTAAAATAAGAGTCATGTAGAGATACTACTACATAGTATTTAGCTATTATTGTTAACATATTTCTCTTTTACATCTATATTAAAATAATCATAAGTCTTTTAAATAGAAATAATAAAAACTGTTGAATTAAAATTTTAACAGTTTTATCAAATAAAGAATTAAAAGGTTTTTGTTTTCTCTTTCTCGTAATATAGTTTTAATTCAACTTCCTTTCAATCCTATAATGGGTTCGATAAAAACGTGGCAAATTTGAATATTCATTCATTATTTCGTAATGATGATGATAAATCAAAGATTTGTCCATTCTGTGGTATAAATACTGCAATAGATGACATAGATATTTTAGAATTCTTTCATCGTCATTGTTGGATTGAGTTTAGAAAAAAAGGAATACCGGATAAGATTCCAGATAATATATAATAGATAAAAAACAAATTTCATAATTTATACTATTAGTATGACAGACGATTGATTCTGTGGATATTCTTATATCATATTATAAGAGTGCATTTAGCTTTTATTATTAGAAACTTATTTTAAAATAAATTTAATAGAGTTACTATAAAAATTAATAGTCATTTTTAACTGTAGTAACTTGTAACAATTCTGCCATTTCGTTATGTATTTTTAGTAAATTTAATCCTTTTTCTGTAGTTTTATAGGTTTGAGTTCCATCAAGATATTCTATTAGATTGTTTTCTATCAAAATAGCAATGCATTCCTTTAATTGGTTATAACTAAGAAAAGCTTTATACATAATTTTTGTCTTGGTTACTCCGCCATTAGCTGCCTCTAGTATATTACTCACTATTTCTGTCCTGCTTCGGTATTTCATATAAAATACATAGCTGATTTACTTATATATTCATCTATCAATTCATCTTTATATTTTCTCAATCTTCTACTCTTTCTATAGTTTTTTCAGTACCATATTCAGAGCCTATAGCTGATAAAAATATAGGGTATTAGATAGGACATTAAAAAATGTAATAGTAAGAAGGGTTTTCAATACATCAATTAGCACACTTTTTGATAATAGGTTTAGAAAAGGATTTAGACTTTTTCCTTTCAGACCCACAAATTTCAAAACAAGACAAAGACTGGCTATATCCTCAAATGATTAAGGCAATTAAAAAGGTTATTGCAAATTCTATCATTGTTGTCTTTTCTCCTACAAAACTGTCAAATTTAATGATTTATGGATAAATTTAGGTGAACCCGAGAAAACTACGGGCCCGTCGGGAGTAGTGCCCTCCATGTAGTGGGGTTCTATTACATAGTATTTAGCTTTTATTATTTTCAAAAGACAATATTTGAAAAAGATTATTATTAAAAGATTCTTATGAAACAAAAATATTTTCTCATAACATTAATTGCAGCTCTTATAATAGGTGTACTCTCTATAGATTTAGGAACCACTTTTGCCCCAAGAAAAAAATGAAACATCAGAAATTGATGATTCTCCTTTAATTACAATACCACAAATAGATGAATCAATGGAAACAAACAATACTTTATCTCAAACTGTGAATGATACATCATAATCAAATAGATAATTCCACAATAAGTTTGAAGATATTCTTTTAAAATCTTATATACATAAAATATATTGAATTTAGTTCATCCGAATTATTCTGATATATGCAAAAATAAGAATCTAATATATGGTAATAAAGAAAATAATATTTAAGAATTACTTTTATACCTCAGGAATTGATAATAAATT
>CAWIYT010000087.1:0-6874 GCA_963840085.1 uncultured Nitrososphaerales archaeon
AGTCGCAGGAATAATTGCTCTATCATCCCCATTGTTTATGACAAATGCACAAGCTTTCCAAATTGACAATAACTACAAGAAATCATACGGTAAAGACGTTAATGTCAAGTATATCAAATGTAACAATATCAATGTAAATATTAATGAGTTTGAACTTACTGTATTGCCACCATTACTTACTGGTTTAGCAACTGAAGCACAAGCAACAGATGCAGGCGGCAGTTCCTTTGGAAATGGTGGAAGCAATGGATTATCAGGTTCTGACAATAAAGGCATTGTCTTTATATGTATAAACAATAACAACAATGAGCAAGAAGAACCAGAACCAACAACAGCGACTTTGAAGGTAACTAAACAAATTAACTGTCCAGACGACACTCAAGGTCAAGATTGTGAAGACTTTGAAGAACTAATAACCGAAGATCAATTTCTTTTCCAAGTGACGGGTAACAATCCAGACCCATCCTCTCAATTTCCTGGTTCACCTACCGGAACAGATGTTACATTGGGTCCAGGTAATTATGTAGTATCAGAAACAACAGATGAGTCATTTCAGACAGATATAGATACTTTTTTTGATACTCACCCAGATCACCTAATCATTTTTAGTTCAACATTTACAGGAGATTGTACTCAAAGCATCGCTATAGACGAAGCAACAGGAACAATATCAGCTGGAGATTCAGAAACCTGTGATATAGAAAACTCATTTCAAATAAGTTCTGATACAACACCAACAACGAGTAATTTGCTTGTGACCAAAACTGTCACCTGTGAGGAGGTAGAGGAGAAATCGATTCTTTCGATTCAACAAGAAATTGATCCTTGTGAAACTCTCTTATTCACAATAGGAGAAGGTCAATTTAATATTTCCGTGTCAGGTAACAATCCAGTTCCATCTGCATTTGTAGGTTCCATCGGTAGACAAAATGTTGTATTGGGTCCAGGTGCCTATACTGTAACGGAAACACAGAATATATTAGTTTTCCTGGCGGAACAAGATCTGAAAGATGAATTAAGTGTTGATGTCAATGGTCCAATCCCATCATTTAACGAAGATTGTGATGAAATCTGCTTTGTTGCACAACTATGATTTTCGTCAATTTTGATTAAAAAAGTGAATCTTCAGTTATATGGAGAATCAATATTGACAATTTGTTCCTATCAAAATCTTGTATCATATTATCGATTTTCATAGTTGTGCAACAAAGCAATGAAATCAGTCAGGGTTCATTTTCGGCAACAGGAACAATTGGAGCAGGAGCATCACAGGAATGTGAAATAACAAATTTGTTTCAAATAGAGGAAGTAACCTAATATAGCGTACCATATTTTTCTTTTTTCCCCTGATTGTTATTTTAGCAAATTAATCAATTCCCTAATGATATACGATCATATATTTTTTTGGTAATTCAGGAGTAGGAAGGGATGAAAATAAATTACTCACTTTCTTCGTTCAGGAAATGGATTTCCAGTTGTCAATACGAAGTCGACAAATGTATATGATAAAGTGGTTTATCTTTATTTATAGTAGAAAATAAGTGTCTTGTTACATGTCATATCATTTAACTAAAATAACTAAATTCTTGAATATCCAGACAGAAAGTTTGGATGATGGTGTGATGACATTCATAATGACACTTGACTTATTTACAGGTATATTGATCTAAATAAGTACTTTATCAGATTAGTGCTGCTAATCAAACGTTTATCGAACACTGAAATCATGACTATTCAACTCCGGACCACTTGCTAAATATATAGGTGAACCCCATTGTTAAAAGAAGATAAGAGTCAAGCAGTCTTACTAGTTAATTTTTTATTATAATTTCTTCCAGAGCATCTAAAATATTTTTGGTAAAAATCTATTCTAGAAACACAATATCCTTATAGGTAAAATGAAGGGATTTTTAATATTTTTGATAAAATAATAGGAAAAAGTGTAATATTTACATTAAACTAATTATTTTTTATAAATATATCAATACTTAAACTTATATACACTTTTTGCATATATATTCATGTGAACTTTAAATCCTTATTATGCAAAGTATTTGAAAAAAAACCAAAGAAAAAAGAGCAAACAGCTCCAAAAGAAAATAAATAAAATATATTAATATTTAATAATATTTCTTCATTTTCCTAAGGTAAAGATTTTGTCTTGAATCATAGACTCCGATTATCTCCTTTCCTCAATCAGTTTGTTGAGTGAATTAACTGTATGACCTTCGTCTAAACCTGTCTGTTTCTGCAAGTAAGAAACTGCATGTTTATCCGTCATTATTTTGTTATCGGGCAACGCGTTAAGTATTTGTTCTAGTCTTAATTCCTCTATCTTTTCCTCTATTTGTTTTCTTAAGTCTTTCAATTCTATTAAAGAATTTTTCGTCAATACCTGACATTTTAAACATTCACCTCTAACTTCTCAAACCTTATTGATTCGTTAAGTGGGTCGTAATATACTTTAACGTAATCTGAGGATTCCTCTAATTTTAATTTGAAAATTATCCATTGGGTATTCCAACCATAACGTAATTTCCATGTCTGTATTTTTGCACAATCGGTTTATTATTATAATTATTATTTTTCATGATAGTTTTAGTAATTGAAACTTTGTTAAAAAGGTGAAAGTAATAAAACTAGAAGTTCACGTAGTTCACTTATTTAAATGAATATACATGTTTGCATGGTTTATAGTTACGTTCTAAAATGTTTCATAAGTCAAAGTCTCGCGCGTTCCGATTATAATTTTTTATCTAAAGTCGCCTTTTGCAGAGTTAATAAAAACGAAGAATTTGATTTAGAAAGAGGTATTCTAAACCTTGCAATAAAAACTAAAGTCAAAAGAACCTTTAGTGAAGATAATGACAACTATACACTTCTTGTCTTCATAAAAACACACGAACCACTACCAGAAATTAATTTAACTTTACTATCTGTAATTAATTCTGCAAGTCACGAATACTATATTCTATACTCAGACCGTACATATCATTTAATCGGTGTGTCCGTAATCCGACTACTTGCACTCGAAGAATACATTTATCTATCTAGATTACTGTAACGGTCCTGCGACCGACAGAACGAAGGTGTAAAATGCAGACACCATACAGTAGGAGGAATTAAGAATCCTAACCCTTGACCAAGTCCGTGCTATTTAAAGGTCTAAGAGGCAACCGAGAACCATAATCGTGTTTAAGGTTTTTCATAATATGACTCCAAAAGAGGTTTTTGAAAAAGTAATTTATGATAACGAATATTGGTATAACTTAGTAGCACTAACTTAATTACATTAACACCAGACACATAAGCTAATTTTTTTATTTTTTATAAAGTCTTACATAGCTAAGTTTTAGATATTACATAATTTAATTAATTAGTCATTTCATTTAATTGATTTATTCATGAAAATATATTATTTTGTTAAAATAAAATTTTTTTTACATATTAACTGTAGAGATATCTATATATAAAATTTGTTTTTATGATATATTTTTCTTTATTTTTTTAGTGTTTATATTTATACTTGATTAGTATTTTGGAAAGTTCAAGCCATTGTTCTATATATATCTAATAATTCTCAACTTTATTTATTTTAAAAAATAAGTTTCTATTAATAAAAGCTAAATATGACTAAGAAGTGGAACCCTACTACATGGAAGATTCTACTCCCAACCGGGCCGTGCTGTTATGAAAAAATATGAAATAAGTAATTATATCAAAAAAACTTTTAAAAAGAAAAAAACTGCTATTTAATGAACTTTCAAAGTATGTTTTTGGAATTTACAAAACCTATTTGATACAACATTAAGTAGTTTAGCATTAGAATATAAATTCACTTTCTATTGACTAATCATATAGACTATTTTAATTGTATAAGATATTCAACTTGGGATAGTATGTATATTTTACAAATATAAGAACTCACAATTAATACATTATAAGGTATAACCATGCAAGTACTTTTTATTGTAGAATCTTTATATTCTAAATCTTCTTTCTTAATCAATCAAAAAAATTTTTGTTTGAATTTCTTATTGAATTTTTTTAATCCAATCAAATGAGTTTATGATACTATTTTGATATTTTACTTTAATAGATAATATAGTAGAAAAATTGAGTATTTCAACGTCTACTATCTAATTATCTAAAAAATTAATTGAAATATTTTTAAAATTAATTATTAATATTTAATAGCATCTTCCTGTTATTGAATAAATACGATGAGTGACTTTGATAATTGGCAAAAAGAGTTCTGGAATCGATTGAATCAACAAATGCAAGGAGATTTTAAAAAACAAATGGAACTTACACAAGAACAGGTAAAAAAACAATTGAAATTTACAGAAGAACAGGTAAAAAAATCAATCGAACTTACACAAGAACAGGTAAAAAAACAAATGGGATTTACACAAGACCAAGCAAGAAGATCCATAGAATTGGCTATGAAAAATGCAGAGACTTTTCTTAATCAACATAATCCAACATTAGCAATGATAGAATTTGAACGTGCAAGACTTTTAAGAAATTTCTTGAGAGAATGAAATTTCCTTTTACTTTTATTAATTTAAAATAATTTAAACATAAATCTTTAATATTATCTTCTTTATTGCTATAACATTAGACTCTTATTTTTTGTACTGCTATCGGTATTACTTATTACAAAATTGAATGCTTCTTATTCTTTTTTATTATTCTTGTTATTACTACTGTCATTCTTTTTTTTACTTATTTCATTAATCACATCTTTAACATATTGTTTTATATCTTTATCATTTAAAAATAACCTATTGTAATCTACAAATAATTCATTTTTAGATGCTTTTCCGATTTGGTTTATATAATTTATTGTTTTATCTTCAATAAACCTATGTACTTATCTGACTTAACAAATCATATTTAAGAATATCATTTTTTATTAACTTTCTTATATCTCTATTTTCAGAAATATAAATTGCAGAATAATAAAATCCTACCATTACAAGAAATGATGAAAGACCAAAAAACAAAGATGTAGTAATACCATAAGGAGGATATGGAGTTACAATAATTCCATTAGCTTGATTAGTCAAAAATATAAAGACAAATCCAAATCCTGCTATTGTCATAGAAGTTTTTATAGCGGAGTTAGGAATTGTTTTTGCTATTATCCAAAATGGTATTCCAAATAATAAACCTCCTATTAATTTACTGAATATAAAAACTATTGTAAGAATAATACTAAAAGATGTTATATTGGATGTAAGCTGAAAAATAGTTTGACTGTTAAATTGAACAAAAAACTGACTGATAAAGAAAATTAATGGAATGCTAACAATTATCCAATATTTAACTTTTCCACCAACTTTATTTGAATATTCTTTTAGCATAATAGAGCTAGCAATCCAAGCAAAGACAAAAGAAAATATAGATAATATTGGAAAGATGTTATTTAGATAACCTTGAAGAGAGTAAGCGGGAATAAAAATTGACGAACCTATTGTCATGGGAAATATTAATTGAGGTTTAAGTATCATCATGATTTCTGTAAAGCCTAATTTAAAAACTGATTCAAGAAATATTGAACCAAAAGCAAAAGAGTAAAAGAGTAATAGGTAATTTCTTTTTATATTATACCAATGTAAAAATTTGTATGTAAGAAAAATAAGAATAAAAAAACTTAAAGAATAACTTACAAAAAGAGAAATTATTAATATATATGTAGAATAATAATGTAACATAATTATTTGAAAATTTAAAAGTATAAGCAGTGAAAATAGAAAAATTTGAACTAGTATAGTTATTTTAAATATAGTAAAAATTCTATTAGATTTTTTAATAAACTCATTGATATAATTCCAATTGTATTTTAATATAAGAGAAGATAGAATCACAAAAGTCGCAGCTATTCCAAGAAAAATAAAAATGCTATAGTTTGTGTAGGCTTTATTAACTAAATCAAATGTTTTTAGCATATTGATATCTAACAAAAAAATTAAAACTAATAATGATGATAGAATATAGAAAATCTTGTTATTACCAAAAGTGTGAATATTCACTCAATGCATCACGATATCTTTTTAATAATTTAAATATTGTTATAATAAAAAATTTTTATTCTTGTTGAATTCTTAAAATTTCTAATTTTAGAAGAATTTTTATAGTATTTGATAAAATGATGTCTATGTTTAATAATTATAATTTTAAAAATAATTTTAACATACGAAATTTTGCTATTTTATCAATTTCTCTGTTGTTATCTTTATTATATGTTAATAATAGTTCTAATGTATTAGTTGAAGCGGCTGAATTTTCTATTTTTTTACCAAATGAAAAACCGTTTGGTTTGACTTATGTAGAATGGTCAGCAGAATGGTGGAAATGGTTACTTTCTTCTCCTAGTGATTCTAATCCGTCTACAGATAGGACCGGCCAATACTGTGATATGAATCAAAATAATCCTAATGTATGGTTTCTAGCAGGAACCAGTGGCGGCTATGAAGAAAGAAAATGTTCTATCCCTGAAGGAATGGCTATTCTTGTAAGCCCTATTGAAGTAATATGTACCTTCGCAGAATATCCTGAGCTCAAAAATGAAGAAGACTTGCGTAATTGTGCTAAATCTGACCAAGATGCAGTAAAAGATGTCAAGCTAACAGTCGATTCAATACCAATAAAGGATTTACAAAATTATAGAGTAGCCTCATCATTATTTAATGTTACATTACCTGAGAATAATATTCTTGGTGTTCCTCAACAAACTACTGAAGCAATATCTGATGGTACATTTGTTATGTTAAAGGAATTGCCAGTAGGTCAACATGCTATCTATGCTAGTGGACTGCTTGTAGATTTTACTACAACTAGTAATCTTAATTTTGTGTCAGAGGTTAAG
>CAWIYT010000088.1:0-17909 GCA_963840085.1 uncultured Nitrososphaerales archaeon
TCTATTATCTAAACAAGTTCAAGAGTTAAAAGGAACAAGACGATTATCAAAAATACATAATCGATAAAAAAATGAAAGAAAAGGATGAAGAGATTGCTAAGATGAGAGAAGCAATGAGAACAGTATTAGATACAGTAGACATAATGAAAAATGACTTTATTGCTAAACAAAATGAGAAAGTAGAAAAAGACAAAGAGATTAAGGATCATTTTAAAAAAATAGAATCTCGTCTATTTGAGACACAGATATTCGCTCAAAAATTGGATGAAGTCGATCAAAAAAGACAAGAGATATTTGCTAAAAAAGGATTTATAACAAAAGAGGATGAAGAAGAAATTAAAAATTTCATTGTAGGAGATCTAAAACAGAATGATCCAGATCTGTGACAGATTTTATTTAATCAACAGCAGTAGCAATAATAAGAAAAAAGTAATTTAATAAAAATCTCATTCATAATATTTGTATCTTTTTTATTCAGGTAATACTTACCTAAACTTCTTCTACTAGTCATAACTAGCACAGATGTTCTCAAAGAAGACTAGTTTTCTCTAAAAGATACATTCGAGAAGTGCTCCCCCGTTAGAAGCAAAAGAAACTAAATTCGCTAATAAACCTAAGGCGGCGCCGGTGCCGCCTAGTATTATAGCAGGACTTGAAGAATTTAGGCAACAAAAGGTAAACAGGTAGAAGAACCTAGCATTTATGATTCAACTTTTGCAATGCCGCAAGAAACAATTTGATCATTATAAGTCTTATATTATATTTGTAATAACTTATTTGACCAAATAAAGAACATTTTTTTACAGTAATTGAAATAATTATTAGTTTACTGTCAAAAAAATTATTGATTGTTTTACATAATATTAATATCCAAGTATTTAAAATATTTTTAATACTTAAATGACCTATAAAATAGAAACTAAATTAGAAAAGGAAATAGAAATATCATCAAAGAAACTGACGACAATGGCTCTGTTCAGATAAGCAGCAAAAGCTATAGCTGAGAATGTTCTAAATACACTATGAAAATTAAATTTGAAAGAAATAAAACATCTACTATTATCGTAATGTATTCTCTTTATCTATACTTTCTTGGTCTAAGTTTAAGAAATACTTCCAAGGCATTAGTGATATTTAGAGACGAGAAGAGAGGTTATGTTTCTGTTTGGAACTGGATTCAAAGATTTGGTATCCTGTCAGTTTATAAAAGAAAAAGAGTGTCTGCCTTTATCATAGACGAAACAGTTATTCAAATCGGTAACCAGCATTTCTGGCTATGGTTTTGTATTGAACCAATTCATAGTTCAGTGCTTGGAATATACATTTCAGAAGAGAGAAATATGCTGATTGCTGAAAAATTTATTATATTTCTTGTATCAATCTATGGAAAACATATTGTATACACAGATGGAGGTTCATGGTATGATGAAGCATGTAATGTAATTGGATTAAAACATTATCTACATTCTTCAATAGAGAAAAGTCTAATGGAACGGGTTAACCAGTATTTCAAAGACAGAATAGAAAGTTTTGACGACTATTATCCATGTATGCAAATTGAATGTAATCTATTACATGTACATAACTGGATACAATTCTTTGTATCCATGTATAATGATACAATAGCAAATAATAATAATTGTTTTGAGTTAGAGGAGGTGAGAATATTATCTTAAATTAACAGAGCCTTACTATGTGGCATTTTGGTGCTGATAGTAGGCTTCAATGTACAGGAGAAAAATTTTCAATAACATTCAAAGATGGAAGAGATGTACTTTTCCGTGTATATACAAAGCAAAGAGAACGTAAGGATACAAGAATACGTATAGAAAGGCAAGAATACCCAAGAAAATCACTTATAGATGCGATAAATGAAAAACTAGACAATAATGGAAGATTTTAATATTGACAAGGATGATTATTATAATATATTAAACCGCTATAATACTAACCAATACCTAACAATAAGATACATATTTAAATAATGAGATTAGGGTCTCTCTATTAGAGATAACACTTAATCTTGTTAACTTTTCAACCTTATTTTATTCAGAAAAGTATTATGACTAATATTCCAGAAGAAACTGAGGGCTTTAGGAGAATTATAAGAGTTAAAGGATTTATAAGAAATGACTACTACAGATACTAATAATCATTTTCTGTCACCAATCTATAAAGTATATCCAGACTTGGGTGTGATTAACCCTTGGTCAGCAGTAAAAACGCAGGAAGACGAAGAGAACTATTATAAATCGTTATTGTATGGTTGCAGAGAATGTGACAGAATAGAACCGTCTCTACAGTTTATGCTATATCATAGGTGTACAAAAAATGGTAAATCAAAGTATAAGCAACATCAACAGGAAGCACTGAATAGAAAGAAAGAAAGAGAAGAAATTGAAAAAAAGTAAAAATTCTAAATTCTGAATTTATTATAATTAGTCTTATTTAATTATGTGAATATGTCATAATATGTCAGGTTTTGTGATCAAATAAACTTGATAAGCAAACAACAGTATGAGGCTCAACTACAACATATATTCAGGTTATTGCTAGATGTTGTACTTACTGACATGGGTTACAATTTCATTTACTGACATGGGTAACACTTTCTAGGCTGCTAATAGGAAGTGTATAATAAAAATAGAATTGCAAACAAAATTTAATCTGATTCATGAGAAAGAATGGACTGGAGATACTGTAACTGACATATGTATTAGATATAATATATCTACAAAGACATATCACAAGTGGAAGAACAGGTACATAAAGTATGGAATAGATGGTCTACAGAATAGAAGTAGAAAACCACACAATATACAACCAGGAAAAGTAACAAAAGAGATAGAACAGGAAGTACTGGATTTACGTATAACTAAAAGATTTGGATGTAACCGTATTAGATTCCGACTAAAAAGACTAAAGGAGATATCACTTAGTACCAAAATCATATACAAGATACTGAAAAGACATGGTCTGAACATCCTGGAATGCAAGATCAGAAATAGAAGAAAATGGAAAAGGTTTGAGATGAAAAAACCAAACCAAATGGTACAGATGGATATTTTAGGACCATTTTACCTTGAGAATTCAGATAAAAAGAACTATTTTATCAGTTGTGAAGATGATTGTTCAAGGAAAGCAGCAAGTGACTGGTCTGAAAGAAAAAGGAGTTTAGATGTACCTGGATGTACTGGAGACTACATTGTGTAGAGAACGGAAAACCTCACAAAGTAATGCATGACAATGGTAAACAATTTACATCCAAAATATTCAAAGGTTTCTTGAAAAAGAACAAGATAAAGGATAAACCAATTCCAAAAAGATATCCACAACTACAGGGTAAAATTGAAGCATATAACAAGATAGTCAAAAATGAATTTTTAGCAGTAGAAACTATTCCTAATGTAGAAGATGAAAAGAGAATGTATTCCATGTTTGTCAAAGCATACAATGAAGAAAGAAAACATGGTGGCATCAATGGTCACACTCCATCTGAAATGTTTCTTTCTAAGGGAAGATTAAATAATTCCAATAGTAACAAGAGAGTCAAGCAGATAAAAGAAAGTGTTACCCATGTTGGTAAGTGAATCTGTTACCTATCTTTGCAAGTACAACAATTAATTTTCTATCCGATACTGTCAATAGAGCATTGTTGGCAGATCCAGCAAATAAGATCATCACTATTGCCGAAAGTGCTGGAATGGTGGTCAGGGGGATTGAGTTAAAACCAGAAATTAACAATAAAGCAATTGGAACAGTAATTCCTTCTACGTTTACTACCAGCAGAAGCAATAAGAAAAGTTAATTTTTTTAAAAATCTCATTAATAATATTTGTGTCTGTTTTATTGATGTACTACTTACCTAAACTTCTTCTACTGGTCAAACCAAGCACATGATATTCTCAAAGAATGCCTAGTTTTCTTTAAAAGATACATCCGTGAAGTGCTACCATTAGAGGCAAAGGAAACTAAATTTGCTAATAAACCTAAGGATGAGCCGGAGGCAGTTCCGCGTGGTACAATATCAGGACTTGAAGAACTTAGACAACAAAAAGGTAAAGTTGTAGAACCGAGTGACGAAGATGTTGACGATTCTACTTTTGCACTAAAATATTTTTGCTTAAATATTATTTTATAAAAATAACAAAAAATACAAAATATATTGTATTTTGTATTTGATTAGTATGTTAATATTCTATACTATAGTTATATATTTTATCTATTCACTAATAAGTAACTAATATTAGGAAATTATTATTTTATAAAGTAAAAGGTTATTTATGTGATTATACAAAGGTATCATAATGGCAATAAGGAAATTGAAAAGGATAGCAGTTCATGAAACTGTGTATCAGCAATTAAAAAGTCTAGGTTCTGCAGGAGATTCTTTTAATGATGTCCTGGTCAGAATTTTAGCAGGATCACAAGGAAAGAGTTGAAGAAAAAAAGGAGTCTAAAGAGAAATGAAAAAAAACAGCCAGACGGGCTAAAGTCCACCAACATTAGCCCTCCAGCAGCAGCAACAACAACATTGGACGGAGATAATAAAAATTCTACACATTCCAAACTTAAATACTTTCTTGAGGAGGAGGAGGAGGAAACTAATAATGATTTAAGAAATATAAATGGCGATTTATATCGGGAATTTGATATTTTATTAACATCTTCTTCTTCTTTTAACAACAATAACAATAACAATAAAAAAATCCAAAAACAGCAACAGGAAACAAAATGTCTTAGTATATTAAAAAGGTTCATAGACGAAATTAATATTTCACAAATATTTTCAGAACATTTTCTGAAAATATACTTTTCCAAGAAATATAATTTCCAAAACAAAAAACCTTTGAGAAGTTTTTTTGAAGAATAGTAGAAGAGGATTTATTTTTTTATATGTCAACCAATAATAATAATACTTCTTCAAATTCTGAGATACCATTAAAACTCAGTGAAGCATTAGAGGAATCTGGGATAATTCATAAATTTGTAATAGATACTAAGGACAAATATGTGAGACTCCGATTAAATTCTAAATACAATCCACCAGTCAGTCTTGATGTTTCACTTAGTGTAATAAAAGAAAAAAATGGTTGGGAAAAGTTTTCAAATAAATTTAGAGATGATTTAAGAAAGTTCTTTAAAATTAACAATGATCATGTTGTTTGGATATATATTACTGTTAATGAAAATGGTAGTCTAATCCGAAGTTATGTATTACGAAATCAACAACATGAACAATCAGCAGCAGCAGCAGCAGATCAACAAAATAAAGAAGAGGAGGAAGAGCAACAGCAACAACAACAGTCGCAAGAATCGGTTATAGAAATATCATTCATAGAATGGTCTTTAAAACTTGTTGAAAAGTATTCTGATTTCAGAAGGAAATATTAAATTTAATTCCGGAGTTATGGGAACCTGTAGAATTTGCACTTTCAGTAAGATCCATATTGCGAATTAAAAATATTATTTTGCCTTTTGCAGGAATCATTTTAGGTCCACCGAGTTCTTTAAAAACTGCAACAATTGAATTGTTTAGAAATACTAGAGATACATACTATACTGATAATTTTAGTGCAAAATCTTTTGTCTCACATAATACTTCAGTTCCACGAGAAAAACTAGTAGAGATTGATTTACTTCCAAAAATCAAGGATAAATTATTTTTGACTCCTGAACTATCACCTACTTTCTCTAAAAAAGATGAAGAACTTAATGAAATTCTAGGTATAATTACTCGAGTTCTCGATGGTCATGGCTATGAATCAGACACAGGAGCACAGGGTCATAGAGGTTATAAAGGAAAATATATGTTTGTTTGGATTGGTGCAGCAGTTGATATTCCAAGAAAAGTATATAAATTATTAGGAACACTTGGTCCAAAATTATATTTCTTTAGGATAAAAACTCAGATGAAAGATGAACAATTCTATTTGAAACGAATACAGGATGAAAATACTAAGGGAGATTATAGTCAAAAAATTGAAAAGATAAAATTAAAATTGAATGCTTACTTGGAATGGTTTGATTTAAAACCTGTTAATAATAACAGCGGTGATGAGAAAGAAATTAAGGATAATAATGAGGATGTCCTATTGTGTATAATCAGACTGGCTAATCTCCTTGCCCATTTAAGGGGAAATGTACCAGTATGGGAAACAAAAGATAGTCAAGGATCTGATTATGCTTATACTTTTCCAACAATAGAAGATCCAAACAGGGCAATAACACAATTGAGAAATCTTGCTAGAGGACATGCCTTATCTCAAGGAAAAAATTACATTACAATGGATGATATTCCCTTGCTAATCAAAGTTGTACTTTCTACGGCGTCTAAGGAAAGAGTAATCTTATTTGATCATTTGCTGGAAAATAATGGAAAATTAGATACATTAAGTATTTCTGAACATATGATAGTATCTCCAAAAACTGCATTAAAAACAATGACTGAATTAGTTATTCTAGGAGTTGTAGACCGGTTAGATATGGAGAACTATAGTCCAAATAATAGTAACAATAAGGCATTTCAGATACAACTAAAACAGGAATTCAATTGGTTTCTTTCGAATGAATTTAAAGAGTTACGTGAAAATTTCGGTAAGGAATATTACAATGAGTATCGCTTTTCTAAACAACAACAGAAAACCGATGAAAAAGAGGAGGAGGAGGATGGGGAAGAGACATGATTCCTTCCGAAGAAGACAACACCAGAAAAACATCGTTACCAAAATTTACCCCCTAGCACTCTATTTTTTTTATTATTTTTTTATTAATAGTATTTTTATTTTTAAATTAAAAAAATTAATATTTTTTCTACCGCTAGGGGGTATTTTTTGGTAACGCCACTATACCTATCTCATATATGGGGGTTAGATAATTTATAACATTACAACAACAACAATCAATAAAACCTCATAAAGGATTTACACTAGACTATCTAGAATACAATCAAAGAGAAAAGATTCTGAAACATCTAAAAGTAGGAAAGACACTTAAGTGTCATCATAAAAATTGTGATCGTTTTAACACCGATTTTTCAACCTTATATGAGTATAATATTCATTGTCATACTAGTCATAAAGGAAAACCATTACATCCAGAAATTTCCTTAATAGAATTATTAGGTTTAGAACCTAGAGGGAATCCATGGGAATCCAATTTATGTTCTGTTTCTTTTGTTAAAAGTAATAATATCAACAAGTCTAAAAGTTATCAAGAAATAGAAAAAGGACTAGATTTTTTATTGTCTCATTTCAACCAAGATAGATTATTTCCAAGAAAGATACAAACTGGTAAATCGAAAGGAAAACAACTAGAAGTATTTTCAAAAGAAGAAGCAATAAAATTGTTTGAAGATTCTGACTTTGTAGATTGTAGGATTAATGCTTTTCCTTCCTATACTGAATATAAAGGAATACAAAGATATCCTCCTGATTTTATCTTTATTGATATAGATAGGAAAGACTTTCAAGATGATAAAAGTTTTGAAAATGCTTTATCCAAAACTAAGAAAAATATCAAAGATAAATTAAATGGGTATCCTACAATCATTTGGTCTGGAAATGGCTATCACATTTTACAACCAATAGAATGTCCGATTATTTTAGAACAAACAGAACAATTTGAGAGATATCAAAACAAATTTTTCAATTTTTCTGCATCACAAGAATTTCTTAGATTTGCAAAAGATAACTTATCGAATGGTAAAGCAGATAAAAATAATTATCCATCATTTAAATCCTGCCAGATTCGAGTTTCAGGATCAATCAATGGCAAATGTCTTGATGATAGAGATAAAAGATTGTCAGGTAATTTCAAAGTAAAGATACTACAGAAATGGAATGGACATAGACCCATTGTAACAAGGGAATTTCTAGAAGATTTTAGAACGATTTTAGAACAAAAAATAACAGATCAAGAAAAAAATTCTACTAATAATTACAATTACAGATATAATAACAACAATAATCAAAATTATTATAGCAATAATAATCGTATTGAATGGATTGAAAAAATCTTGTTACAAATCCCAATTGAAGATGGCAGAAAGAAAATAGTAGGTTTAATCCTAGCACCATACCTTATTCTTGTTAAAAAATTATCGTATGAAGAGTCTTTTCAAATAATTAACCAATGGTTACAAAAATGTAATCTGTTAAGGAAACTTGATTTTAATACAAGATCAATTGTAAACACCGCACTTGCTACAGCATATAAAAAACAGATACTACCTATGTGCTTATATACATTAAAAATGAAATACAATGATTTGTACTTATTACTCATACAAAAATGAATATTTTTTTATTAAGGATGTTTTTACTTTATAAGAAAAATTTTTATTATTTTTTTCTACCGCTAGGGGGTATTTTTTGGTAACGCTACTATCTGTCTCATATGGAAAGAAGGAGACTAGAAATGTCTAAATTACGGTCAAATCAAGTATACTATGTAGTAATAGACAAAAATAGGAGCAACAATGAAAAATTCTGAATTTGTTATTTTAGTTTTATTTAGCCATGTTTATTTATGTGAATGTGTCATAATATGTCTAATTTTGTGATCAAATAAACTTGATAAGCAAACAACAGTATGAGGCACAGTTACAACAAATATTTAGGCTATTGCTTGAGAATAAAAGTCAAGAAGAAATAGCAAGAGAACTCCATATTTCTACTAGAACAGTTGCCAGATACTCTCAACGTATCGAGCAAAGGTATGGAGAAATGCAAAGACAGAAGACTGATGCTACTATGTTTTTAGAATGTAATTTACTTAAAAATAGACTCCTGACATTGTACAAGGCATTAGAAACTCAAGTAGTATGTGATAAAACATCAGGTACGGAAAAGGCAAAATGCGCTGAAGTAGCAGCCAACATTGCTATAGATGTTTTGAAGATGGAAAGCGAAGGTATCAAAGCAGTTAAAGAAGGTCTATTACTAGCAGAAAAAGCAGCGGCAAGAACATCATCATTATCGTCATCAACATCAACAAGTGCATTATCCGAATCAAATACAATAAAAATTCTTAGTCATGACTCATATATCGATTCAGTGGGTGATATCCATGTGATAGGTGAAGTAGAAAATAATACACCTAATGTTGTACAATATGTAGAAGTAATAGGGACATTTTATGATAATAACAATAAAGTAGTTGGAACCTCCTTTGTATTTACTACACCTACCGATTTAGCATCTGATGAAAAAACACCTTTTGATCTAATACTAACTGAGGCAAGTATCCCTATAGAACAAATAGAAAGATATACTTTAAAGGTCTCAGGACAATAAAATGGTATTGTAGCCATTTTCGAATTGTCAAAAGAATAAATCAGTAGGTATCATCAAAGAGGAAAACTATCTCATCATTTTATATTGTTGTTCTAACAACAAGGACATTATCAAAGATTCTGTTGAATAATTCGCTCCTTTAGCATCTGTTGCATTTGAATATTTGTTTATTGAAAATAACATTTGATTAAACAAGTCTCTATTTGGTTTTCTCAATATTTCAGAGTAGGTTTTCCAACTATCTAATTCTTTTTTTTAATATTATTGAGTTAATATTATTACCATCTTTTTTATTCTCTTCGTCGACAGACTTAAAGGAAGATTTGTTTAAAGAAGTCTTGTAATTATGAAAAACTATTGACATAATAATAGGATATATTCTAATTGGAATTACAGAATAAGAACAAGCAGAATTGTATAATCTTGATATTGAAAACATATTGTCAAATACTTTTCTGTCTTTTTTATCCAGGTATTTTCTAAATAGTTTCCATTCTTTTTCTTCCAGTACAGCAGCAATTCGAAATGAGGGAATTGTTCTGCCCATTAACAGATTTGCAAAAAGTATTGAATATAACTAGTAGAATACTTTGAAGAGATGGAGAGTCATATATAATAAAGTTCTAGAAGAAAGTATTCTCACTGGAGAACAAAAAGTAATAGAAGAATCTAACTATTCGCGATCTGAATCTCCTATTACGTTAGCCTCTTTCTTTGATTCTTTTACCTCTTTTAAAGAAACATTGTCAAGGTTTTCTACAATCTCTTTTTGTTTAGCATCTAACTTTTCTTTTCTTATTCTACTATTATTATTATTGTTTTCAGTGCTCATAATATTTACCATTTTATCAACAATATCATTTATTAACACTCAAAGAAATCAATATAGAAAAAACAAAGAGGAAGAAAACACTATTGGAAATTTTCCAAGAGTGAACGGTAAAACTAGAGAGAATGTGGCTGGTTTTGTTGGTGTCAGTTACAAAACATTAGAAAAAGCAGAAGATGTTGTTGAAGCAGCATAACAAGAACCAGAAATTTTCCTAAACAATAAATTTCTGCATTTATAAATCTAACAATTATGAGTTCTGAACAAATTGAACAACTAAAAAAAGAGATTCGAATAAGAATTAATGAAGAAGAAAAAGGAGTTTCTACATATTTCAATACTTTATTAATACAGGCAAATGTTACATTGCAAAAGAATGCAAGTCCTAATCTTAATAGTTTGGACTTCGCAGTCTTAAGGTTGATGATGATAGATTATTTAAATAATATTTTCAATAAATAATGATATTTGTTTATTTATTTGTTTATTTTTTTAAAATAGTAACAATAGAATTACTAAATTTTCTTTTCACTTCTTCCCTTTTGCCTTCAGGAACTTCATAGTATACCAACAAATCTAATAGGCCAGTTTTAGGATCTCCAATATGTTGAACTATTATTCTCACAACCCTTGTTTAATCAAAAGCAATCTAAAATGAGGTTGATAATCTTTTACTTAATGTAAGATGATTAAATTATATTTAATAATATGTATAATAACTCTAACATGTGATATGATCCCTCTTGACCATGAATCTGAGAAGGTTTTGATTTTTTTTTATCAGAATATTACATCTCCTACTGGAATTGGAGTTAATCAAATAAGAAAACATTTCAAATTGAGTAATGAACGTGTTGCTTCTATAATTGAAGAACTTAGAATTGAGAATTTCATTACTGATACCCCAGATTTACCGGGAGTAACTATAAGGATAAATCCACCGAATAATTTTACTCTAGGTCAATTATATAAGATTACAAAAAGAGGGATAGATTATCTTAAAAGACAAGGAGAATTTAAACAATCTGAATCACATACATTCAATCAAATAATAAATAACTCTCCAAATGCTCAAATGACTGGTAATAGTCCAGGATCTCAACAAAATATAAAAAATAATAATAGTATAAACAAAGAAGATTCAATAATTCAAAAGTTTTCAAGTCTATTTTCGCAATTAATCATTTGGATTAAAGCACTTTTTGGACACTAAATTAATTATGAAAGTTTCTGTTATTACATTATTATTTTTATTTAATCAATAACCTATTATTTTTTAATTTTTCAAATTCATACAATTCTAATACTGTACATAAAAAAGTAAATACATATCATTCTCTTTTTGAAATATTATCATAAGATAAATATACATGCAAATTATTATTGGATTTAGTTTGGCTAAAATCATATTAAAGAACAATTAATGATGATGGTTTTTTTTGTTGTTATCCTCAAATGAGAACTTTTTAATTTCATCAGATATTTTGTTTTTTACATCTGAGTTGCCTTCAACAAAAGCCCTTAATCTTTCTTCAATCTCTCTCTCTTTAGGTTTTACATCTAAGAATCCTTTTACATTTTTGAGTTCATTTTTTATCCTTTCTCGTTCTTCTGCTTGAACTTTGATTATTATATTTTTTATATTTATAAATAAATCATCTACTTCTTTTTGAGGTACATATTCTGGAACTTCAATGGATCTATTATAATCTCTATCAAGAAAATTAGCATCAAGTTCTTTAATTATATAATTCCAGAATGTTTCATTTCCTACTGCTTTAAGAACACTATCAATCTCTATACGCTTACCACTATCTATGTATGATACCATTTCATTCCATTCTGTTTTGCTATAAAGTAAGGGTATTTCATAATCAAATTTTTTCAGGCTTGTAATATGATTATCACTTTCACTTCCTTCTTTAAGAATTATATCTTCCTCAACATCTTCAGGAAACAATTCTAACTTTTCAAGTGTCTCAAAGTCTATACCTATTCTAAAAGCATTTGGTAGACTTGTAGAAATCAGTAATCCTGATGAATCCAAATCTGTTAATGTCACAATATTGCATCCTTTCTGTTCTGCAAGATCGGATAACTCAGTAGCATATTATGTAAGGAAACCTCTAGTATTTAAAATAGCGATACCTTTTTGATCTGCAAAAGGTGCTAATACATCTGCTACTCCTTCCTTCTCTATAACTAACAAATCAGTGCCTTTTTCCATCAAATTTTCTAACTGATCAAAACCTACCCCAAGAGATTGACCTTTAGAATATAACTGTGCTCTTTCTGCTGCTATTATACCTAATTCATGCCTCTTTTTGCCAAAATCATCATTACAAACCGGTCGAATTTGCTTTGTGATATAATCTCTATTGACATTCATTCCTTTTTGAATAAGCCGAGGTCTTAAATGATAAAAGACAGTGCTTTGGGTCCATCTACCAATCTCTTTTAACTTAGGATTATTTTTAACAGCATGTATACGCTCTTGCAATAAGACTCTTAGTTCATTGATAACTGATGTTCCTTCTCGTATTCCCTTCTTATTTATGGTTGATGCTGATTTACAAAAGTTATATATTTCCTGAGAACTAGACACAAAGCGGTCTAACTTGATATATGACTTATTGCGTCCAGTATAATCTACTCTAGGAGAAATCAAATTAATCATAACAAGATTAGGTTTAGATTTATTGTGTTTTTGTATATCATACGAATACCCGCAATTTTGTAGAATATCAATAATAGAACTTCCTACTTTTGTTTGGCTATCATCTTTCTTCTTTTTATTTTTGTTTTCCCAAGAAAAGATATCTTCTTCATTAGATTGATTTTGAAATGGATTATATCTTAATGTTGGTGAGAAATTAATTGATGAATAAAAATACAATTTTTTATGATAATAAGGTATGCTTGCAATAATAATTTCTAATATATATGGGAATTCAATTTCATTATTATTATTGTCAGACGCATGAAAATAGCCATTAATTTTTTTGTAAACAAAACTATCATCATTAATTTGATATATTTCTCTAAGACGTTTTTTTAATGCGTTTTCTCTAATTTTTTGATCAAAGGGAACTTGTCGTTTATTGTCTAACTGACTTCCTTTTGCTGGTATCTGTTTTAATCTCTGGTAAATTGCTTCTAGATTTTTATTATTCTTGTCAATAATAGTATTGTTATTAGAATTTAATATGTTCAATAATTCTTCCTTTTTAATGTTAGTACCTTCTCTGAAATACTTTTGAAGATAGTTAGCAATATTAGGATTAGACTTATCTTGTAAACTATAGATTAATCTTTCAAAATCTGGTAATGAATAATAATAAACGCTTTGATAATTACTCCAATCTATTATACTTTGTGTGGCTTTATAGTTTGATTTATAATAATGATTATTTGGTAGTTCAAAATGAAAATCTATATGGGTATTTAATATGACATACTTACGTAAAAGAATGCCAATTTTATCGGAATTTACTGCTGTATTCGGAAGATAAACAACGATTTCTGTAAATTTATTATTCGTCTCTTCTTCATTCTCCTCTTCCTTGTCTGTTGGTAATTCTCTAGATATTAATTTTATAGATGGAGATTCTAAGTTTTTTCTGACTTGACTAAGATTATTGATCCAAACTTCAATTAATTTTTTATTAGAAATATTAAATATTAATGGATAATTCCAACTATCATCATTATTATCAATAGCAAAAGCATAAGGAATACATAATATCTCTTTTAAACCATCTCCTAACGCTCCCCGTTTTATAATGTGTTGATGTCTTTTGCTACTGTAATATTTTTCAAGATTAAAGATATTTTCAATGACATTTTTCGGAAATACATCATTATCAATATTGGAATTTCTAACTATAATTTTAGTTACTTTCTTCTTGTTATTTTCTTCAATTTCTTCTTCTGTAATGGTTACATTAACATATGGATTTTCATCTTTATTTTTTTGTTTTAATTCTACAATTTTTTTTGCATTTTGTTCAATAAAGTCTAATGCATTATCCATTAGTTCCTTGACTATAAAATTCCCAAAAAATTGGTCATTATCAATTCCTAGTCTGGTTCTAAGTCCTTCTATTGAAGTATAATCCGTTGTCTGACTTTCACTTGAAAAAGCGTTACTATCATAGTCATCTTCTTCTGTTGTCATTTGATTCTGCAGCAAGTTAACTATTAAACCTTAGAAGGAAAGTTAAGGGGTACGATTTTAATAGTTTTTGTAGGCTAGACCAGAAAAGTATAAAATTTGCTACCCCCTATTCCATCTAACTATTCCATCCTTATTCATTCAATTTTTTGTTGGTGGCTATTGTAAAGCCATCAAGTTTTTGATGAATAAATAAACTTTCGCTTAATTTCATCTAGTTGACCTTCTGGTACTTCATAATATACAATTAATGATATTACATTTGCATTGACGATATGAGATTGAGAGCCATGAACCTTACCATTTGCTCCTGATACAATATCACTCAAAATTTCATATTTCCTCTGAACATCTACTATAGATCCCTGCAATAATTCAAGAGAATTAGACATTTTTGGCTTAGCAGTTGTAGTAGTTGACCATGATTTCTTATTATTAGTAATGGTGGTGGAGTAATAACTTGGTTTATTTGCACTTGTTTGTAGTGATGAAGATGAAGATGCGGCTTTCTTGTTGTAATTATGACTACTATTATTTTGTTGTCGATTAGGACATTGATGCCTGTTCCCACTAAATACTTCAAAATATGCATTTTCTGAAGTATTCCAGTAGATCCTCTTATTACAGCCATAATTGCATGGTTTAGGATTAATATTAGTATTAGAAGGGTTCATTATAACTATTCATTTTCCTCAACTTCATCTTCATCATCCATATAGTCATTTTCTTCCAGATCGAACTCATCTTCTTCCTCATAGAATTCATCCATATCATCATCAAAATCCTCCTCTTCTTCCTCATGGATATATACGTCATCACTATGGTTTTGTTCGCTAGTATTAGAACTCATTTCTTATTTCTTTAATCACTTCTGGATAATTCTATAATTGAAATTTTATCCTTATTACCATTGTTATTATTATTTATCTTATCATTGGCAACATATCCAACAATCAATTCACTATTCCAATACAAATTTTTTATTTGTGCATAACTGAGATTATAATAGAAATCTTTTTCCTTATTGTACATTAGATAATCACCTATTTGAAATCTATAACCTTTTGGTTTATTTACTATCTTGCCATTACTTAATGCAGTAATATTACTTTCAAATTTATAACTATTAGTTATTTTCAATAAGTGAAACCACCTCACTATTATTAATTATTGAATTGGACATTTCTTGTTGTGATCTTTATTTATATTAGTTTACCAGCAAATTCAAGGATTATGTACAATATATAATCAAGAGTAGTTTCTTTTAATCTATAAATTTCTACTTCGTCTCTTATATTTTTATCATTTTTGTTTATAACAATTTTTCTTTTCTTGTCAAATTCATTGAGAATATTATTATTTATTATTAGTAATTCTTTT
Organism: uncultured Nitrososphaerales archaeon; assembly: GCA_963840085.1. Lineage (GTDB taxonomy): Archaea > Thermoproteota > Nitrososphaeria > Nitrososphaerales > Nitrososphaeraceae > TH1177. The sequence continues at coordinate 15,680 of CAWIYT010000088.1, forward strand.
TCCTCTTCTTCATATTTATTCTGCTCTTGTTGTTGAATATTATTTTCTTTATTTGCTGCTGCTGCTACTGCTCTATACTTTTCCAAAGTCCAATTAATCATTTCTATAATTTTTTCATGGCGTTCATTGGATATTGGATGAGGTGAGTTAGGCCTTAACATTTTTTGGTATCGATCTCTAATAGATAGTAGACAATTTTCGAATTTGCTAATTGTCTTTGTCGTAGTAGTATCTTTATTATTACTATTTTGGTTGATCCATAGATCAAGATTTGGCATACTTCAAACACAAAAATAGTCTTTTATTAATAGGAGAGATACTTTGCTAGAGGGAGAGGTATAGAATTTATTCTAAAAAAGACTTTTAATTAGTTTTTATTGTATTAGTTCCTGTTCACATTTATTAATTTCTTCTTCTACTACTCTTCAAGACAATCATCATCGTTTTTAAAAAACAATTATAATTAAATAATTATTTTATATTGTTGTTCAAGAAATAGAGACATTATCAATGATTCTGTTCGATTTGAATCCTTCTATAAAGTGGGACCAGCTAATTTTTCTAAAAAGTAAATAGAATCAATTCAAACTTAGAATAAATTTTTTGATAGTTATTATTATTTCATGTAATAAAAAGAATAGATATTTAGAAAAGTCAATTTTATTCTTTTGTTACCCAAAATAGGAAACAGTCGAATTAGATATTATCAAATCAACAATCAAGAATAGAAAATCGTCAAACAGGTTGTGAAATAATACAATTCTATACAATTTTAAATGCTAATAGTGAATAGAAATAAAATTTAAGACTTGTTAATAAATCAAAAGTTCTTTTGCATATTAATAATCATGTAATTTATTACAATTGATCAGGGAAAAAGAATAATATTATTAGTTTTATAAAATTTATAAGAATTATCTTAGTGTATGAAATAATTTTAATATTTTAGTATTAATATTACCTTTTTTTGAATATCTTTAATAATTACTTCTATTAATAACATATGAAATGGTTTTTTTAATGGCCTGGAAAGGCGTTGAAGGTGATCAGAGGATTTTTACTTCTACTAGCGACAATGGGTTTGATTGGTCACCTCAGAGACGTGTTCCAAACATCGGAACTAGCATTGGTCCTTCATTAACTATTTTTAATGGTCAATTTGTTATGGCTTGGAAAGGTGTTGAAGGTGAACAACGAATTTTTTTTAGCCGCAGTAGTGATGGTATTAATTGGACTCCTCAAATAGTTATATCAGGTACAGGTACAAGCCATCGTCCTTCATTGGCTGCTTTAAATAATAACAAACTGGTTATGGTTTGGAGAGGTGTTGAAGGTGATAAACGAATTTTTGTTACTGCAACTGATCCCTCTTTCCATTGGGCTGATCAAATACCTGTGCAAGATACAGGTTCTAGTATTGGTCCTTCATTAACTGTTTTTAATAATCGATTATTTATGGCTTGGAAAGGTGTTGAAGGTGATCAACGAATTTTCTTTAGCCGCAGTAGTGATGGAAATATTTGGGATCCTCAAGGAAATGTACCAAATATAGGTTCTAGTATTGGTCCTTCATTAACTGTTTTTTTTCAATTATTTATGGCTTGGAAAGGTGTTGAAGGTGATCAACGAATTTTTGTGAATAGCACTGATAATACTACATCATGGAGAAATCAAATTAGTTTATCTGGTGCTGGTACGAGTTGGGGTCCTTCACTTACTAGTAAGTAATTTATAACATAAAATCTAATTCTTTTAATTTATTTGGTTTTGCCATTATATATTATTGAATTACATAGTAGATAATTTTTATAATCATATACGTGTTGCTATAAACAATTCAAACTATTATAGATATTGTACATTCTTTATTTATATAGGACACAAAACATTATAAAGAATCTTATTGTATTATCTAGTCCTTATTACTATTTGAATTTTTTTCTACTGCATCTAATCCTTCTGATAACATCATAAGTTTATCAGACAAATTGGAAATAACATCTTCTTTTATTTTGTCTTTTTTCTGGTTTATTTTTTGTAATTCTTCTATCTTTGTTTGCAAATCTACTCCTTGTCTTTCTAATTGTGGAATATTATGAAAAGTCAAATATGGTTTAATTTTGAATATTTCTGCCTTTTCTTTTCGTCATATATAGATTCAATACGACCAACGAACTATTCAGAATAATATATATCAAAGAATCAAAGTAGGTAGTTTTATAAATATTGA
>CAWIYT010000089.1:0-9407 GCA_963840085.1 uncultured Nitrososphaerales archaeon
CGTTTCATCTTCAAATCCCAGTAGAATTTTTTTTTAAAAGAGCAGAGGATATTTTTTTGTATCTGTCTATCCTGTTCTTCTTTTCCTCATAATCATCACCTTTTTCCAGTTCAAGTTTTGGTTGTTTGTATACTATGCCCATATCTTGAATTATTCTCCATCATGTTTGCATTGGACTGACATTCATTTCCAGTAATGTTGAGAGATATGTAGCTAAAAGCCTAATACTCCAGCATGTATTTTTGAGATAGCCAAATGTATGGGGTGATTTGTTCAATACTATGTCTTTTACCATCTCTTTGTTTTTGTGAGTAGATATTACTGGCTTTCTACCTGCATTCATTCTCTTGTTTCTTATACCATCCAAACCGTGTTTTCTGTAATTGTTAATCCAGTCATACACATTACGGTAATTTACACCAAGGTTTTTGGCTATTGTTCTGTAGGTATTCCTTCTTCATCTTTTGCTTTATAGCAGACGCTCTCTTCTGTATTCCTCTTTGTCACGAGTACTCTTCATGAATCTATTCAGTTCCTTTTTCTGAGTATCAGATAATTTCAGAATATAGGATTTGGGCACATGTATCAATCTAAACATTCAGAGCTAAAGTTCTTTCTATCAGAGTATGTTAAAAATACTAATGCATGTTGATGATATATGAGATACTTAACTTATCAAAAAAGGATTATCTGATTGGAGTATTGTCATAGATGAGCCAACTATAAAAAAATTTAGAATATATCCAAAACAACACAATAGATCTTTTTATCATCTAAAATAACCAAAGATATTCTTCCTTATGCTATCTCTAACATTTTTCAAGTTATAAAGTTATTTAGAGATAACAGTAGAAAAGATCTTCCAAAGAATACTTCCTATATACTACATTGGATTGAATAATATTCTTCGTAAATGGAAATATTTTGTTTGGATATTAATAACAATCCAGAATTGATAGAACATTCACTAAGATATTATTTTTTAGTCTTAAAGACAAATGGGATAATAAACTTTATGAATACTAGCTATTTTCAAAATTCTTGATCATATATCAGATTTGTTTCAAATAAAATTTAAGGAAGTTACGAAATATAATGAAATAACATTTGATGCTTCTAGTAATAAAATAAAAAATATAAATAGTAAAAGATATAACGTAAATGTTTATCATTCTTTTCGTTTTCCTCATTTTAGCCAGAATGGATAAAACCTCAATATCACTACCCCCACACATCATGACATTCATGAGTTTCATGATATTGTACATAAAGTGGGAAAAAATTTAATTTTACCGTAGTATAAAATATTTGAGGTCACATAAAAACATTAGTAAAAAGGCGTTTTAATTAAAAAATATACCGATATTGATGACATTGACTATAATTTAATAGTATAAAGTTTGAATTTGGCTAAAATAGGTTTGAAACTATAACATAAAGCATAGACTTGATTATATCAGATACTATAGAAAAGATTAATGAAAATGTATAAATTTCGAGAAGATAATAGAAGATTCTTGAAAAGAATGCAGATACTTTCAAGAGATCTCAAGAACAGATCAGCAAAACATCACGAGAAACATCAAACAATGCTATAGAGTTACAAAACAATGTCCTTAATACATATCAATCATCATATGCTCAATTCTTTGATAACATCAATAAATCATACTGGAAAAATTTCAATATTCCAGAAAGACATTCTGAAACATATTATAATACATTAAACAAAAAAATAGCAGATTATACAGTCAATGTTACAAACTTTATAAATGAAATCACTATTGGTAATATTGAGAATTTTAATAAATCCATATAACTCACACAAAGGTATTACAATGATGTAATTCAAAGTTATTTCAACAGCATAAAAAAATAGATCAATAATAATATTCTTCCTTATATCCTAAAATCTCTTTATCACATATAGAAAAATATAAAGTGTTTAACTTTAATTATAATTTTTATTTACTTGAATATACTTAATCAATTTATTTATTTTCAGTATTTTCAAAAACTATTTTAAAAAATGTTTCAAGATAAAAGCTAAATACAAAGGAAATGAATTCCCATCTATGACAAATTCAAGTCTTGTTGACTGTAATAATTATAAGTTAATTTAATATTCAAATTATTTATACTATTAATAATTGAATTAAAAATAGGCATTGTGTTGGAATCTCATTTCTACCGAACCTAAATACAAGTTACTATATGAAGTAACATGTTAATATATAGGGAAATGTTGTACGTATTCAAGAATTTAGCAAATCCAGTATCTATAAACAATTCTTAATACTATAGTCTCATTAAGGTTTCTATTATGATATACCAATTTCTCAAATGAAAGAAAAAGACCTATTCTTTCCTCTAGTCTAAATAGTTAAATTAAATAATTATAACTATTTAAGGTCTTTTAATGGAGGAAGATCAAGATAAAACAAAGGAAAATCATGAAAGAGATATTAGTTATAATACTACCAAGCGTACAAGTGACAAGATACAAAAAGAAAGATCAGTAGATATAGAGAATAATCAAGATGACTACATTAAAGAAAAAATAATAGAAAGAATAATTGAGGATAGAAATGATAATGCATATGGCAAAACAGAAGACATGCCTACAAAGGAAAATACTTCTACCTTATCCTCTACTGAAAATAGAACTATCTATGATTTACAAACATTACTCTCACAAAGACAAGACAGGCTTTGGAGTGTTTTATACGAGCGTTATCAATACAATACATCAATAAAAAGAGGACAAGACTTTCTTCTCAATCATGTTGATTCTAAACTTTCTCTTGTTGTAATGTATGCTGATTTAGTAGGATCAACAAAGATGAGTATGGCTTTACCAGTAGAAAGAATGGCAAAGATAATCAAAGCCTTTTCACATGAATTGTCTTCCGTTGTTGAAAGTTATAATGGATTTGTATTAAAGTACGTAGGAGATGCAGTTCTTGCGTTCTTTCCAAGTGGTTTTAATAAGTATTTATCCTGTGATACAGCATTCCGATGTGCAAATTCAATGATTAATGTAATAGAAAATGGTATTAATCCAATTTTAGAAAAAGATAAAGATAATTATCCAAAATTAGCTGTTAAAATAGCAATAGATGAAGGAGAAAATTTAGTTATACAATATGGATATGATAAAAGCGCACCTATTGATTTGATAGGATATCCTATGAATGTAGCAGCAAAGATTGAGTCCCTAACAGGACCAAACAAAATTTCTGTTGGAAATAATGTATATAAATTGCTACATCCTTCACTACAATCAAAATTTCATAAAATGCAGATAAAAAAAGAAACTGAATGGAAATATATTGATTCTCGAAAACAATTTGCCATACGAAGTTTATACAACGAAATAACAGTAAGAAAAAGAATAGATAGAATAAAATAAAATATTTTACTTATAAATACAATATCAATATCATTGTTTTCTTTCTAATTGTTGTATATTCTTTCATTTATAATTTTCTCTCAATGACTGATTTATCATCTGTAACTCCTCTATTCTAGTTTGTAAGTGTGTTCATTGTCTTTCCGATTGAGGAACATGTAGGATACACTACTACTTATTTTATTCCTAAAGTTAAAAGATTTTGTAAAACGATAAATTTATCTATCTATACATTTGCTTTTCGAATTTATTGGATGCTTGACTCTTTATCATTTTTAAATTATTTTCTATATTCTCAGCTTCTTTAATCAATGGTTGTATTTCACAATATGCTTCAGGAACAATTTTGCTTACAGCCTGAGCAACATTTGCTGCGGCTCTAAAATCAGGTACACCAGCTATGACATCAACAACAAATACAATGACATCAATATTGTTCCAAATTGATTCATTCAAAAGAATTCCAGGAATTCCGTTAATGGTTCCATTTTTCAAAGACAAAATTCCTACATCATTTAATAATTTTTTGACTTTTAGATGCAGTAATCTAAATTGTAAAAATATATATATAATTATTCTAATGAGGAAAAAATATAACTTGTATTCTATACAATCTATTTTTATAATAAGCAAACCTAAAAAAACAACTAATATCATAAAGTCACAAAAACAATATAATTATTGATGATCAAAAATAAATATACAAATCTAATGTATCTGAAAATAATTGTATTTTAATTGATAATTAAACTTTTTATTCTTTTATAATATTTTTATCAATGAGATACTCTTTTACATATTCTTGATGATTACCTTGTAAAATAATCATTCCATTTTTATAAGTTCCTCCAGTACAAATATTTTTTTTCAATTCTCGTAGAAGGATTTTTATCATATCTTTATCCTCTAAGCCTTGAATAATTGTAACTGGCTTATTGAATTTTTTTACGTCTTTGTGAACTAAAATATTTGATATATCTTTATCTAATTCTTTTAAAGCATAATCCATAGAATTTAGATTTTCATCATCATTTTCAAACAACAATTGATTATTATATATATCTTATAATATATATTGACTAATTTCTATTTTTCGTCATAATGACTTTTTAAACTATAGCCCACAAAATTAACCATTATTATTTTCTTTATGTTAAAAGTGAAATTTCTCTTTCGTACATTGTTTGAATTCTCTTGGTTTACCATCTTTCAAAATTTCTTTAATGCAATTTAAGTCTTATTTTCTTTTATTTTTATTATATACTTCCTATTAGCAGTTTAAGAGGTGTTATCTATATGTGTAAATGGAATTGTAATCTGTATAAGTACAATATTTAACTAAGCAATATTTACTAATATTATAAAAAATAATGCAAATAGAACTATTAAATAAACCATATACTGACATACAAATAGTGAGGGGGGTCCTGCAAAATATTAAATAACAACAACTATTACATATTATTAGTAGATGATGAAAAAGATGTTCTTGACCTCTTTGATGATTATTTAAAATCAAATGGATATAATACAATCTCTTTTGATAATCCTCTTAAAGCATTAGAATACTTTTATAAAAATATTAGCAATTGTTCTATGGTTATTACAGATTATAAAATGCCACAAATGACAGGCTTGGATTTATTAAAAAAAATAAGAGAAAAAGATACGGATTGCAAAATAAAAACAATGATTATTAGTGCATACACCAAAACAGACATTCCGTATGAAATATCGTATATTATGAAAATTGACAAAATATTAGAAAAGCCTGTATATCTTGACAATTTAAAAGAAGAAATAAAAAAATTGGCAACAAATTAGCGCATTAAAAAGTTCAAGAATGAGATATTGTTGCAATTGATATGGATATAAACAAATGTACCTAAAATCTCAATCTACTAATTACCTTGCTAAATAGGCAATAACCAGCTCTACATTAACTATAAAAAGCATATTTCGTGCTTGAGAAATATATATTCCAAGTACTGCCTTGTGTAGTGATTATATGCAAATCCATAACCAGAAATGTTTACTCGCAATCTGGATCATTATTTCATCTATTATAAAAGCAGATACTCTTCTGAGTTGGTAGATCTGATATGAACTAAATTTCTGAATCCAATTCCATACAGATATGTAAATTCTTTTATTCTTCTCATCTTTAAATATCACTAATGCTTTAGAAGTATTTCACAGACTTGTAACAACAAGAAAGTACAAATACAAAGAATACATTACAATAATTGTGGATGTTCTTTATTTTTTTCAAATAATCTAATACCCATAGAGTAAAAATAAGATATCCATATCTATAGATTTATGTTTAAGTTAACAGTCAGATTGTGTATTGATCTCATATTATCTTCTAATTAAATTTATTCTATATAATGCAATTGAACTAATGAATTTATCATAAATAATAGACCTAATTATTTAAAAGTAAAGAGAAATTAATTCATGGCATAGATTTAACCATATAAAAAATTTATCTCATAAAATAAATGAATATGCAACTACTTTTATGCAAGTTTGTACATATATTATCAATATGACTAATATTAGAAAATATGGTGGTGGTGCCTGAGTATATGTTTTTAGATATATTCACGATTGCCAAAGTTTTTAATCTAATTTACTCATGGTTGGAACACAATATAATAGATAATATTTTGAGCTTTAGTAAAGTATTCGGGAATATGATAGTTTTGATTAGTGTGATTATTTTTCTTCTGATACTTGCATACATTACAATAAAGCATCTAAAGAAATTGCCAAAGTTTTATGTAATAGAAGTTACAGATATCTATGGAAATGACATTATTCTAGAAGGAATAAGAACAAAATTTAGAACATATGATGTTGCTAAAAATTATTCGGAATTTTATAGTAATATATATAAGAAACAATATAAGTTCAATGTAATTGGTAGTAATCAAAGACATAATTTAGGATTTTTGAGTATTATCTCTTTGTCTCAGAAAGCTTTTAAAGCAAATAGAAATAACTTATAAGGATTATTATGTAAATTATCTAACTTATTTATTATGTTCCTCTTGGAGAATAAAATATTATTATTGATCCTAAAACAGCAACAAGTGAGCTGATTATTTCATATTTATCAAGTCTCTTTTTATCCATAACCATTCCCCATAAGATAGAAAAAATTATAAAAATTCCACCATATACTGCATAAACTCTTCCAAATTCAGCAGATTGAAATGTTGGTATGATTCAATATATAAATTAAATAAATCCACCAATTATACCTAACAAATATGATTTCTTTTTTTTGTAACCGTAACATACTAAATATCCTCCTCCTATTTCAAAAAATCCTGCAAGAAAAAAGAAAAATAAGTTATCAAAGTTTTATTATATTTAATCACCTAATTCTTTAATTTCCTTTAATTTAAAAGTTATATTTTTTCATTATATTATCGGAATAATATTACAATGTAATATTTGAGTAAAAAATTTTTTTAATATAACCTATTTCTAATATAAAATATATATTAAAAATATGGGAAGATACAGGAATTACTCTAGATCAGGTAATAATGGTGTCAGATCGCGATTACTCTAACTAGATTTGTTATTCCATTTGTCATTAATATAATAAGAAACAAACTAGGGAATCAATAACACTTTGTATGTAATAAATGTCATGGCAAATTGGAAGTAATTGATAAAGGTAAGTTTTATTGTAAAAATTGTAAAATAATTAGATTGAACTACCATTAATTATGCATATTAGATGCCTTGTTGCGCAACTCATCATTCCTAACACATTTAGACTAACCTGTTATGGTAATACTATGTGAGAAATTGGAAGAAATACAATGAATCTGCTTGTACAAGAAAGGAGCAGGTACTACTTGATGGATACAGATGTAATTGATAACTGGCATATTGAATTAGAGAAGGTGATCATGAAGGCAAAAAAGTGTAGATGAGGTTCGTATTGATCAAGACTGAGTTATTCAAATTGACTAGGAGGATATGAGAGCATACTGTTCATTCACCATACAGACAAACAGACGGAAGGTGTCGTCCGAGAACATGCTTCAAACACATTGCCGTCTATTCCTCATTGATAGCAACATCAGCAGAAGAATAAGATCAGACTGGATATCAAGATTTACGATGGATGTTACCAACTCCAGCTTACGAACATGATGACTGTTTTGTAATTGCAATTGATTCATACCGGTATTAAAGTTACAATCAGGGGAGAATGGATTAGACACAGGTGGATATGTAAAGAGAGGATACTCATTAATGGTATACAGGTTCTAGCAGTTGATGCCAAGACGAAAAGGCTGTATCTATCTAGGTGGAACCTAGTATATTCCAGTGATATCAAAGTACATGCTGGTAAATTACTGACATATGGATTCGGATCCAGATGATATAGTCATAAAACAGAACAAGGTACTAGTAAACTGCTATCATGGATGGTTTAGGTATGACAGTATTACAATAATATTCAATTTATGTCATTTAGGGGAATCAAACCTGCAATAAAGGTGCAAAAATTTGAAGAAATGTAGAAAAACCAATCACTATCTCAGAGACACGAATGTAAGATCACAGAAAACAGATACTACAACAATGGAAGGATAGCGTGCAACTATGGTTCAGAGATGGATTGTCGAATCTGTTTTGTCCTGTATCAAGAGAATGTGTGATTAGAGAATATGTTACTGCTATTCCATTTGTCAATACATGGTAAGAGGAGATAACGCAGGAATCAGTACACTTTGTATGTAATAGATGTCATGGCAAATTGGAAGCAATTGATAAAGGTAAGTTTTATTGTAAAAATTGTAAAATAATTATATTGAACGACTCATTAATTATGCAATATTAGATAAAAAAGTGCAAAAAATTCCTCCTTGATCTATAAAGAACTTTTTCTAGCATTTCTATAGGCATTCTCCTCTAATAATTGAAATATATATCTTAATCCTTTGTTTTTTTCATTGCTTCTTCCGATTTTAAATGAATATACTGTTATTACTACAGCACCAATTGCACTTCCAATTGTTCCAATTGCTATTAGCGAATCAATTATTAATTGATTGTATATTCATTTTCAATCAATCAAGAAATTATTAATATTTTCAATTAGACTATTATTAAAAATAAAATAGTCAATAACCTAATAAATCAGATTTTTTATTTATTTTTTTATTATCAATTATAATAAAACTTTATTCAAACACGAATTGTCGATGTTATTCAATTGTGTATTGAGACCATTAGAATCTAAGATTTATTTGATGATGGCAATCTTATATACTAAGATGTGCTATACTTGAATTAATGGATGTATTAAATCCCCAAAATCATTTAATTGGGCTATATTGTAGTTTAATTTAAATTTTAAGAACATTAAAATTTTCTATTATTTTTCAAGTTCATTATAAAATTTTTTTACTTCAATTCGTCAAAATCTTTTGTTTGTTTATTTAATATTTATATAAACATCTTTACAACAATCAGAACAAAACAATACTGACCTTTTAATTTTTCTTCTATAAATGGCATAACTATTTCTTTAGAACAATAATAATATATTAATTTCATTTCTTATTATTACTTTTATTGTTGGTGTTTACTTACTGCTGGATTATTAATGAACATTGTAATCCTTCTGTATCGCATTTTGGACAATTCCAATGTATTCTAAAATATTCATTAGTAATGTCTACATTTGTCAGTTCTACTTCATTGCTTGGAAAGTTGTAACCACAATTCTTACATTCTAATATTGTCACTTCTTATTCTTCTTCTGTTAAATCTAGAAGTTTATGAATTATATCATCATATGTTTCGTTCTTCTTTCCTCTATTAGATAATCTTTCATAAGTGTCATCTTTTACTTTGATTAACTTGGTCAATTAAGTACTCATAGGTACTATTATTTAGTTTATTAAATATTTAAGTTTACTAATTTAACTTTATAAACTTTATAAACTTAGTATACTAC
>CAWIYT010000090.1:0-4724 GCA_963840085.1 uncultured Nitrososphaerales archaeon
ACAGGATGTTTTTATATCAATTCGTAGATATTCTTTAATAACAATTAATAAACATGAATACCCATAACAAATATGACTAATCGTATTGTAAAAATAACCGAACTTGTTGGTAGTTCAGATAAGGGATGGCAAGAGGCAGCCAAAGTTGCCCTAGATGAGGCAACAAAGACGATACGTGGAATTACAGGACTTGAAGTTATAAGTAAGACTGCTACGGTGGATCCTAATACAGGTAAGATTACTCAATATAAAACTACAATAAAAATAGCATTTGGTGTAGAACGTTAAGAACTTGTAATTTTACCTAAAATTTTTTTATAGAATAATCTCGTCATCTTACTCTTATTGTATATTTATAAGGAACTGAATAACAAAACTTTTGATTAATATAAAATTCTTTTGTAAATAATGAATGAATGAATAAATAAGGTATCGCAAAAATTATCAAACTACAAAATCGTGTCAAAATCAGTTGACTATCCTCCGAGCCCGTTAACTAATTGGGCTCGTATACTAATTGGAAGATAATATTGGAGGTTCTCTAAAAAAATGCCTACAAAACTTAAAGATACCTTAGAAAAAGTTAGAAAACTAATTCAGTTGCAATTGGAGTTTCTTCTCCTCTGTCTAAAGTATTTTTAGATTATTTTTGTACTCGACTGAGCAGCATTAAGAGGACAATTAAAGCAGAAACTACTGGGAAGCATTATGAAAGAAGATTTGAAAAAATTATTTGACTTTATAGAATTTGAAATGACAGATCAAGATATTGAATACAAAATGTAATAAATTTGTAGAGAAAGCCCAAGATAAGAGAAAATTGGACATTAAGCCAGACAATTAGATTTTAGCTATTTCAAAAAGAGAGTTATGGATTTGTTATATAATTAATGCATACATAGTACTTCATATGTACTATCATCATCAATTTTTTTCCTTTTCCTATTCTACTTCTGGTTCTGGCAGACCAAATGCAATAATACCACCACCTGAATTTGATCCGATAGTAAATGTTTGACCTGTTGTCACAAATAACATACCATTTCCAACTGATGGACCACCAGCTCCAATAGGAGTTCCTATATTGAATTCCCAGAGTTTTTTGCCAGTATCCTTATCTAATGCAAAGATTATTCCTGATGGAATTAATGGAGTGCTTGCTGGAGAGTTAGGACCTCCAAACTGACTTGTTGCATATGGTTTTCCGGTTGCAGTTACATGTCCAGAAAATACTAATCCATTGGTTACTAAGGGCGATACCCAGGTTGGGAATTCCGTTGGATATACCCATTTTATATTTCCAGTATCCATATCAATAGCAGTTATTGTTCCATTACCTATGCCATTTTCTATTGCATCAAATGCAGGAACTATTTTAGCATCTTGTTCAGATGGTCCAGATGAAAAGAAGTTAAATCCCATATTGCTTACTGCAAAATATGCTGTTTGATTATCGTTTGCAGTATAAGATTCTACACCATTATGTGTCCCGGGCCATACAATTCCACTTCCATTTGGTGCAGGATTAGCAAATGTACGATATTGAATTCCAACAGTTTTATTCCATAATATATCTCCAGTTAGTCCATCTAAAGCGTATGCATCCCCACGTTTTGTTCCTATTATTACTACTCTTTTTTCTTCTTCTCCTCCTCCTCATTCACTATTTGCTTTTATCTTTGCAAGACTATTTCCCCATCCTACATCCCAATCATGAACATCATGGCTGATAAGCTGCTTACCCCATATTAAGCGGCCATTTTGAGCATCCAAGGCAAGTACAGAATTAGCCCACAGATTTGGACCTGGTCTGCTTGTGTCATTAAATCTAGGTGATGGATTTGAAGTAGGCACATAATATACTCCAGTCTTTGGGTCTAACGTTCCACCAGTCCAAGTTGTTGCACCTCCATTTTTGGTAGCATTTTCACCTTCTACCCACGAATCAATAATAGTTTGAAAATCCCATATCTTTTCTCCATTTGTACGGTTAAAAGCAGTTACTTTTCCTTTTAGGTCTGGAGGACCACTTGAACTTGCTTGTCCTACAAGTACAATGTCTTTCCATACAGTTGGTGGACCTTGTGTTATATAATTTCTATTAGGATCGCCAACAGGTATTGTCTGCCAAATCATTTTACCATCTGTTGCATTTACAGCTACTAGAGTTGCATTTTTACCTGTTCCAGCAAAAATTATTCCATTATCATAAGTTATGCCATGCTGATTCTGACCATTGCCTCCGAGTTCAAGCTTCCATATATTCAATCCAGTGTTTAGATCAATTGTGCTCTGTTGCGTAACTCGTCTAGATAATCATCTATTTTTTGTTACTAATGTAAAAATTATGTAATAGTTAGACTCTGAAACAAGTTATATAAAGATGCTTTCAGTATCATTTCTTTTATCATGTTCTCAAATCTTATAGCAGTAACATATTCTCTACCAAACATTCTCTTAATACAGGAGAAGACAGTTTCTACCATCCATCTCTTGTCATAGCTGACGCTATCCTTCCATTGTTGTAGATTGGTTTTCTGTGATTGTACGTTCTTGTTTCTCACAAATAATGGTTTGTCTTTCTATCTATACTTGGCATTCTTTCTTACCTTAATTGCTGGTTGAATTCCTTTAAATGATAGAAATTGAAAATTCTTGTTACTATCATAGGCACCATCCATAATGGCAGTTTCAACTACTTTGTTCTGTTTTATTATTATATCATCCACTAATTCGGGTCGCTCTTATTTCTGAATGTTTCAGCTAGTTGTAACAAAGAATTTCCATGAATCTTTGTTCTCTTGTCTTGGTTCTATTGTTATGAATAAACTGGAATGTTTTGGAGTATACCTGTAAATTGTACTTGTTTACACCCATGAACTTTCTTATCCATAACTGGTACAGGTTGCTTCTGCATTCACAATTATTCACATGAACAATATCATTTGCGTATTCTTTCTGTGAATGGATTACACTTTTGTGTATGAAGCCATGTTCTTCCAGCTGGTCATATGCTCTATATTCATCTGTAAATACAGTTGAACCATACTCTACTCTGGTACATATAATATCAAGAAGTGACTGTCGTAAAGGAACATCAAAATATGTCATTCCGTTCCTTCTTTGATGAATACATGTTATCATTGGATGATCCTTGTAAAATGTACCTCTACCTCTCCAAGGCTTTAGTCCTCTTTTCCTGGGTTTTCTTCCTACTGATTTTACTATCTCATCATGATATGATCTACCTTTCAGTCCTGCCTTGATATAGAATTCATCACCTTCAACATTACCACCGAGTTTAGCAGATGATGATGAGGAAGATGATAACTTTTCCATAACTGTTCTGATAAATCGATAGCATATTGGAATTGGTATAACTACCTCAAGCGATACCTGTCTTATTGAACATCCGGGCCAGAGTACAAAGTATAGATACATTGCCAAAAACCATATCTTCAATGGTGTATGTGAATAATGAAATACAGTACCTGTTTTGTCATTGAACGATCTTTTACAATGCTTGCAAAAGTACTTTTGGTAGGATCGATACTGACCATCCTTCTTTACGTTATTTGACTTACAATGTGGACATAATATGTAGTCTTTCCATCTGGCCTTTCTCAGTAAACTGGTACACCAACTTTCATCAGGAAGAGATGTGGTTAAAGTAAACACATCCTAATTATGTTTTATGCAGCTTTAAGCTTGGCTGAAACATTTGTCAATAAGAGCGATTTGCTAAATACACCATACTGTACCCATTCCTGAAATCTTCTATGACATGTAGAACCAGAACCATATTCTCGTGGTAACATTTTCCATTGACATCCAGTTCTCAAGACAAACATTATTCCATCAAGTACTTTTCTATACGGAACAATTGGTCTGCCTATGGTATTCTCTGGCTTTTCATCTGGTAAAATAATTTTAATTTCATTCCATAGATTGTCTGGAATGCGTATGATTGTTCTAATAACATGATGCTGCTGATGTTTCCTTTTGTTCAATTGTAGTATAAATAAAGATGATAAAAAGGAGGAGCTATATTTCTATCTATTTTTGGGATAGGCTCTTAGATATGGTTAATCTTTCTATTTCAGTTATACTTATTTATTTATTAGATAACTCATGTATTCATTAATGTCTTTATATAAGTAATAATATCATCAAGTTTTTCAAGATCAAGATAAACCTTATCATATTTTTCTAGTAATTCGATTTGAGATTTTGATAAAAATTTTATTGCATTACCACCTATAATAATAGGTATATTAAAAGATTGACGTATTTCTTGTATGAATCTAATGACTGAGTTGATATTTTCTTTTAAAGTAACAGATATGACTACTATACTAGGATTGATATTATCCAAGATTCAATAGAATTGGTTGGAAGAGGTGAAGTAATATTATAAACCTCATATCCTTTTTCAAGCAATAAAGATTCAATTATTTTACAACCTATGCTATGAAGTTCTCCTTCTGGAGTACATAATATTATTGGTTTATCAGTTGATGATGATGTACTTTTAGAAATTTTTTTATTAATATTTTTTTGATTAATTAGATCAATTAAAGTAATCGTTGCATTACTACATACATGTTCAGTTGCAACATCTATTTCTCCATTTGCCCATTGATCACCTATCTTATGTAATACAGGTATCAATAATTTCTCATAGAAATCTAATAATGAATAAACAGATTTGGTATAATCATTAG
>CAWIYT010000091.1:0-6929 GCA_963840085.1 uncultured Nitrososphaerales archaeon
AAATAGGATCCTAAAAAACAATAGTAACTTGTTAGAGTCACATTCGATCGAGAGTGAGGTGAAAAAATAATAAATGACTGAAAGACAGGCTGCGGGGTCTGTTGGTCAGACAGATCCGGCAGCAGCAAAAACATTGGACGGAGATAAAATTTCTACATATTCCAAAGTTAAAAACTTTACTTCGGAAACTATGTATGCAGGTTATGGAAACTAGAGCCGTTAAATGTTTTAAGCGAATATGGAGATAGTATTTATACTACTACTACTAGTAGCGAAGTAGAACCAAAAGAACATGTTGTTACACTAGAAGAACTATGTGACCAGATCAAGTCATTACAAAAGGGTCTAGCATTATTGCGCAAGGACCTAGTTAAAGCAGGAGTGCTTAAAGAGGTATGACATCGTCGTTCAACAACTCCAATACAACTGATACTATGGCAGAAATGATGAATAAATCGGCAGATTATTGGTTTTATGATATTGGAGTTAATGTTATTCCAGCAATTACAAGAGAAAAGAATACATTCATAACTTGGTCCATTGCCAGGACAAATCAATACCTCCAGAAGATACATGAGGATCGCAAAAAAAATGGTGATTATAACAATGGCATAGCAATTATACCAGGAAAATTATTGAAAGGGCATTTTAAAGGACAAATATCTGGTTGCTATTGACTTGGACAATAAAAAGGCAATTAAAGAATTTTGTAGGGATGGTCTGGAAGAGTTGAAGCAACAGACACTTGTGGAACAGTCTTCAAATCCAGACAAAATGCACATTTACTTTATAGTCGATAGAGAAATACCAAACAAAGCAAGTGACAAAACCAATGATTCAAAAGCACAAAGATACAAGTGAACGAGGTACCTGCTTTAGAAGTTAAGAGCAACGGTAAAGGTATAATGTTTTGTTGCTGATTCACCTCACAAAAACGGAAGCAATTACCGCATTATTGGGACATTTAAACCACAAGTTTTCAATGCTCAAGATGTTGAAAATAGAGTTTCTTTAATCTGTGATGAATATGGTATTTCATATGGGTTTGGTAACAATGATGGTAGTAGTATTAATCTTATCAGATTCCAATAGAAGATTTGTGGAAACCAGAAACTAATATCCTGGAAGGGCATAATCGACATTTACAATTAATGCGTATAATGGATTCATCTACTGCAAAATAAAGCAAAGTGTCTTAATCTAGAGGATATCAAGCAAATGTCTAAAATCTGGAATCAAAATCATTGTAAGCCTCCCTTAGATGATAGGGAATTTGAAAAACAGTGGAAATGTGCTTTGAAATTTGCAAGTAAAAATATCAATTCTAATAATAATACGTATTATGATGGTAACGGAAATGATACTGGCTTTGCTAAAAGTACGGAGAAGGAAACAGCTCAGCCAAGAAGGCAACAGCATCAGAAGCTAACAGCAAGCAGCAGCAAGAAGAAGTAAGGAAAAATATGAAGTGTTGGTTCAAAAACTTAGAGAAGAGTATCCCCATCTAACTTTTGAGCAGTGGTCTAATACTTTAAAAGAAAAACGTCAGAATTTAGATGCTAAAGTAAATGAATATTTTCCTACAATGCAGTTACTTTTAGATTTTGAATTATCAATCAAAAAGATATTGAATATTGAAGACATTACTTTACCTTTCATGGGAATTGTCTTTGCAGTTCCTTCTTCATTAAAAACAGCATTTTTCAAATTTCTTAGAAAGTTGTGGTATTCCTATTATACTGATAAATTCACTGCCAGAGCATTTGTTTCACATAGTGCAAATGTAGCCAAAGAAAAACTAGTAGAAATAGATATGCTCCCACAGATTAAAGACAAGATTTTATTGACTCCAGAACTTTCTGCTTTGTTCACAGGAAAAGATGATGATGTTAGAGAGCAGTTTGGTATAATAACTAGACTCTTGATGGTGAAGGTCTTGAGACAAATTCAGGAGTTCATGGTAAAAGGGGATATTATGGAAAATACATGTTTACATGGTTGGGTGCTGCAGTAGATATACCATATTCTGTTTACAAGTTCTTGTCTACAATCGGCTTTAAAATCTACTTTTTAAGGTTGCCAAGAAATGAAGTAACCGCAGATGATTTAGTAGACCAATTAACTTCAAAAAAGAATTTTAGTGAAAAGATGGATGAAATTGAGAATTTATTAATTGACTATCTTATCTGGTTTGAAATCTGTCCTATATCTATTGGACAGAATAATAGTAGTCTGGCTAAGATAGAATGGGATAGAGAAAAAGATGATAAAGAAACAATCAAAATCATAGCACGACTTGCTTTATTATTAGCACATCTTAGGGGACATGTTGTAGTCTATGAAAGTAGCGAACATCCAGATTTCTTACCTGTTGCAAATAATAATGCTAATAATAATAGTAATGATTCTAAATCATCTAGCCATAATAATAGTAGTAGTGGTTTTAGTCATAGACTCCCTATAATAGAAAATCCTAGTAGAGCAGCACAACAACTATATAATTTGGCTAGAGGTCATGCCCTATCATATGGTAGAAACTACATAATAAAAGATGATGTATTTCTTGTCATTAAAGTTGTGTTATCCACCAGTATGATTGAAAGAGTTCTAATTTTAGATCTATTAATTGCCAATAAGGGAACTTTAACAACTTCACAGATTACAGAAAGTCTTAGAATATCATCCAATACAGCAAAAAGGACTATGACTGAGTTCAAGGGTTTGGAGTTAGTAACTATGGATCGAGTTGGGGATAATTCAAATTCAGAATACAAGATAACATTAAATTCAAAATTTGATTGGTTCCTAACAGATGAATTCAAAAAATTAAGAGACGAATTCACACCCACTGATTACAAGAATGAATTAACCAATAATAAAAAGAAATCTACTACTACTATTACTGCTGTCAGGAAAAATACCCCTGTGCAGGAACAGGATCAACAACAAAAGGAAGAGAAAGAGGAGGATCATCAACAAGAAGAAGAAAGAACTTCTTCTTATGAATTTACTGATATTGATATAGGCGTGCACAGGGGGGAAAATGCTGACAGCAAAAAAGAGTCTGATGTTGTGTTATTGAAGTTATCTGATAAAAATAAAAGTCCATCTGTTGAGATGACAAAAGAACAATACGATTTATGGGAAGGACACGAAAAGAAGGAGGAAGAAAATGACTATGAAGAGAGCCATTAGAATAAATAGTTTTTTTATATTAAAGAATTCTAATTAATATAATAACTATAACTTTATTCAGAGAAATATTCCGAATAAACTTCCAGAAGAAATAGACGGGGTTATACTATGCAAATAACATATTGGAGTTCTTACTTGAAACTACGAAATTAATTGTGGAAAAGCAACAAGGACGCCAACAATATCAAAGTAATAAGGAAATAGAATTGGATGATGATGATGAGAATGATATTAACAGCAATGCAAAATTCTGAATTTGTATTTGTCTTCATAATATTTATTTATGTGAATGTGTCATAATGTGTCTGGTTTCAGTGATCAAATAAACTTGATCGGCAAACAACAGTATGAGGCACAGTTGCAGCAAATATTCAGGTTATTGCTTGAGAATAGAAGTCAAGAGGAAATAGCAAGAGAACTTCATATTTCTACAAGGACGGTAGCCCGATACTCACAACGTATTGAGCAAAGGTACGGGGAAATGCAGAGGCAAAAGACGGATAGCACACTCTTTTTGGAATGCCAACTCTTTAAAAATAGAATGCTGAATCTCTATAAAATATTAGAGAAAAAAGCAGATTCTAAAGTAAATGGTAACGAATGTGCTAAATGCTGTGAAGTAGCAGCCGATATTACTATAAATGTTTTGAAGTTGGAAAGTGAAGGTATCAAAGCAGTCAAAGAAGGTCTATTACTAGCAGAAAAAGCAGCGACAGCAACAAAAATATCAAAAACAACAAACTCCACTGTCAATAACATGGTTCTTCCCAGCAGAGACATGATGATGGAGAACGACGATCTCGAAGAAAGTTGCTGATGATGATGAATATATGATGATGCCAATAGGAAATTTTGATTCATATATTAGGTCTGAAGAAGAGAAAATTAATAACAATAAATAAATGAGTCTCCATAACTCTTTAAAAGATTATATTGCATAATAGCATTTAGAACAAAAATAATTTAACATCTGCCTATTAAGATAGATAGACTTTGATAGTAGTTATTAGTTATTTAGTAAAAAAGTAATAACAGAGGTTGAGAAAAATTCATCATATTTAAGAAACTAAAAGATAAATTCCAATTACAAGTAAGGGATAGGGCTTCATCTGCTAATGTATTGGCAGCAGGTATTTTAGACTATCTAAAAAAAGAAGAAAGGAAAAATGTATTAGTATTTGGTATTCCACGTGGTGGCGTAATAGTAGCAGATATTATAGCAAGAAAATTAAAAACACAAAATTTTGACATTCTAATACCAAGGAGATTAGCAAATCCAGATAATAAAGAGAATTCATTTGGTGCAATAATGGAAGATGGATATACTACTTTTATAGATGATTGGATTGTTAACATGCTATCCATTTCAAATGAGTATATAGAACAAGAAAAAGAGAGACAATTACAAGAAATAAAGAGAAGAGCACTTTTATATAGAAATTCTTCATCCTCTTCTGTTTCTTCTTCTTCTTCTTCTGCTGATTATTCTGCTAAGCCAACAACTATAGAATATAGTAACAAAATAAATGATCCTAATAAAAGTATAATTTTAGTTGATGATGGTGCTGCAACAGGTGCAACTCTTATTGTAGCAGCAAGATGGATAAAAAAGAGAAAGGAACATCAATTTAAAAAGTTGATAATTGCTATTCCTGTTGCTCCTAAGGAAACTGCTTCTTTATTGGAAAAAGAATGTGACCATCTGGAAATTGTAATGAAACCTTCTTTATCCAATTTTCAGTCAGTAAGTCAATATTACAAAGACTTTGAACCTATAACAGACGAACAAGTATTAGAGATTTTGAAAAAGTGGAAAATAACAATATAATATTAATTACAGAGTATGAATATAATCAATTTTTAAGAAATTATTGTTTAGTTTGAAGTTGTCTTTATATAGTATGTATCTTTCTTTTGCTTTAATGCGTAAAATATTTGCAATTATGGGAGCACTTATTGCTGGTGGTTTAGCAATAGTCTCAACTACAGTCCCAGATGCAGCAGCAAGACTAACCTTGAATTAGATAACTAACTAATACCACAAAAAAATTTTTTTTGTCTTTATAAATGTTGAATAAACCATCTTACTGCTATATCTCCCACTTTTTCTAATGCACCTTCTTCAAATAAATGAGTTGCATTCTTTACTATCTCTACTTTGGAATTCTTTTGTATAGTATATTTCTTGATAAATTTAGAAGTTAAATCTAAAACTACTTTGTCTTTTTTTCCAATAATAAATAAGAATGAAATATTTTTTAGAATTGTAATGAAACCTTCTTTATCCAATTTTCAGTCAGTAAGTCGAAAATATTACAAAGACTTTGAACCCTATAACAGACGAACAAGTATTAGAGATTTTGAAAAAGTGGAAAATAACAATATAATATTAATTACAGAGTATGAATATAATCAATTTTTAAGAAATTATTGTTTAGTTTGAAGTTGTCTTTATATAGTATGTATCTTTCTTTTGCTTTAATGCGTAAAATATTTGCAATTATGGGAGCACTTATTGCTGGTGGTTTAGCAATAGTCTCAACTACAGTCCCAGATGCAGCAGCAAGACTATCTGTAAATTAGATAACTACATCACAATTTTTTTTATTTTTATAAATGTTGAATAAACCATTTTTCTGTGATGTCTTTAACCCTTTCCAATGTTCCTGGTTCTTCAAATAAATGAGTTGAATTATTTACTATCTCAATTTTAGAATTATTTTCTATATTGCATTTCTTGATAAATTTGAGAAGTTAAATCTAAAACTACTTTGTCTTTTTTTCCAATAATAAATAAGAATGGAATATTTTTTAGATTTTCCAATAGATTATTTTGAAAAGTAGGAATTGATAAAACTAAATCGGGTCTTCCTCCACGTGATACAATTGTCTTTATAACTGTCGATGTAAGAGATGAAGTAGAGATACACTCTCAATGATTATCTTTGAAAATTGTTCTCCTTTAGCATTTATTGCATTTGAATATTGATATAGGAAATTTTTAACACTTAATATTGGTAAGAAAAGAATTCATTTTATAGTCCTCTCCCTCTCTTCAACGATCTCTATTGAATTTATAATACTATTTTCTTTCATGAAACAGATTGAAAGGGAATGAAATAACTCAAACTGATTATTCTCTTTCTACTGCCTCTAGAATTCGATACTCTTCCAATAATATACCTAGTAACTTGACTGCAGCGCAGGATCTTCTAATTAATAGATTTTCTCTATCGAAATATCTCCGAATATAAAGAAAAATAGAAGAATAGAATTAACATTAGGAGATAAAGTTTGTTTTGTTAACCCTGATTCTGATTTAGTTTGTGATACTATTGTCAGAGGTCTTTTATCTAAAAGATTTGGTGGTTTAGAATCTGATAACGTATGTGTTCTAGTTGCAGATAATAAATTAGACTTTTATAAAATAGTAGAAAAAGCCTATAAAAAATACAAAATGAATTTAGATATTGTATTAAATCGAACAATAGTAAAAAGAATATTCACAATTCATCAGTTAGCACGTTTCTTGATATTTGATCTTGAAAAGGATATTATAAAAAAATACAAACCTAAATTGGTTATTATAACAGGAAATTTCTTTCTAAATGACTCCTATATTGAAAAAGAGAAAAAAGATTGGCTATATCCCCAAATGATTGAAGCAGTAAAAAAGATTAGAGATTCTATAATTCTTATATTTTCTCCAATTACCTTGCCTAATTTAGTAAATT
>CAWIYT010000092.1:0-94344 GCA_963840085.1 uncultured Nitrososphaerales archaeon
TGTGTGATAAATCTCACTAATTCATAAATTCATTTTGCAATAAGATATATTAAATCAGGTATAGAGGAATAATAATAATTTTAATAGGTTAGATTGTATCCTTAATTTATTATGTATAATGCAAAATGAATTCACTCATGTAGCAGCACATGAACTGAAAACTCCTATACAACCGATACTTGGACTCTGCGAGTTACTTCGAGACAGGGAGATAAACATTGAAAAAGATGAGGAAATTTTGGATGTTATTATTAGGAATTCAAAAAGACTATTGAAACTTGCAGAAGATATTTTAAATGTTGCAAGAATTGAAAGTGGCTCTTTCTTATTAAAGAAAGAAAAATTTGATCTTAAAGAAATGATAATAGAGATCATGAGAGACTTTGAACAAAAGATTGTAGAAAATAAAATGAATATAAAATTGTCTTATGAATCGGATGATAACAACAATGAAATAATTATAGAGGCTGATAGAAATAGGCTTAGTCAAGTAGTTTATAACTTGTTAAACAATGCCTTCAATTTCACAAATGAAGGTAGTATTACTGTTATTTTTGAAAGAAAAAATGGTAACAATAGTAATAATGATAATGAAGTTACTGTTAGCATAAAGGATACAGGAACAGGTATAGATCCAGAAATCTTGCCCAAACTTTTTACAAAATTTGCTACTAAATCCATTATAGCAGGAACAGGTTTGGGATTATTTATTTCCAAGAGTATAATTGAAATACATGGTGGAAAGATATGGGCTAATAATAATTCTAATGGTATAGGATCTACTTTTTATTTTACACTTCCTATAGTTAAAACTAGCCACCAGATAGTAATAAATGATAAGTAATTGATACATATAATAACAGTGACTAAAAATTCAAAATTCTATTTTATTAATAGATGATGAACCAGATATTACTTTTACAATAAAGAATATTTTATAAGACAATGGATTTAAAGTAGATTCATTTACTGATCCTATTTCTGCATTAGATAATTACCAAATCAATTTTTATGATTTAGTAATTGGTTTAAGAGTGGAAGTCCATGATTTCTTGTAATAAGTTGGCTTGCTTGTATTAGTTGATAATGATCATGATGGTAGTGATGGTGTCGTTACTGAAGAAGAAGATTTCTTTTATTATTTTAACTATTTGATCGATTGCGACAAATATGTTTCTTTTTAGTATATAGTTCCCAATATTCATTAGTTGAAACATTCCAATAGAATTTTAATCCACATCCATAACTACAAGATTTAGGATTAATATTATTATTTTGATTAGTTTGATTAGGAGTACTTATTCCTTGTTATTATTCATCCACTGTTATTATAAACGACTCAGTATCATAATAGAATAGACATGTAAGTGGAATAGTCTGGTCTTTGTATTTCAATTCATATTTTCTAGACACTATATTTTTGTTCTTGGACTTGGGTTCTGGTTTCTTCTGCTCTGTTTTTTTATCCTTTGTTGCTGCCTTCATTAGTATATCAAATCTCTTAAGACGAGTTTCTGCTTCTTCAAAATCTTTCTCTATAACAGATTCATGGGCATTTTTAAGTGCTGAATTTAGATCTGTATTTGTGATATGGTCAAAATCTAAATCTTGTGGTATTTCCTCGAATATCTTATTGACTTCTGATTTTGACATATTTCGATGGGCTCTTTGATATTGTTGTTTTGTAAACTCCCTTGCATTCATTTCAGAAGAATCTTCTATAACATTGTGGTCCAAGGCATTGGGACCACTTTCTTCTAGAACATTGTTCCCAATTCTATTTTGCTTACTAGCATCTAGTAATTGTCTATTACGATTATCTAGATTTTTATACATAGAGTTTATAGACATGCCAATTTCTCCCATTATATCTTCATTCTCAATCCATATTGTTTTGAATATTTTCTTTATTGACCAATCC
The DNA here is from genome assembly GCA_963840085.1 of uncultured Nitrososphaerales archaeon. Taxonomy (GTDB): domain Archaea; phylum Thermoproteota; class Nitrososphaeria; order Nitrososphaerales; family Nitrososphaeraceae; genus TH1177. Next base: position 1,922 of record CAWIYT010000092.1, read on the forward strand.
GGATGTTCTTCGGCCAGGATAGAAACCATATCATTCAAACCTTCTTTGGTCCGTCCCAATCCATCTCTAAAGTTGTATCTTGCAAGGTTGTATTTCTGTTCATTCTCGGCTGATACAATATGTGTTTCTTCTGAATCACCTCTTCTAACTAAAGCGTAACACGGTTCACATATTGCGGTGATGAGAGGAGGATCTTTAGTGTCATCCACGATATAAGTATCCAAATCATCTTTAACGTTATTACAAACCATACAAGTATTGTTAAATCGTTCTAAAATCTGTTCACTACTCATATAGGTTTTTACAAACAGGTGTGGATCGGTGTTGGTGTTGATGGTCATTTTTTTCTTAATGTACCTCTGGAAAGTTTTAATTTATTAGTTGTTCCATTTAAAAAAAACTCATTTCTAGTTGTTATTAGATTGCTTCTTCAATAGTAATCTTTAGGGCTTTACCTTTGAAGTTTTGTTAATATCTCTTTATGGTATTCTTGTGGGACATAGATTACAACTTTCTTATCTCCCATAGTACTGATACGAGCAATAAACTTCATGCTTTTAGCCAATATCGTATTAAAAATATAACTCACCTATATTTTTATAGATACTAACGTATTATTAAGTATTACTATTATATTCTTAGTAATACTTATATTATGAGTATTCCTAGTAATACCTATGAAATGTAGAAATTGTTCATTCAAATTTGATCCATTAAAAGAAGGTAATTCAAGAAAAAGAAAATGTGGAATGTGTTGTTTTGGAGATTCTTATTCTGTTAGGTCAAAGAAAGAATATGAAAGAAATTTGATATTTGCTGTAATTGCATCACAAAATAAATAATAGTTCTGTGTTTGCAATTTTACATTTTTAAATTATAACTTTCTATTAATAAAATAAAATTTAATTAATAAGTTTATTTTATCAATTTCAATTAAAGGTTAGCATAAGTGGATAAACGATATTTAAAAGAAGACAGGGCAAGGGACTTAATTGATGAAATGTTAAAGAAATCTGGTTGGACAATTATTGAAAGTGGTGAATATGTTCCAAATGTAGGCTTTTATGCTGTAGAAGAAGTCCCAACAGATTCCGGACCAATGGATTATGGATTATATATTAATGGTATTCTTGTAGGTGATGTTGAAGCAAAGCCAGAAAATACTGGTGTTATGGGCATATTAGAACAAGATGAAAGATATTCAAAAAGTTATAAAAAAGGAAATTTTGATTTTAATGGTTATCATATTCCATTTCTTTATGCTTCGAATGATCATATTATTTGGTTCAAAGATGTTCGTTCAAAATATAATTTACCACGTGAGATAAAGAAATTTCATTCACCATCTGCATTGGAAGAATTATTCCAAAGGAACATGGAAGATTCTGAAAAGTGGTTTAAGGAAAACCCGATTGATATTTCTGGAATAAAGTATTATCAAAAGGAAGCAATAGAAAGTGTTGAAACAGCAATACTAGCAAAGAAAACTAAAATGATTTTGGCAATGGCAAGTGGAACTGGAAAAACCTTCACTGCTGCAGAAATGATATATAGATTCTTAAAATCAAAACTTAAGTGAATTAGAAAAAAATTATCTGGTAAATTTTGCTGTTAATGCTGCAATATTACCTGATTCAAATTGTATTGCATTGTTTCCATAATTATATAATGCTAGTCCATTGATATTTGTGACAGTAGTTCTTTGTCCAGTAATTGGATTTATTCCGGTCATAGCACCATCTAATTCAATTGTATATAATGCCTGATTAGTACTAATATCCTGAATTTTTATAGGATTTACTAATGTTCCTACATTATTGTTACCAGTTCTATCAATATGTAATACTGCCAATTTTATATTTCTAGTATCCGGCATATTCAAGGTTACACTTCCATCACTAACCCTACATGGATCAAAATCAGCAAGTAATCTTATTCCTTTTGGATTAATTTTTCCGGAGAGTGTCACACTGTCTGTCTGAATTGGACACGTATTTCTATCACCGATTATTAAAAGTTCTCTTTCACTATTATCATAGTCTCTTACTATTATCTTGTTTTTATGAATTATTTTTATAACTTTATAGTGTCGATCATCATCGTGGTCATCACGGTCTCCGTGGTCAGGGCGATCCTTTGGCGGGCATTTTTGTTTTGAAGGATCGTATGCTGGTGGCTTTGGTTGTTCTCCTGTTGTAGGTGTTGGTTGTTCTCCTGTTGTAGTGTTGGTTGTTCTGTGTGTGGTGTTCTCCTGTTGTAGGTGTTGGTTGTTCTCCTGTTGTAGGTGTTGGTTGTTCTCCTGTTGTAGGTGTTGGTTGTTCTCCTGTTGTAGGTGTTGGTTGTTCTCCTGTTGTAGGTGTTGGTTGTTCTCCTGTTGTAGGTGTTGGTTCTGTCTCATCTTCTCCTGCACCAACATCAGAACCACCACCAAAATATGTAGCAGCATCTTCCCCGCCAGTTACACCACCATTACCAGTTGTATCAGCATCAGCAGTAGTAGCAGTAGTTGTGTCAGCACCAGAACCACCAAAGAACCTAGAAGCCTCTACATCTTCTCCGCCAGTGACATCACCATTACCAGTTGTATCAGCATCAGCAGTAGTAGCAGTAGTTGTGTCAGCACCAGAACCACCAAAGAATTCAGAAGCGCCTACATCTTCGTCTACATCATCTCCTTCTCTTGGACTTAGTACCTTCAGGAGCATTTTCGTCTTCATCTTGTTTTAGAGTTAGTACTTCACTAACGCATCTTCGCTTAGACTTAGTACTTCAGGAGCATTTTCGTCTTGAGCATCTTCGTCTTCATCGTCTTCATCTTGTCTTAGAGTTAGTACATCTACATCACCATTGTCTCCATTGTCATCAGACCCATCAGAGAAATCTTCGCCATCATCGCCTCCATCGTCTCCTCCGCCATCATCGCTCTCCATCGTCTCCATTACCGTTTCCGCCATCATCGCCTCCATCGTCTCCTCCGCCATCATCGCCTCCATCGTCTCCTCCACCATCATCGCCTCCATCGTCTCCTCCACCATCATCGCCTCCATCGCCATCGCCTCCGCCATCACCCCTCCTCCACCATCATCGCCTCCTCCATCATCGTCTTGGGCATAAATTGAAGTAATTTTCATAAGAGTATGGTCATTATTTTCAAAAAAATTTGTTGATGATATTTGAGTTAAAGACCCTATAACTAAAACAAGACCAAGATATAAAACTAAACTAGATTTACTAAATTCTTTTTTTAAGAGAAACACTGTATCATAAATTTTGTTCAGTTTGCATAAAAAGTTTTTTAAATAAAAGGAGAAAGTCAAGTAAAAGATTAGTTAAATAAATTATATTATATCATTTGCTTTCTTTCTAATTGTTGTGTATATATTCTTTCAATTAGAACCAATAATTGATCAGATAAATGAACCAATGAATCTTTTTCCTTTACCTTGTCATTATCTCTCTCCCTCTCTCAAAAGAGATTCTAAATTTTAATAGTATGTTTTTGGATCGATTTGATGATTATATCTATTAATGCAAGTTTAGAAGAAAATGTAGAAAAAGGTATCACTACTTTACAAAATCATATTGGAACTAATAACTGTCCAGCAGTAAACAAGATGCTTCAATTACAAATTGATACTTTACAATGGGTTCTACTAGAGAAACAAAATAGAGGATTAAAATCATTGAAACATGTACTAGATGCTAAAATTGATAGATTAGAATATGAACTCAAAAGAGTAGCAAGAATAGAGATTGAAGAAACTAATAATATTATCTATCAACTAGAAATGCTGAAATGTTGTAGAATTGTAGTAAATAAAGATTTTTACAGTTAACGAATAATAATTATTTAGTAATTATTAACTGTATTTTATATTGTTCAAATAACAGAGACATTATTAGTGACTCAGTTGAAAATTGTTCCCCTTTAACATTTATTGCAGTTGAATATTTATAAGATGATTGTAACATTTTATTGAATAATTCTCGATTTTGTTTTCTTAAAACAGAAGAAAAGTTATTCCATTTGTCTATTTCTCTTTTTAAAGTTGTATTTTCATAATTATTTACATCGTTGAAATTAAAAGAAAAAAGTTCATCTCTTTCTATCTTATAGTTCAGACTATGACAATAATAATTAAACAATTAACATTGTTTACTGATTTTTAAATATATTCACATCTATAAATCATTACACTAAACAAGAAAAAATACCATGATCGAGAAAGTCATAGCCTTCTGTGTTCTACTTGGTTGCAGTGTCAAGAGGGCTATGGCTTTTACTAATTATTGTAAAGGATTATAGAGTTTGTCATCATATAAAATAGATTTTGATATACTTTCATTCACGGCATCAATTAATTTATATATCGATATACGTTTTTTAAGAATATTAAATTTATAATTACATTTCAAGTCAACAAAATGACTCATTATGATTACATTTAGTTTTGGATTTATTTCTAAGAGTTTGGTTCCTAGAAATAATCCAGATATATTGGGCATTTTATCATCGATAATTAATAATGAGTATTTATTTGGATTTTCCTTGATATGCTCATATGCTAAAAGAGGGTCAGTGAAACTAGAAACATCATAATAGCCACTCATTTTTAAGGCCTCGCTAAATATATTTAATAAATCTGGATCATCATCTACTATGGCTATGGATTTAGTAAACATTATAGAGTATAGATTAAACGTAAAAAATCTATTTAAGCATGATGTGTATCCTTTTCTCTTTTTTTGAAAATTTTGCTTGTACATAATATATTATACTTAAAGCAGTTAAAGAAGAATAACAACAAAAACAAAAATAACAAAAGAAGAGGTTCATTGAGGCTCATGTATGTAGTTACATGTCCTCTAGTCTGGTTTTTCAGTCAAAAGAACTCCAGACAGAACTTCTTTAAATAATTTTATTAGATAGTTAAAATAAATAAAGAAATAAAATTTACAAATTGATCTATTTATTTATTTATTTATTTAATAGTTAATCTATTACTCTACAGGAATAATATATTATTTAAAACTCAAAAGAATAGTTTCAAAAGTGATGAAATTATATTTCATTAATTAGGTAATAGCACATCATATATAGATGCAGGAGGGAATTGCAGCAAAAAAGAAGTCATAACATGGACTTTCTAATCATTAACTCCGTTCAACTAGTTCAGGCTATGGCAATTAAATAATTTATTTATTTATTATCTAGTGATATCATATAAAGATAGATTATTATGGTTTCAAACAGAAGAATTTAATCAATAATAATAATGGCTTGTAAAGGGATTTGTATACGTTACAAGGCAGACAGGCCTACAAAAGGAGGCAAACGATATTCGATAGGACAAAAACGTTGTCAGACCTGTGATATATTCATTAAACGGGATGGTTTTTGGTGTCCTTGTTGTGGATATCGGTTAAGAAGTGGTCCTAGAAAAAAAGAGCAAAAAAAAAATATTAAAATATAGAATTAGAATTATCAAACTTAATAGATACAGAGGATTCATTAAGCCATAGCATGTTTAACCATTATTCAGTAACGTCTTTGACGTTTGATTTGGATCATTTACTAAAACTCGAGTATAAAAATATCGATTCAAAATGAGCAATGATTTAAAATGATGCGATTATTATTTTTATTTATCTTCTATGGATTTAAAAAATAAAGTTGCTATTGTAACCGGAGCAGGTGGAACAGTAGGCAGGGATATTACAAAATCATTAATTTCTGAAGGTTGCAAAGTAGTTATTAATGGACGTGACATTAAAAAACTGAATAGTCTGGCAAGGGAAATAGGAGATAAAAAAAATATCTTAATCCTTCCAGGAGATATAACTAAGGAAGGCGATGTCCTGAACATGATAGAACAAATTACAAATAATTATAATAAAATTGATATATTAATTAATAATGCAGGAGTTATAAACGATCCCAAACCTTTTCATCTTACAACCCATGATGAATGGTTGAACCTTATCAATGTTCATATTATAGGTACACTTCAAATGACAAAAGCAGTTTTACCACTGATGATTGAAAATAAAGAAGGTTGTATAATTAATATCTCTTCTACTTTGGCAACCAAGGCAATTCCAGGAGTTCCATTATCTATCTATGGACTTACTAAGGGAGGTATAATTTCATTTTCTAAACATGTCGCTGTAGAGTATGGAGAATACGGTATTAGATGTAATTGTATAGTACCATCAACTATTAGAACTCCTTTTCTTGAACCATATCTGAGCGATGAAAAAGCAAAGAAAACTTTAGAATCATCATTTCCTCTACAAAGAATTGGTGAACCTTCTGATATTTCTAATGTTATTTTGTTTCTTTGTTCTGATAAAGCAAAGTGGATTACAGGAGCGAAAATCGATATCGATGGAGGTATAACCGCAAAATAACCTTTTTTTATATTAATTAATCTTCTTCTTTAAGATTGAATAATTTTATATAGTTTAATGGTGTTTTATTATTTAAAAAATTCGTTCCAATTGCATCATACCATAGCCTCCTATCTGTCTTTGCTCCTAATATAGAGGGCTGTGGCTTCTAATCAAATAAAAGATAGCAGAAGAAAATATAATTAATTTGTCTATAATTGATAAATAAATAAAATGTTGATTATATTATATAACCACAGTAATCCAGAAAAACTAGCCATAGTCTCCTATTATACTATTGGGTTGATTATTGATTCCATTAGAAGGCTATGGCTTTCTTTTACAAATAATTCTTTCACAATCTCATTCATAGTGAATAATGCAAATTGAATCATCAAATTCAAGATATTGATGATTATTAAATCATTATTGTTGATTAATTTATAAAAACGATTCGCTCTTATTTACAAATGTTTCAGCCAAACTTAAAGCTGGATAACACCTAATTAAGATGTGTTTACTTTAACCACATCTCTTCCTGATGAAAATTGGTGTACCAGTTTACTGAGAAAGATTAGATGGAATGACTATGTAATATGTCCACGTTGCCAGTCTAATAACGTAAAGAAGGATGGTCTTTACAGATCATATCAAAAGTATTTTTGCAAGCAATGTAAAAGAGGATTCAATGACAAAACAGGTACTGTATTTCATTATTCACATACACCATTGAAGGTTTGGTTTCTGGCACTGTACCTGTACTTTGTACTCTGGCCTGGCTGTTCAATAAGAGAGATATCGCTTGAGGTAGTGGTACCATATCCAAGATGCTACAGATTTATCAGAACAGTTATGGAAAAAATTTCTTCTTCTTCTTACGCTAAACTCGATGGTAAGGTCGAGGGTGATGAATTCTATATCAAGGCAGGATTGAAAGGAAGATCATATCATGATGAGATAGTAAAACTAGGTAGAAAACCCCGGAAAAGAGGACTAAAACCCTGGAGAGGTAGAGGTACATTTTACAAGGATCATCCAATGATAACATGTATTCATCAAAGAAGGAACGGAATGACATATTTTGATGTTCCTTTACGACAGTCACTTCTTGATATTGTCTGTAGCAGAGTACAGTATGGTTCCACAATATTTACAGATGAATATAGGGCATATGACCAATTGGAAGAACATGGATTCGTACACAAAAGTGTAATCCATTCGCAGAAAGAATATGCAAATGGTACAATACATGTCAATAACTGTGAATGCAGAAGCAACTTGTATCAGTTATGGATAAAAAAGTTCATGGGCGTAAACAGGTACAATTTACAGACATATTCAAAAACATTCGAGTTTATTCATAATAGTAGATTCAGTACAAGAAAGGAAAGATTCATGGAAATCCTTTGTTAATTAGTAGCTGAAACATTCAGAAATAAGAGCGAAACGATTTAATACCAAAATGAAAAAAACAGGTATAATCTAGTTATCACCACCATTATTTTATCAATAATATTATTTTCTAAACTTTTGTACATAGGTGCTAAAAAATATTATTTTCCCTATACATTATTTTACGATATTTAAAATTTAACTAAAAAGGATTTCAGAAAAATATCATAATATTTATGATTTTTTTTAGATATTTACTAGAATTGATAAAATTCATTTTTCGCCTAAAATTAGTCTCTGATGTTCTTCGAACATACATCTATTATAAATAAAATCAATTCCATTTTTCTTTGCCAATTTTTCCGCTTCTGGACTAAATATTCCTTTTTGTAACCATATTAACTTAACTCCTTTCTTTTTTATTACATCTTCTACTACTGGCATGACATCTTCAGATTTTCTAAATACATCTACAATATCAATATCCTCCTCAATTTGAGAAACCATTTTATAAGATTTTCTATTTAAGATTTCCTCTATCGTTGGATTTACAGGTATAATATTATAACCTTGCTGAATAAGATATTTAGGTACATAATGAGATGGTTTTTCTTGATTTTTTGACATTCCAACTACAGCAATATTTTTTAGGTTATAGAAATTTCTTATTTCTTGGTCAGTGTGATTGTCGGTATTCATCATTATAATATATTTCTTAAAGTATTTATTTATTAATAAACATAAAATACCATATTGTCAATAATTATTATATCATTATTTAGAAACATATAATTTTTTTTTATATATATAGTAATGGGCAGGTATTAAAAAAACCTTTATTAGTTATTTTAATTCATCTTCAGATAAAGGAAGAGAAAATCCCCCCTCTTCTAAAGGAATATCAGCCATAGATATAGCATCTAATAAATTGGAATCTAAATCCATAGATTTAATTTTATTTCTTAAGAAATTGATCAAATCAGATGTAGTAACTATTCCAATGATATCATTATTCTCATAAATTGCCAGATGCTTTATTTTTTTTTCTACCATTAATTTTGCTGCATCGTTTATATTAGAATTCTTATTAATAGTTATTAAAGGAGAAGACATTATTTTAGCTGCTGTTAATGTATTTGCAAGAATATTTTTAGCACATACTTCTCTAATCAAATCTTTTTCTGTAACTATACCTATAATTTTATTATCATTATCTATTATGCCAACTGAACTAACTCCTTGTTTTACCATAATTTTAGATATTTCTAAAGCAGAAATTTCATGGTTTACCTTAACGACATTCTTACTCATTATTTCATGAATATACATTGATGGAGATTCATCGACATTATGCATCAATATAGATTTTAAAAGGTTATTAATTAAATTTTATTGAAAATTAGTAATTTTAGATTTAATGGTAAGTTAACAGCATTGTAATATTCTATCTAGTGATTCTTGTAAAATAATAATAATTAATTTGACAATTTAGTTTTATAACAATAGCTTTAGCTAACCATAACATAACACATATACTGTGTGGAATATCTACCTCCGAGAAATAAGTACAGAGGAGATGAATGACCTTCATTGGTTGCTCGATAATGATGCAGAATCAGGTTATCGTGCGAAAATGATCTTGCTTAGAGATGAAGGATACACACAGTACCTGAGATAAGAAAAATTACAAATCATCACGATAATAACATTACGTAAATGGATACACAGATTTAATGAAAAAGGTATTGATGGTATTGTATCTAGAAAACATATACGAAATGCTCACAAGATTACAGATAATATAGAAAGAAAGATTGTGTAGAGATAGCATCTAATGACCCCAGAAAGTACAGACTGAAATTCTCTACATGGTCGTTACGTGTACTTGCAGGATACATAATGGAAGAAAAGAAGTTGGTAGAGAGTATCAGTCATACTGAGATAAAGAATGTCCTGGTAAAACATGGTATAGAGTGGAGGAATTCAAAGACGGTATTGGGTAAAAGCAGATCCTGAATACGAATTAAAAAAAATAGGATTGAAGAATTAAGATACAATACACCTCCTGATTCCGTACTGTTGTATCAAGATGAGAAAGGACCGATAGCAGCAAAAAGACATATGGCGGTCCATCATGGTGTTCCACACAGTCCAAGATAGAAAAAGCACAGAAAGTAAAAGGAATTCTCAATACATTTGGTGTTTACGATTATACAAATGATAAGATGTATACACACTGCTATAGAAACAAGACCAGTGAGCAGTTTATAGATTTTATGCGACGTGTCGATTCCAGATATAATTCCAGTATAAAAACAATATTTGTTGTGTTAGATAATGTACATCTATACACAGGTCAAAAAAGACAAGAAATGCAATAGTACGTAACTATCCAAGAATAGTTCTTGTATTTCAACCTACCACCAGATCTCCCCACCTGAACCTTATAGAGGTTAGATGGATGTGGTTACAGAGAAAAGCAATCAATAATTCTACATTTAGAAATGAATCTGATATTGGAAAAGCAGTATCTGATTGGACATGTAACTACAATAACTCTCATGGCAATATAACTAGAAACAGTTTACATGATGAACTCATGTGTTTGTTCACATGACTGTTAACAAACTTATATATATATAAGTAAATGGGTCATAGTCTTAATTTCATTTGAATAGATCAGTATAACAAATCATTAACCAAAAAAGAGATAATATGTAAAAAATGATAAAAGAAGATAAGAATATTCACATTATCGGTGAAATCTGTGAACTGCACTATATTTAGTTTTTTATACTTTATAATGTGATTTCTGATCTTGATAGTTTTTCTATTATTACCTAATTGTTATCTCTTGTGAAAATGTATTATAATATTAAAAAACAAATTTTTAAAGTTAATAGATTTACTTCTACTATAACCCTCGATACTAAGATTTCAGACTATCACATTTTATTACTATATCAAAATAGATTAGTGTAAGAGTCTATTCTAAAAAAAAATTCTCATCAAATTGATAAGAGATAACAACAGCCATTTTACTAAGTATACTATTTGTATTTGTACTTACTTTATCATTTAATAAGACATTAGTAATCCTTAAAGTTGAAAAAAGAAGTTATTTTAAGGGAACTTAAATTATTTATATATTAATGCTACAACAACAAGAATTCTGTTTGAATTGATATGAAGACAAATTTTGTGATTATAAAAAAGATAATTTGTTTTATAATCATGAACTTTATTAAAATGCAATGACATATAATATCGTGGGAAGATGGGATAATAGTTCTGGTAGAAGAGGAACTTCTTTACGAATGGATAGAAAAAAAATAAAATATATAATACTTGGTGGTTTTGTAGTTGTTGCCATTATTGTTTTATCAGTTTTTATTCCGAGAGCAGGATTAAGTGTTGAGATTCTCGAAAGAAATGAGGCAATGCATTCAATTCAAACAATAAGTGTAAAAGTAAACAATAACAATCCCCAGGAAATTAAAGATGTTATAGTTCAATTTGGAGAAAATGGCAAACGTCATACATTTGGAAATATTGGACCATTTGGAGCAATATTTATAACTCCTGATCCTAATGAATTGAATTTTGATAGGGTTATTGTATCTGCTAATGGAGGAAGTATTAAAACTGTAAAATTAAGATAATTAATGTGAATTATGAAGAAATTAATGATCGCATTAGTAAAAGTATGTTACTTTTTCTTTCCCTTAGTCTCCTAAGAGAATAAGGTAACCAATTTTCACCATATGGAATGTATTCCTCAACTGTAAATCCTCTATCCAATAGATTCATTTTTAGTTTTTCACGGATTCCCATTAAAAATTGAAACTGCAAATGTTCTTTTTTTAAATCAGATAGAGAAAATAGATTTAGAGACTTTTCTATTATATTAGAATCATGCGTTGCAATTGCAAAAATTTGATTTTGTCTTATATTTTTATTTTGTAAAAATAAAAGTTTTACCATTTCAAGATAATTATTGTCTATTTCAGATTTTCTTTGATAGGCATTTTTTTCATTTTCATGATAGGCTCCTTTTACTAACCTTACATTGGCATAATATTTTAATAAATTAGTTAAATCAGAATAGCTTCTTTTCAAATATGATTGCAGTACCGATACCTATTTCATTAGTTTCTTCAAATACTTTTTGATAAATTGATAGAGTAGATTCAACAGTTTCAAAAAATTCCATGTCTATCCAAATAAAAATTTGATTTTTTTTTGCAACTGAAATTATTTCTAATAGATGGTTTAAACAGAAATTATAATCTATAGACAGACCAATTTGAGTAGGTTTTATTGAAACTGATCCTTGAACATTTTTAGACCTCATTTTATTTATTAGTTTTGTATATTCTATTACTGTATTTTTCACAATTTCTGGGATTTTAAAATCTTCACCTAGATAATTGATAATACATTTTAATCCGCGCTCATTTGCATTTAAGCCGCAATTTAATGCATCATCTATATTATATCCAGCAACCCATTTTTTAGACAATTTAAAAAGAAGTTTTTCTAATAGAAAAGGAGTATTATAATGTGAATGAGGTAATTCGGAAAATGGACTATGTAGTTTATTAAAATAATCCATAATATTACATTATCATTTTTTTTATTAAAGTTATTGAAGTGGGAATATAAAGAGACATAATAATATCATTGCTAAAATTCTTTTCTTATTACCTTATAATACAGATATTTAAATAATCGCACCTACATCTTTCTTATATTTTGAATATTAGTATTTCTACTCTAACTCTTAATGTCGACTCTAAACCGAATGGGGACATTCTTTTATATTCATTTGTTATATTATAAATTGAAGAATAATGGGCACCCAAATGAGCACTGCAAGGAGAGGAATTGCAACAGAGGAAATGCTCAATGTTGCAAAAGATGAAGATATAGATATTAATTTTCTAATTCCAAAAGTAGCTAATGGTTCTATAATTATTCCAAGAAATAACGTAAGAAAACAAAAGATAAAAGTAGTCGGTATTGGAAAAGGATTAAGAACCAAAGTTAATGTTAATATTGGTACTTCAACTTTGTATCAAAATTTAGATGAGGAAGTCTCCAAGGCCAAAGTTGCAGTAAAATATGGTGGTGATACAATAATGGACCTATCTGATGGAGGAAATCTAGATTTAATTCGGGAAAAACTTTTAGAGGCAGCACCAATTACCTTTGGAACTGTTCCTATTTATCAAGCCTATGCCTATGGTGTCGAAAAATATAAGAATCCTTTAAACATTACTGAAGATGATTTTTTAAATTCATTTGAAAAGCATGCCAAAGATGGCGTAGATTATACGACCATTCATTCTGGAATAACTAAAGAATTAGCAAAAAGAGTTTTAGAGGTAAAAAGACATGCAGGTATTGTCTCGAAAGGAGGGACAATTACTGCTGCTTGGATGTTGAAATATGAAAAGGAAAATCCATATTTTCAACACTTTGATTATATGTGTGAAATAGCTAGAAAATATGATGTAACCTTTAGCCTAGGAGATGCATTAAGACCAGGTTCTATCTTAGATTCACATGACGAATTACAGGTTGCAGAAATGATAAATGTAGCTAGACTAGCAAAAAGGGCTCATGAAAATGACGTACAGGTTATGATTGAAGGACCTGGACACGTTCCTTTAAATGAAGTTGCTGCAAATGTGAGATTAGCAAAATCATTAATTGGAGATATCCCCTATTATGTATTAGGACCATTAGTTACAGATATTGCTGCTGGATATGATCATATTGCGAGTGCTATAGGAGCTGCGGTATCAGCATCAGAAGGAGTTGATCTATTATGTTATTTAACCCCAGCAGAGCATTTAGCTTTGCCCACTGTAGAAGATGTAAAGGAAGGATTAATAGCTTACAGAATCGCAGCTCATGCAGGAGATTTGGTTAAAATGAGAGACAAAGCAATCAAATGGGATAGGGAAATTACAAAAGCAAGAAGAACCTTGAATTGGCAAAAACAAATAGAACTTTCTATAAATCCAGAGGAAGCAGAGAGAATTCATAATAGACAAGGACAGCATGAAGGAAATAATGTCCCATGTACAATGTGCGGTGGAGCATGTGTCTATATAATGTTACCACAGCAAAGAAAATATGAAGATAAAGATGAAATTATTAGTGAAATAAAACAACAAAAAGAACAATAACTATAAAATAGTAATTTAAATATTCAAATAAAGTAGCAATAACTCTATTTTTAATTAAAATGTATTTTACTTGGACAATATAATAACAAAAATTAAGTATTGCCAATTATCTTTAACAATCATGTTTGGAAAAGCCAAATGCAAATTATGTGGTAAAGAGATAAGATTTGCCATACGACATTTAAAAAATGAACATTTTGATGAGTTTCAGAAAATAACAAAACTAGACATGCCAAAGATAATGAAAAAATATTTTATAGAATAGAAAATATATTGACAATTACTAATCTTCTAATGGAATAAGTAAATCAAAAATTTTTGAAGCCCTGAATAATTGAGCTATTGTTGTATTTTAGACTTTCAAGTGTTTCTATAATACTAGGTGCTTGATTCAATGTTGTCCCCAATTGCAAATATTCCATGATTTAATACAATAATAACATTTTTTTCTACTTTGAATAAAAACTCTAGTATAGCTGTTGTTAATTCATCGCTTCCCAAAATAAATGAGAAATTATAGAAGGACTACCTTTTAAATCAATTCAGCTTCTTCTAAAATGGATTGAAATTTTCCTGATATTGTTATTGAAAGAGAAATGGACTATGTGTATGTAAAAAAGAATTGATATTTTCAAATTTATTACAGATATTAGAATAGATTTTCCTTCTAGACGAGGTTTTATTATTTTCTGTTTTTTGTCAGTTTTAAGATTTACCTTGACTAAGTCATTAGTAGCCAAATTGTATCGAGGTATTCTAAAGGGAGTATCTGAATCCAATTATTTTTGATTTGAATGCTTTGGTTGCCTAATACCATGAATTTAAATACATTTAATATAAATCTTTATTAGATGGAAATAATAGTTTATTTACAATTTTATCCATTATTTTTAAATCCAATAGATATTTTTGATAACATGTAGAATAACATTTTATAAAAAAATTCTAATCAAATTTAGGACTTTTTTGTATGATTGTTTTACAAAACAGATTACCTTTATTATAGATGTAGTATAATATTTTTTTTATTATGAAAAAGGATAATACTTATTTTTCAAACCTTTCTCAAATGAACTTTGATTTATCCAATGATCAAAAAAGATTTTTAAAAAAAGTAAATGACATTTGTAAATTATTAAGAGAAGATGAAGAAAAAAATTATCTCAATGAATCAATCAATGAAAAAGTTATTCCTTTTTTCACTAAAATAGGAATGCTGGGTTGTCCTATTTCAAAAGAGTATGGCGGGTTAGGATATGATATTTTAAGTTATTTACTTGCCTTGGAGAGAATTGGAGAAGAAGGAAGCTCAATGAGAACATTTTTTTCATGTCACACATCTATTGGACAAATGGTTCTACAAAATTGGGGCAATGATGAACAAAAAAAGAAATTTCTTCCAAATACAACTAAGGGAATAGATATAATGGCTTTTGCTTTGACAGAACCTGGCGCAGGAAGTGATCCATCATTAATAGACACCAAATTTGAGGAAAAAGGAGATCATTTCATAATAAGTGGAAAAAAACATTGGATAGGTAATGGAACATTTGCAAAAACAATTACTACATATGCTAAAGAAAAAGAGAGCAATAAAAAAATTTCTGCATTTATTGTAGACATGAATTCATCCTCAATAAAGAAAAATGAAATTAAAAATAAAATTGGTCTCTTAACTGTAAAAAATGCAATTATAGAATTCAATAATCATAAAATTCCAAAAGAAAATTTACTTGGATTATCTGGTAATGGATTAAGCATAGCATTTAGCGCTTTGATAGATGGTAGACTAAGTGTTGCTGCAGGAGCCATAGGAGTTATGAAAGATTGCTTATGTGAGACAATAAGATATTCAAAAAACAGAAACCAACATGGTTCAGTATTAGCAAAGAAGCAATTAATTCAGCAACATATATCACAAATTATTGTGGCAATAGAAAGTTCAAAATGGCTTTTATATAAAGCTGCAATAAGTAGACAAGATCTTCAAGACTATTTAGAAACTTTAAAAACTGAAGATGAAGAATGGATTTTTACACTAAATAGAAATAACAAAAAATATTCTGATTTAAGAAAGGAATGTGATAGACTTTCAGCAATTGCAAAATATTATACTACCAATGCTTCTTTCGACGTGGCAAATAGATCTTTACAAATTTTTGGTTCAGAAGGTTATAAAAAAACTACAAGAGTTGCAAGGCATTTCCTTGATTCTAGAGCAACAACAATATATGAAGGAACAAATGAAGTTTTGGAATTAAAAATCGCATCTGAAAGTCTTGGAAATGGATATAGAGCATATTAATAATATATATTCATCTATAATTGCTTTTTCTATAGTGTAATCTACATGATTTAAGGAAATACAATAATTCATATGCAATATGAATTGTAGAAGATTAACTACTCTCTAAAGATGTTTAAGTTATTAAATAAAACAGTTTCTTCAAATATTCATACTAATAAAACTTTTATTAAATTATAATTTAGTTATATAATAATAGAACCTAATATTTCTTTAAATAAACGTGCAGCTAAATTAGCAGTAATATTATTAATATCAAATGAAGGAGATAATTCCACTATATCACATCCAATAATTTTAGTTTGTTCTAAAATTTGTTTAATAAAAAAAGTCAATTCTAATGGATTTAACCCACAAGGTGTTGGAACGGAAACACCCGGCGCAAAAGCAGGATCTAAACAATCGAGGTCAATGGAAATATATATATGATTATTATTTTTGTTGATACAGGTTTGAGTAATCTTTTTGAGAATTTTTTGTGCTCCATGTTCTTGAACATCCATAGGATCAATAATATTTGCACCATATTTGGTAATATTATATAACTCTTCTGGTTCACATGCTCGGATTCCTACAAAGATACTTTTTTTAATATCTATACAATCAAGAGAATCACTAACAACTGATCCATAGTAATCTTTTGTAGATGTAACAAAGTCTGGATGAGCATCAAAATAAATTAAATTAATTTTTTTTTTAGTAATCATTTTTATTGCATGTAAATTAGTAGTAGTGATTGAATGATCTCCTCCTATAACAATAGGGACTTTTTGTTGAGAAATAAGTTTAGCAATTAGGCAATATAAATTATTCCGTTTTACATTTCCTATATCAAAAACTTTTTTTGTAAATAAATCACCCTTCATTGGACATATAGGTATTAATTGACCGGATCTCATAAAATTTTCTGATGAGAATAATGCTTTTCGTAATTGATTTGGTCCATTTTTTGTCCCTTTTCTAGGTGCCTTAGATTTTGATTCATCAGGTACTCCTAATAATACAATATTGGCTTCCTTCATATTCACAACATTAGAATAACGCATAGCAACATTGGAATAACGCATAGAAAGTGATTAATTACCAAACTTTATTTCAACTTTGTTATTATAATTATCAAAAAGAAGGCTATTAACTAATATTTCTTCTGTAAATAAAATTATACCATCTATTTATAATGTACTTGTTAACTAATTTGTTATATTAAATTTATTAAATAAAGAACATTTTAGATACTTATTTGTAAGAGTAATCTATAAATTAATAGGTATCTTGTTGGTTATGTTACAAATTCTTTCAATAAATCTAGTTTTTATTGGAGGATATAGAATATATTAAGTTTTAAAAAACAACAATTTCATTAAATCCAATAAAAGAAGAAATATAATTAGAAACAAATATTATCGTATTTGTCTATTTTATTTAATTAAATTTTTGTTACATATCAATTTCACTAAAAATAATAATTGTTACTTATTCATTTTTACTCAACTTACGATAATAATTTCAATTATTTCATCTATTAAAAAGAAATATTTTTTCATTTTTTTGATCCATAGTCAATTAAACATTAAATTAACTAAATATACTTCTATTACCATCTTTGCTTTATATAATACTTTAAATTAATATAAAGAATTATACAATAAACCATTACATGTAGAAGAATGATTTTAGGTATTACTAATTATTGCTAAAAAAATTATATACAAATACAAATAAAAATTAGTTTATTTAATCAATTTATTAGCCCTTAATAAATTCAATAGTATTATCATTAGAAATATATATATTTAAAAATTAATTTTATTCTAATTGTCTAAGGAAAATATTTTTTTTTCACAAAAAAAAGATATCAATAAAGACTATTTTAGAGGAGAAGTAGTTATGAGAGAGGTTTTGAATAAAAATAATTCAATTGAACATGAGATGTATCATGTATTATTTAAAAATGGTGCTCTAACTACCTTACATTATCATGAAACTGAACAAATTCTAATTGGTACAAAGGGAAAGGGAATTTTATGTTTGTTTGAAGATAATGTTATTGAAAATATGTCTACCACTACGAAAACAATTGTCCTAGATGAAGGCGATGTAGCCAGTATTCCACCATTTATTTGGCATTTTCATGGTTCCTTAAAAGATGATTTTGCTCATATAGCTTTACGAAATAGATATAGAATCGATTCCAATGGCAATAAACAACAAGCAAATAATTTATGGGAAAAAGACTTTTTGAATCATTTAACACATTTAAACACAAACGAGATTAACCAACTTTCTTTACAAATTGACCAAAAAGTAAAGGAAATAGTTCAAAGTGAACTAGAAAAAATTACAAATTAAAAATGCATAAAATATTAAACTTCTTTATCTCAAGTCATCAAGAGATGAATAAAAAGATGATGTTCTATTTAAATTATGAAAGTAATCTTTGACTTCTTTTCTATAAAGATAATATACTATTATGCCATTTATTAATATAGTTAGAATATTTCCACCTAATATCGATTGGCCATTAGAAGTTGATTCAATAATATTGAATATACTTAACAATATCAGAATTATTATAATGTTTGATACTATTGAAATAATAGAAATTATGATAGTAGTTGTACGAGCCCAGGATTTACCTTTTAAAAGACCATACGCTATAACAAAATTAACTAAAGAAAATAATATTATTATTCCTGCTATAAAATAGAGAAAATAATTAATATTTTTCATTATCTCAGAATCACTTACTTGAAAATTAGTATTGTTAGATTCTAAGGTAAAGGGAACTGAATCTAATGTATCAAAAATAGAAGAAAAATTTGTTGTAAGAATAAAAGTTGCTATTCCACCAAATAATAGAAATGAACCATTAAGAATTATTAAAATCGAAATTATCGTTATTCCAATTGGTCTTTTAATATTCATAAAGAACCTTATTAATACATCAATTTAAATTGCATTATTCACTATGAATAAGATTGTGAAAGAATAATTTGTAAAAGCCATAGCCTTCTAATGGAATCAATAATCAACCCAATAGTATAATAGGATGCTATGGCTAGTTTTTCTGGATTACTTGTGGTTATATAATATAATCAACATTTTATTTATCAATTATAGACAAATTAATTATATCTTCTTCTGCTATCTTTTATTTGATTAGAAGCCACAGCCCTCTAGATTGGACTGAAGGCTATACCTATGCTGATAATTCCTATTCAATATCTTAGGTAAATAATAAAAAGTAATATAATATATAAAAATTGGAGATAATTTATTGGTAAAAGAATAAGAAAGCCATAGCCTAATAATGAGTACAAATGTAATAGTAGGTGTGAGGCTATGGCGGTAGGTTTTTGATTCGGTTCTAATTAATATAATCAACAAATTATTTAGTAGTTTAGGATAAATTATCTTATTATTAATAATAATAGCCATAGCCCTCTATATTAGGAGCAAAGACAGATAGGAGGCTATGGCATACAATTGGAACGAATTAAATAATAAAATACCATTAAACTATATAAAATTATTCAATCTTAAAGAAGAAGGTTAATATAAAAAAGGTTATTTTGCTGTTATACCTCCATCGATATCGATTTTCGCTCCTGTAATCCACTTTGCTTTATCAGAACAAAGAAACAAAATAGCATTAGAAATATCAGAAGGTTCACCAATTCTTTGTAGAGGAAATGACGATTCTAAAGTTTTCTTTGCATTTTCATCGCTCAGATATGGTTCAAGAAAAGGAGTTCTAATAGTTGATGGTACTATACAATTACATCGAATACCGTACTGTCCATACTCTACCGCGACATGTTTAGAAAATGAAATTATACCTCCCTTAGTAAGTCCATAGATAGATAATGGAACTCCTGGAATTGCCTTTGTTGCCAAAGTAGAAGAGATATTAATTATACAACCTTCATTATTTTCAATCATCAGTGGTAAAACTGCTTTTGTCATTTGAAGTGTACCTATAATATGAACATTGATAAGGTTCAACCATTCATCATGAGTTGTAAGATGAAAAGGTTTGGGATCGTTTATAACTCCTGCATTATTAATTAATATATCAATTTTATTATAATTATTTGTAATTTGTTCTATCATATTCAGGACATCTCCTTCCTTAGTTATATCCCCCGGAAGGATTAAGATATTTTTTTTATCTCCTATTTCCCTTGCCAGACTATTCAGTTTTTTAATGTCACGTCCATTAATAACTACTTTGCAACCTTCAGAAATTAATGATTTTGTAATATCCCTGCCTACTGTTCCCCCTGCTCCGGTTACAATAGCAACTTTATTTCTTAAATTCATAGAAGATAAATAAAATAATAATCACATCATTTTAAATCATTGCTCATTTTGAATCGATATTTTTATACTTGAGTTTTAGTAAATGATCCAAATCAAACATTAAAGACGTTACTGAATTATAAAAGTTAAAAATTCATACACAGACTAGGATAATAATTTATTGTTGTTATAATTTCTGTTTTATAATATGATTAGATTATTAATTTTCTTACTTTGTAGTTTATCTTTATTAGTATTCTTAAAACAACATTTTCATATGATATATTCATCATGAAATAAATAACTAAAAAGGGTTATTTGCTAACTTGATAAAAATATATAAAAAGAAGGAATTCATAGCCCTTTTATCCAGGAACAAACTAACAGTAATAACAGTTAGACACGGTATGGCTTAACGAGTCCTACTTCTGGTTCTACACTATAGTCAACATTTTATTTAGTAATTTGAGATAAATTGGTTTATTAATTAATAATGGCCATAGCCTTCTATAATGAATACCAATCACTAGTAAAGAGGCTATGGCTCGGTGGACATTGTCATCTATATTTGGTTGAGTTGAGTTTGTATATTCATATTGCTATTATGATATTTAAAAAATTGTGGAAAATTTAACTCAGTAATTAGTAAAATATATTGTCATAGCCTGAACTATTTGAATGGGAATTAATGATTATTGAAGTCCAGACTGTGGCATATGTTATGGTATATGTATATACGTCTAATTTCTAATTTTCCATCTTTTTAAGGAATAATATAGATAGATAAATTACTGTAATGATAATATACTGTATTTATTAATTTTGAAATTCTCATTCTATATTTTAATATTTTTCTTTTTTTGCTCTTTTTTTCTAGGACTACTTCTTAACCGATATCCACAACAAGGACACCATAAACCATCCCGTTTAATGAATATATCACAGGTCTGACAACGTTTTTGTCCTATCAAATATCGTTTGCCTCCTTTTGTAGGCCTGTCTGCCTTGTAGCGTATACAAATTCCTCTACAACCCATTATTATTATTGATTAAATTTTTCTGTTTGAAACCATAATAATCTATCTATGATATCACTCACTAGAGTAATAAATAAATAAATTATATTATCATTGTCATAGCCTGAACATGTGAATGAAAGAGTTATACGACCCAGACTATGACGATTGATTAAGACGACAATTTTTTTTCTCATAGTTGATAGATTTTTTTTTCCTCCTATGGTCTTCTTTTATATTGGTATGTGATAAGAAGATCACAAGAATACCTAATGAAATTATTATTTATCATTTGTGAAATGTCTATTTGTATAAATTATAGTAAAATACTATGAATAATATTTTCTATTTATCTTTCCTAGAATATAGATTAAATAATTAAAAAAAATAGAAATAATATAGACACAAATAATTATTTCCCAAATGGAGTATCTAATTTTGCTGTTGCTATGATATCAGAGGTGTGAATATTGTTTACAATACTAGCCCAACTAAAAATATATTAAATTACATAAATTTGTAAAAGCCATAGCCTTTCTCTATTATGTAACCACCAAGAGCCATAGAGATAGAAGACAATGGTACAGATAGCAAAATTTTTTTATTATTATTATTTATTTGATGAAATCATTCTATTGCTACCATCATCTTTATTTTTATTCATTATCCTAGTTAGATGTTTAATTAGATCATCAGTTGTGATTGATTTTTGAATAAAGTAGTCTTCGCCAATTGTTTCACCCAACTCAGAACGTATTTTTCTAAATTTTTCATAAAACATTTCGCTCGCAGTTAAAAAGCAAATTTTTACTTTAGGATCTTTTTCTCTTATTTTAGTATATAATTGGAATCCATCCATTTTTGGCATCTTTATATCAAGAATTACTAAATCATAAAAATTGATTTGATAATTATCCAATGCAGAAATAGAATCGGTAAATGAATCTACTTTAAATCCACTGTATTCTAAAATACTCTTTATTGTAAAAGTAATATCTGATTCATCATCTACTATCAATATATTTTTGCCTCTGATAGTAAACATTTTTACATTCTCTCCTAGTCAACTATCAGTATTCTTTATTAAGATTAGAGACAATTATTCATATATTAATGATAAAACGAATTGGGATTCGAACCCCCATTCATCAAATGTGGATTCTATATTCTAGTATTAAAATCCTTTTTAAATCTTATATCTATCAACAAATTTGCTTTACGACTTATAAGAGAATAATGGGGCTTGAGCACTGCATATAATAGGATTCAATTAATTATAAGAATTCCTCTTTAATGAACTAAATCGTTGGCAGACCCATCATTTCTATTTCTTCTTTTTGAATTGAAGAGAGAATAAAATCAACGAATAATTAGTTAGTTGTACTGTTTTTTTTGGCATTATTACTTGCTCAGATATAGAATAGACAATATTATCAATTGTACTTCGTTATCAAAGAGAGAATCTATATAGATTGAAAGTCATATTTAAGAATCCTATATCCTTGTATAATAAATTTTTTAAGTAAGAATTTACCTAATCATGTATATCTATATTGTCATCTGAACAAATCTCAAAACATAGAATATCAACAAGGAAGACAATGAAGATTGAAAAAGTGTATAGAAAACAGGAAGAGAATATGGAATTAAAGAATCAACATTTACTAATGGAATATACAGATCCTGTTATCTACCAAGACAAAAATCAAAAGAATATACAATCGACAGATTTTGATGATGATAATAGTATCCCACAAGATCAAGAACAACAACAAATTATTACTAGTGACGCCAAAGAGATTGCAAACTATTCTCTAGACCTTCACAAAGATATGATAGATACCTATAATTCTGTATATTCTCAACTATTGCAAGATATTTCCAATTCTTCTAGTGATGATATTACTATTCCTAAAAGATTTATGGATTATCCATTTGATAATAAGAATATGTATACCAATTCAATTAGTAAAGGAGATAAGTCATTAATATTGATAGATAATATCATGACTAAAAATATGGATACATTTATCAAATCGATACAACTTACACAAAGATTCTATAAAGATATAATACAGAGTTATCTTAATTGTATAAAAAAATAGATTAATAATAATAAATACTCGTTCTTCTTATTCCGAAATTTCATCATTATTTATAGAAATATATAAAAAGAAATCGAATTTAGTTATACTTTTGTAATAAACCATTTATTATAGATGTTTTAAAAAACAGAAAATCTTATACCATAATAATCGAAAATTCAAGGATTTCTTTTGTAACACACGATATTGTTATGAAAATTCACGGGTTCGGTGGAAACCATGAGAAATTCCACATGGGTCAAATAATTTGATTGTACATTATAATAATAATATTTTAAAGAAGAAAAGCCATAGCCTAATAATAAGTACAAATGTAATAGTAGGTGAGACTATGGCGGTAGGTTTTTGATTCCGTACTTGGTTATATTAAATAATCAACATTTTATTTAGCAATTTAAGGTAAAATGTGCCTTGTTGCGTAACTCGCTATTCCTAACACATTTAGCTAACCTATTCTAGTCATAATACATGTGAACTGGAAGAAGTACAATGAATCTCTTGTTAAACGTGGTGAGGTATTACTTGATTTTGATGTTATGGACAACTGGAATTCTGAACTAGAGAAGATGAATCAAGGAAAAGAAGGTAGAAAATTTGTATATCTACAGATTCATTTATCAAACTACTTGGTTACGTAAGAGCATATTTTCATTTACCATATAGACAGACAGAAGGAGAGTAGTACCAGCTCATGCTGCAAATACATTACCATCAATTCCAGATTATAGCAGGATTTGTAGAAGAATCAACAGATTGGATATCAAAATAAACGATGATGATGAGAATAAATCCAATTTACAACATGATGATAATTTTGTAATTGCAATTGACTCTACCGGTGTTAAAGTTACAAACAGAGGGGGGAATGGATCAGACATAAATGGAAAGTAAAAAGAGGTTATCTCAAAATACACATAGCAGTTGACATAAAAAAGAAGAGAATTTTATCGTTACAGGTAACCAGTGAACAAGTACATGATGGAAAAATATTACCCGAATTAGTGGATGATATAATAATAAAACAGAACAAAGTAGTTGAAACTGCCATTATGGATGGTGCCTATGATAGTAACAAGAATTTTCAATTTCTATCATTTAAAGGAATTCAACCAGCAATTAAGGTAAGAAAGAATGCCAAGTATAGATAGAAAGACAAACCATTATTTGTGAGAAACAAGAACGTACAATCACAGAAAACCAATCTACAACAATGGAAGGATAGCGTCAGCTATGACAAGAGATGGATGGTAGAAACTGTCTTCTCCTGTATTAAAAGAATGTTTGGTAGAGAATATGTTACTGCTATAAGATTTGAGAACATGATAAAAGAAATGATACTGAAAGCATCTTTATATAACTTGTTTCAGAGTCTAACTATTACATAATTTTTACATTAGTAACAAAAAATAGATGATTATCTAGACGAGTTACGCAACAGAGCATCTTTGCGATATCTTAACCTATACCAATAGCTATTCCTATATCTGCTTGCGCTAATGCTGGAGCATCGTTAATACCATCACCAACCATTGCTACTATTTTTCCTTTTGACTGTAATTGCTTTATTTTTTTCAGCCTTTTCTCCTGGCAACACATTAGCTATAACATTGCTAATGCCAACCTTTTGAGCAACAGAATCTACTATTTTTTCATTATCTCCCGTAAGCATTATTGTCTCAATTTCCAATTCTTTTAATACATTTATTGCAGAAACTGAAGATGATTTTATAGTATCTGCTACTACAATAAATCCTATAATTTTTTCGTTTATTGAGAAAAGAACTAGGAAAATTTTTCCCTCGAGTTACGAAAGAAAATATAAAGAAACTATTTGATTAAAGAAAAAGAGTGCACAGGCTTCAACTTATGAAAAATATAGAAAAATATTTAATAGATACATAGATAATTTAATTTATTAGCTATCTTCTCTCTATTCTAATAAATTTACAAAATTTTTTACAAATGATATGTACGTATTTTAAGCACAAATGATATGTACGTATTTTAAGCACAAATGATTTTGAATGAAAGTAGATGAGTACAATGAAAGTTTTATGGTAGCAGTGAAAACATATTGAAAACAACAGATAACAATAAAAAAATGTTATAAGCACTACTGCAATAGAAATATTATGAAATAAATCTATCTGTTAACGAAAAAGAAAAATATATTATAGAATTACGTAAACAGCATAAAACATATAGGGATATTGCTCACGAGCTTTTTATTTCTCGGAGAAATAAGCAAAATCCTGAAAAGGGCAAAAGGTGAGAATGAGGAAAAAGAAAGAAAGAAAATAATCTTATCAAATACGGCTAAAGCATTACAACTCTATAAAAAGAGCCCTACAGAGGTAGCCATAAAATTGGAGTTGAGTCCACAGAAAGCTCAATCCTTATACCTCAATTATTTGTCTTTGAATAATCTTTATCAATTCATAGAAACATTTAAGCAGTTTGACAATGAGTCACTTCAAGATTTTATCAATCATTATTATTATTTCATAAAACAGAATGGAATATGTAAAAAAGAAGTAATTGATACAGTTAAAATGATTAACGATTTTCCCAATATTAAAGAAGAATATTACAATATTTCTGATCAATTAAAGGATTCTGCAAAAGCAGAGATTTTTACCTTTTATAATATGCAAAAATTGTGAGCTAAATAATGAGTGTAATTCATTACTATTAAAGATTGAATCAGAAAATAGAATATTACAATTAACTGATACTAAAATAATTAAATAAAAAGAACTATTGGATACCATAATTAATAATGAAGAATATGTCACTCTTAAATATAAAATAGAAGAACAAGTCAATGACTTTTTAAATTAACAGAGCAATAAGGGATCACGAATGTCAATATTATTAGGATATTAAGAGCCTATCCCAAAAATAGATAGAAATATAGCTGCCTATTTTTATTCTCTTATATGTTTAACATTTGAATAAAAGTAAAAAGTATGTTAGAACAATTATACGCATTCCAGATGATCCTTGGAATGAAATTAAAAATATTTTACCAAATGAGAAACCAGAGAATACAATAGGTCGTCCCATTGTTCCATACAGAAAAGTATTTGATGATATCATGTTTATCCTTAGAACTGGATGTCAGTGGAAAATGTTACCCAAAGAGTATGGTTCTGGTTCCACATGCCACAGAAGATTTCAGGAATGGAGAGAATCAGATATATTTGATAAATTATGGACAAGATTGCTACAAATATACGATTTAAAGAAAGGAATTAAGTGGAACTGGCAGTCTCTTGATAGTATATCTGTAAAATCACCTTTTTAGGGGGGAGATGACAGGACATAATCCTACTACTGACAGAAGGAGTAAATTAGGCAGCAAAGACATATTTTAACAGATAAAGAAGGCATTCCACTTTCTACTGTTATAACATCTGCAAATACTCTTATGATGTTACTACTGCAATTGAAACCGTTGACAGCATGGTTATCAAAAGACCATCTTCAAAATCAGCAACAAAATATAGAAACAACAACAACGACAACGACAAGAATAAGAATAAGAATAAGAAGAAAAATCAGAATCTAAGTCTTGATAAAGCATATCATTCCAAAGATATAGAACAAGAAATCATCAAGAGAGGATACATTCCACACATACGACATAGAAGAGAAGAAAAGAAACACAACCGGAGACATCCCACAAGAAGATGGGTAGTAGAAAGAGAACAAATTCATTGCATAACAATAGATTCAGGAAATTATTTACAAGGTATGAAAAGAAGGATAAAAACTATCTTGGTCTTGTCCAATTAGCAAACAGCATAATAATTTATAGGAAGATAATTTTGGGATAGGCTCTAAAATAAAATAATAACTTTCATAACAAATTTCATAGGTAAAACCTTTTAAATTATAGTATTGCATGAAGGACATATCTACAACTACTTTAGCAACATTTTAAAATAAAAAATTTTATCTGCATTTGATGTAGTGAATTTTTATCATATTATAAGCATTAGCTGACAATATCTTATGTGAAATCTCAACTATAGAATGACTGATGATAAAACTTTCAAACGAAAATACAAAATCCAACCTTTTCAGTATTAGATCTTTTGCGTAATTAGGAAGGAATCAAAATATTCTGAAAATTAAATTAATTTTTATAAATTTTATAAATTTAATAACATTATTCTCTTTTATCTTAGATCAGATATGTAATATTTTACATGATCGTTAATTACGCAATAGATCTATTATAAAAAAAGGAATTAGATATAACAAATATAAAAAGAAAATTGAAAACATATGATGTTAAATGGAAAATATTTACAATTTTGAATAACAATTTGACTGAATCCAAAATTATCTTTTGTTAAGCTACTTTACTGTTATTGGACTTGTTAAATTTAGAACATTGCTTATAATATCTTGGAAAATGCCCTAAGGATATCAGTTTTTGTTACTATTCCCTTTAGTTTATTATTCTTATCTACAACTGGAAGTCCACTTATTCTATTTCTAATCATTATCTTGGCTGCAACTGCGAGATCTTCAGTACCTAAAATAGTAATCAATGAACTTCTCATTATATCACCTACAAAAAGAATGCCCTTGAGACTACTCATAGCTATGTTTGAACCGAATTGATTTTTCTTATCGTATTTTTCAAATCCGGAACTCATTAGGCTAGTTAGAGGTAGCAAGTCCCTTCCAGTAATTATTCCAATAGCTTTATCATTTTTTATTACCACGATTCTTGCAACTTTGTTCTCAAGTAACAGTCTTATTGCTTCAATAACTAATTCATCTGGCGAGATTGAAAATACAGAAGTAGTCATATAATCTCTGACTTTGTTTAATCGTTTATAAAATTTGGAATAATAGTCAACTATATCTGTCTTTGTTATGATTCCTACATCTGTTGAATTCTTGTGAGTTACAATTAGTGAGCTAATACCTTTATTCAACATCAATTTTGCACATGATGTTAAACTCATGCTATCTTCCACAGTAATCGGTGCTTTGTTGCCCATGACTTGACCTAATCTTATTTCGTGAGCTGGTCTACTTGAATTGAAAGAATATACAAAACGTATGATATCTTTTTCTGTAACCATTCCCACAAGCATCTTGTTATCTGTTATAATCGCTCGACTAATATTATATTTCATCATAACATTTCTTGCATCAAGTATATTATTGCTAACATCTAACGCGATTGCATCATCAGAAATATCACCAGCTGTATCCTTAGACAGATTCATAATATTTTTTATAATGTAATTCTTAATACATATACGTTATTGTTTTAGATTCATTAATTCGTAAACAATATCTTTGTAATTCGTAATCTATTATATAGTAACATAAAGTAAATGTTTATAATCTTATGTAGTTGATCATCATAAAAAAGTTCCTTTGAAAAAACTTTTGAATTATTGTTAAAATTTGATCTATTAATTTTCTCTTATCCTATCAGAGAATTTTAATAAAACGAAATCAATATAGATTTAACGAAATTCAACATTATTATCAATTCAACAGAGATAAAAAAAATATGGTTACAGCGGCGTTGTTAATTTAAGGAAATAGATTTAGAGCCTATCCCAAAAATAGATAGAAATATAGCTCCTCCTTTTTATCATCTTTATCTATACTAATAATTGAATAAAAGGAAACATCAGCAGCATCATGTTATTAGAACAATCATACGAATTCCAGACGACCTATGAAATGAAATTAAAAATATTTTACCAGATGAAAAGCCAGAGAATACCATAGGTAGACCAAGTTTTCCTTTCAGAAAAGTACTTGATGGAATAATGTTTGTCTTGAGAACTGGATGTCAGTGGAAAATGTTACCTAAAGAGTATGGTTCTGGTTCCACATGCCATAGAAGATTTCAGGAATGGAGGCAATCAGGGATATTTGAGAAATTATGGACTCGATTATTAAAAATATATGATGACAAAAAAGGAATCAAATGGAACTGGCAGTCACTTGATAGTATCTCAGTAAAATCACGTTTAAGGTGAGGGGGATGACTATTTGACATAATCCAAGTGATAGAGGCAAATTAGGAACCAAAAGACATATTCTTACAACAGATAAAGATGGTATTCCTTTGTCTACTGTGATAACATCTGCAAATACACATATGATGTTACTATTGCAATCAATACAGTTGACAGTATAATTATCAAAAGACAAGCATCATCATCACCATCATCAACAAACAGAAATAAGAAACAGAATCTATGTCTTGATAAAGCATATCATTCAAAAGATGTAGAACAAGAAATTATCAAAAGAGGATACATACTACACATATACGATACAGAAGAGAAAAAAAGGTATTAGAAAAAAGATAGCCTACAAAAAGATGGGTTGTAGAGAGAACAAATTCATGGCATAACAATAGATTCAGGAAATTATCTACAAGGTATGAAAAAAGACGAGAATTACCTTGGTCTAGTGTAATTAGCAAACAGTATAATTGTTTACAGGAGGATAATTTTGGGATAGGCTCTAAGATGTGGCATAAATACAGGAGAAGCATTAGTAAGATAAATTAATACAGAATAACGCGATCAGTTTACTGTATTTGGTTCTACTTTGAATCTAGCAAACAGATTAGAAGAACTTGCAAAAAAAAATCAAATCATTGTTTCAGAAGAAACTAAAAATATAATTGAAAATAAATTTATTCTAAAAGAGATATCTGTGAATGCAGATCAAAATAAAAGGATTTGAATATATCAAAAAATATTACGAAGTATTAAAATGAACATTTTTGACAATATGGTTCTTCTTATCAAATTCCCTAAAAAGAAAAGAATTAGGAACTCAAAATTAAAAATGGTAAATATATACTTAATTTTATATCGATGTAATATTTATGATGGTATAGAATAAGCACATAAAAATAAATGCAATTAGCAATAAATATAGAAAAACGAATGATTAAAATTTCTATATCTCTAGGTTTATTTGTCATCTGTTTTCTGCTTTTATTCTCATCGAGAATAAGATAAAATCCATATTCTTAAAGAACAAAGCCGTTTCTTCTAGCAACTGTTGCATCTTACCACTAGTTTTAGCATATAAACAAAGGTTAAAGAATATTTCTTCAATAAAAAAACTATATTCTCTATCTTATCAGGTTCTATTATATCATATTATACCTTTTTTATATAAAAAAATAACTACCACAACCGCTGCTGGGATAGCAATTATTATTGCATATGTTAGACTTACAAGAAAAATAGGAGATATTAGACCTGTGCTAAATTGATCAACTGTAAATTGTCATAGTCTGAAATACTCTTTAATTTATCGATTTAATTTATTAAAAAATTGAATTTACATTATTGCTACTGATACTACTACAGTTATCTTTGTATCTTTTATAAATTATTTAGTATGAGAATACATTGAATGATAGCAGCAATAACAGTAGCATAAGAAGAAGGAGTAGAGCAATTGCCAACATTATCCTTTATCGAGTGATAGACAGAGCAAGGACTTCTGCTTCGTTATTGGGATTCAATTATTACTGCTTCACATCGGGATCTATTGCTTCAGGATGGGATCTGGTTGAACAGAGTTAAGACTCGCTTATTACAAATGATGTTTTTCCATGACTATCCTGATAAATGGTAACATTTGAAATAGGATATTCCAGTAGGTAGAAAAGAGTAGCAAAGAAAATAAAAGATAGAACCGACATAATCAGAAAATAAGATTCAAAATGTGTCCTAAGTCAGATAAAAGAGATGCCAACGATGAAAGAGATGCCAACGATGAAAAAGTAGCTAGTTGCATCAGAAAAGTGGCTGAACTTGAGGCTTCACTCAAGGGAAAGACCCGACTTGAGGAGACTTACCTCAACCAGCTTAAATATGCTCGAGCTGATCTTGAAAACCTTCAGAAAAACACAGAGAGACGAATTGATGAGGGTGTGACGAAGGAAAAGGAGCGGCTCATCATGCAAATCCTACTAGTCGCCGAAGAACTCGATCTCGCCGTAGAAGAGGCTAGAAAAGTGGCTAATATTAACGTCCTAGATGCGATAGAAATGGTAAAGAGAAAACTCTGGAATGTTCTGCGTAGCGAGGGACTATGTCCTATAGAATCCGTCGGAAAACCTTTTGACCCACATTTGCACGAAGCTGTGCTCGAAATTGAGACGTTAGACCACCCCGAAGGGACAGTTATAGAGGAGGTTAAAAAGGGTTACCTTATTAGAGAGAAACTGCTAAAACCAAGCATGGTAAAAGTAGCTTCAACCCCGCGCTCTAATGTTCCAAGGAGGAACATAATTGAGTAGCGAAAAAAGAGAAAGAGTATTAGGCATAGACCTTGGAACTACAAATTCTGCTGCGGCCGTAACCATGGGTGGGAAGCCGACCATAATTCCAAGCGCTGAAGGACCAACCGCGGCAGGGAAAATGTTCCCATCTGTCGTCGCTCTTACTAAGGGTGGACAATTGCTTGTCGGTGAGCCAGCAAGAAGGCAAGCCATCGTTAACCCAGAGGGTACGATACGCGAAATCAAGCGCAAGATGGGGACGAACTATAAGGTAAATGTATTCGGCAAAGAGTACACACCACAGCAAATCTCGGGTTTCATCCTGCAAAAGATTCTGCGTGATACTGAAACCTATCTTGGTGAGAAGGTCTCAAAGGCCGTAATCACTGTTCCAGCACATTTCAACGACAATGAGCGCCAAGCAACGATAGACGCGGGTGAGATTGCAGGCTTAAGAATAACAAGGGTTGTCAATGAGCCGACGGCAGCAGCACTCGCCTATGGTCTAGACAAAGCAGGCCAAGAATTGAAAATTCTGGTCTTTAGTTTCGGCGGTGGAACAAACGATACCACAGTGATGGAATTTGGGGGAGGCGTTTTTGAGGTTCTAGCCACCAGTGGAGACACTAAAACAGGCGGAACTGACCTAGACCAGGTGGTAATAGATTATATCGTCTCTGAATTCAAGCGCGAAACTGGAACCGACCTCAGTGGAGATATGAAAGCCATGGCTCGCTTGAAAGATGCAGCCGAACAAGCGAAGATAGCACTGTCAAACTTAATTACCACAGACATAGAGCTCCCGTACATTACCTCTGGTGCTACAGGCCCGAAGAACCTCCATGTGACTCTGACAAGATCGAAACTTGAACAACTAACTAGACCCATAGTGGAGAGGATTAGGGAGCCGGTCTTGAAGACTTTATCGGACGCAAAGCTGACACCGGTGCAAATCGATAAGATAATCCTCATAGGTGGGCAGACGAAGATGCCACTTGTTCAACAATTTATCGAAGACATAATTGGAAAAAAGCCTGAGAGAGGTATTGACCCAATGGAGTGCGTCGCCATGGGTGCGGCCATTCAGGGAGCTGTAATTTCAGGAGAGATTACAGATATAGTGCTCCTCGACGTAACGCCTCTTTCTCTTGGGGTTGAAACCTTGGGTGGCGTCTTCACTAAGATCATCGAGCGGAACACGACAGTACCAACTAAGCAGAGCCAGACTTTCACGACTGCTGCTGACTTCCAAACGGCTGTCACAATACACGTGCTTCAAGGGGAACGCACTATGGCGAAGGACGATATCAGCTTGGGCCAATTCGACCTCACAGGCATTCCGCCTGCACCTAGAGGCATCCCACAGGTCGATGTTACATTCGACATTAATGCAGATGGCGTTCTCAACGTTTCAGCAAAAGACTTGGCAACCGGCAAGCAGATGGGGATCAAGATAGCGGCTTCAACCAAGCTTGGTCAAACTGAGAAGAATCGAATGATAAGAGAGGCAGAACAATTCAACGAGCAAGACAAACGTGCTAAAGAAGAGGCAGAGATTCGAAACACTGCCGACTCTGTCATCTACACTACCGAAAAGACGCTCATAGAGATTGGCGATAAGCTCGCCCAAGAGCAAAAGGCCAAGATACAGGAGGCCCTTCAATCGTTGAAAGACGCTCTGAAGACTGGAGGTCTGTCCGAGATAAGCTCCAAGGTTGAGGAGCTGAGAAGAGTGGTTCAAGAGGCTGGCGCGACAATCTACCAACAGGCGGCATCTCAAAGAGCACAGGAAAAAGCAAGTCAAGAAGCTCCACCACCTAGAGAAGAACAGCGAGAAAAGAAAACTGTCGAGGCAGAGTATAGGGTCGTAGACGAGGATAAGAAATAACACCTTTATCACTTTTTATAGTCTGTTGTGATTTGGTTCAAGTCATGATTTAGTTTGGTCAACAAACTGGATTTTTATGATGTCTTAGGAGTTGGCCGGGATGCCTCTCAAGACGAAATCAAGCGTGCATTCCGCAAGCTCGCCTTCAAATATCACCCTGATAGAAATAAGATGTCTGACGCTGAAGAGAGATTCAAGGAAGTATCGGAGGCTTATGCCATTCTCTCAGACCCTGGGAAGAGGCAACAATATGATGCACAAGGCTTTGAAGGGATTAAACAGCAATACAAGCAGGAAGACATCTTCAACCGAGGGACATTCCGGGATGTCTTTTCAGAGTTCGGGTTTAATGCGGATGATCTCCTCAATCGAATCTTCGGCAGAGGTTTCACCTTTCAACAGAATCAACCCGAGGCGCCTCACGGCCGTGACCTAGCGGCTAGGACTATAATCACGTTAGATCAGGCGGCTTTTGGCACTGAGTTTGAAGTCACTCTACCTAGGCTAAAGAGATGTAGTAAGTGTAAAGGCTCAGGTGTTGAGTTCGGTAGCCAGTCGATGATCTGCCCCGAATGCAAGGGAACGGGGAGAATTGAACACAAAGTTATGTCAGGATTTGGACAGGTGATAATTTCATGTACCCGGTGCAATGGCAGAGGAGAGGTAGCCGAGAAGCCTTGCAAGATATGTGGAGGTAATGGACTCCAAGAAAATAGAGCACGACTTAAAGTTAAAGTACCCCCGGGCATTGACAATGGTGACAATTTGGTCCTTCGAGGACAAGGTGAAGACGGTCCTTACGGTGGTTCACCTGGAGACTTTTACGTGACGATAGAAATCAAGCCTCATCCATACCTGACTAGGAGAGGGATGGACCTTGTATATGAGGCCAATATCAATTTCGCCCAGGCCGCTCTGGGGGCTCAGATAAAAATTCCGACGCTAACAAGTGAGAGGACAATCCAAGTGTTTCCTGGAACTCAAAGTGGCACAGTGCTCCGACTTAGGGGAGAAGGAATTAACCATAGCCAAGGCCGAGGAGATGAGCTCGTCCACATTAATGTCATAGTCCCCGAGAATCTAAGTCCCAGGGAAAGAGAATTAATAGAAGCACTCTTAATTGAATTCGAGGCAGAGAAGCGATGATTTGCTATCTGAATCATAGTTTCATCAATTATGAATCCAGCAATTCTCCTGTATTTGTTAAAGATGTGAGAAGAACCAAATCGTTGAATCCAGTTACATACAGTAACATGACTCCTTTTTTCGTCTTTGAATGACTCCAATGCCTTTGATGTGTTACGTAGACTGACCAAGAAAATACAAATAGAAAGAATACATAACAATAATAGTGGATGTTTTATTTCTTTCAAATAATCTAATGACCATAACAGATTAGAAATAGGACATTCACAGCTATAGTTTTTACTGCTTAACTTAAGAGCCCAGAAATCAGACTAGGCAAAGGGAATAGAATGTTTAATAAAATCCTCAAAGAGATAAATATGCTAAATTGGACTCTACTGCAACAACTATCGTGACAATTCTAACTTTGATATTACCAAGTCTAAGTGTGGATGGATTTAGTCAAACTCTACAGATGCCAGATTTTCAATCTAATTCTAGCGTAGATAAAAGTGAAATAAATGGTAATATTCAATACGAACTTGCCACAAAAATTCAACTAGAACCACATGAAAATGAATATCTTGATGATTATTATCAAGTTTCTGACTTTGCATTTGTGCTTAGTAATTCAAGTCAATTATGTCCTTCTGGTAATTGTGAGTATGAACTTGAAGGTGGAACTATGCAAGCCGAAAGAATTCCAGGTGAAAGATCCTTAGCAGGAAGAATAACCATTGACACAGGAGAATCCAAAAAGATGATGGAATTGCGTGCTTCTTGGAAGACAGTACAAGAACTCGAGAAAAATGGTGAAAATATTAAAGTCATAAAAGGGATATTAGACTTGGGTACAAGTCAATTTAGTCCAGAAAACAAATACCAAATTAATGGTACACTTACAAAACACGGTGAGAATTACCTATTAGAAGTAAAAGGAATAAAGTAATTAATCTTATATCATTGTTAGGTATATAATCGTAATATCAACAATTAAGCTATTGCATGTTTTCATCTTTTATAATTTCATCTTTTTTTATTTTATCAGTAGTAAGATTCTACTATATAATACTACCTTGTATTTAGCTTTTAACGTATTTGAAATATATACTATAAAATTCTATACCTTTATTATTTTCTCCTCTGTGAAAAGGTAAATTTATTAAAAATATTATAAATAATTCGTAACAAAAATAACAGGGTTTGCCATTTATGTTATCAAAATGGTATATTATTAATAATATATAAATTACCAATTTTATTATTTTTATATTATATTTTCTTACCTGTTGAGTTATAATGTTCTTAAGGAAGGTCATAAATCAAAGTCATTATTGCAAAAATAAAACATAAAAATGATATTTATACCACTTAGCATATATTTTCTAATCAAATCGCTGTTGGAATACTTTAAAGTAGTTTAAGATTACATATATTAAACACGATAGCAAATATTTTTTCCTGCTTATATGATATTATAAGTAAATAGAATTAGAAAATATAGGCTAACTGGTATAGATAGCAAATAACTAGCCGACGTCTATATTTACCTCTACACTACTATTGCTGTTAAACGTACCAGAAGAGCAAGCCTCTTTTCCATCATTAAGCTTTATTATACATACATTAATTATATCTCCACTAGAAATTCCATTCACTTGTTTAACTAAGTTGTCACCTATAGTGAAAGTGTCATTCCATTCCCACGAACCTCTATCAGTATGAGCTGAAATTTTCAAATTATCCCCTATTCCTGCTCCGTGTATTTGTATTTGAATAACACCATTCTCTGCAAGGACAGTAGATGGAAGAAGTATTAACGTTATTAGTAAGGTTGTTGTTGCTATTACAATAACTTTATTACCATTTTTTATCATTACCAAATCTATTTAAATTATTTATATATTATTTTATATAAAACAATTATTTTCAAATCTACGATATTATCTATGCTTAATTCAATATAGATAATTATAGTTGCATTTAACTGATAATATAAAAAAAACAAAGAGGATGTTTACTAACTCCTTTTTTAAGATCTTATTATAGGAATGTTTGAAATTCATGTGAACAAATTTGAAAAATGAGAAAAAGAATTTTTAATAAATTCTATTGCATATCCACTTTTCCTAATATCCATTAACAAAAAATTTATTTTAATAATAGTTAGTCGATTGATTATTTCTAATAAGGTTTACAAACTTTTAGATCTTGTTTTTTCTAATATTTGCAACTTTGAAATTTAGATGTCTTTCCTACTTTATTATTGCAAAATACATGTATTATATGAACCCCGATATAATACGGGCTCGGAGATCGAGTATGATATGTAGATGGGATCTGTTTTCAGTTATTATTTTTACTTTCCTAATATTAAGAATATGGTCTACTTGGTTTAATTAACGCCGGGGTTGGGACTCGAACCTGGAAGCCTTATTTTGGGGTTTATATCAAATATAATAAAATAATATTTAAGAAAATTGAACCATATCTAATATTTCTAAATGTTTCTTAGACAATACTCTTTATGCTCTAGTTTTTATCTACATATATTATATTTTATAATTCCTTTATGTTTGACATTTGAGGTAGAATTAAAAATTCTAGCTACAATCGTTTCTTCATCCGATGGTTTTTGGCATCTCTTTAAAACTGACAAAGAATATATTATATGCAAAAATGATGTAGACCTTATTTACTTTTCTTTATAGTATAAAGTTTAAAAGAATAAATAAATTTTTATAAATGAATTTATTATTAAATTCTAATTATTTTATAATACAAGATAAATTATTGCAATTTTATGATTTCATCCCATGTTCCAGATAAAGAGAGCATATAATATTTGCTGTGACTTGCACTTTCTAAATTTATAATATCTCCAGCTGATATTTGAATTTGAAATGATTTATTTAAGAACTGCAGAAAACTAGGCCCTGCAACTATACTTTTAGCTTCCTTTTCAAGCGGTGGATTATAATATTTTTGCAAGCCTTCAACTAGACCACCACTGCTAATTTCTCCTACTAAGTCTGACAGATCTATAAATTTCGAATTTCTTTTGTATAGTTTAAGTTTTGCCATTATAAAAGTATCCTGAATTCTAGATAGTTCAACCTATAATATATTATTATCATTATCCTTTATATGCAGCTAAGATATATGAAATAGACTTAAATTAAAAAATGGAATTTTATCTAAAGTTTGGTTTCCAATAATTGAGATTCCATTTGATAAATTCTGGTTTTTGTTTGTCATCGTCATATTTTATTTCATAAATTTCATTATGATCAAGTATTGTATTAACAAGTAACTCACAGTTAACGAAAGATATAGTGTTAGAACCTGAAATCCAGATATCATATCTTCTGACATCATCATCCCTTTTATCATTAAGTTGATATTCACCGAATTGAAGAAGATACTTATCTTTCCATAAACCAATCTCCATACTTTTAAATTGAAAAGTAGTAGCTTCTTCAATATTTCTTCTTCTAATTTCATTAGCATATAACGGTTCAATATGTAATAATGTAACTCCACAATCTTTATGCCAATTAAGAAAATCTATACATACATCCCTAGTATTATGATTCTCCCAATCTTTTTCTATGCGATATTTTTCCATAATCATTATTCTAACGCTTTTTGAATCTACATTATCTTTAATTGACCTTCTCCTTAATCTTGCCTGATAATTTAATAAATAAGTATTTGACTGATGCTTTAGAAACGTACTTGGCAACATTGAATTTATAGAATCATAGTTGATAGCATATTGGAAAAGTGAGTAATACATATTTTTCATTGATTCATCGAGTAAGGTTATTTTTTTACCTTGATCTATTTTCTTTTTTAAAACGATTCCTTCATATTCAAAAAAGGTATCAAATGGACGAGACAATTCAGAATCAATGTTAATTCTATCAATCATTCCTCGTTTATCTACTGGAAAATTACTATTTCCAAAAATTGGACTATTATTATTCGGTATTTTATTACAAAAATTAATTACATGTATAGGCTTTTGATGTTTAACAAAGTATCCACCTAAATCCTGAAAGTATTTGCTGTTTGGTTGCGATGGTCTCTGAAACTCACTGTTGACAGCTTAAGAAATAATTTAAGAAATAATACAACAACCGTTCATGTAATCAAGTGTATTATTATATTACCTCAAATTTACATCAAAAATACTCATCCTCAAATTTTGAAAACATATTTATTATTTTATTTTTACATTCTGAACAAATATTACTATTTCTTTTAAAGGCTTGTTAATCTTTATCAAATTCAGAAGTTATTGTTAAATCAATTCTATAGCATTTGTCCGAATTAATACCACACATTTCACAATCTGGCATTTTAAATTTATATTATAAATAGATTAATCATCTCTTTATGTTTTTCTATATATCTTTTTTTATTTTAGATACTCACCTCACCTTAGGCCAAGCGTATTAAGTTGATAATGTAGTTTATAGATTGTTAATGAATTTCTATCTGGTTTGGTCGAATGTGATGTTCTAAGAGGTTATCTTCAGTGATATTCTTTTAAAGTCATTTTAATAGATAAATCATTTATACCAAGAAGTCATTAATATAAGAATCACTTAAGAGTCTGACAGTGATAAAAATTCCTTAAAAGTGAAGTAAACGAACCGAGAAAATTAACTCCTGTCAGGATTAATACCGATAGCAGTACAAAAATGAGTCTAATTTATAGAAATAAAGAGATAATATTTAGAGATTAACTTTATATCGCAATGATGATAATAAAATAAAATAGAATTTTTTATTACTTTAACAGCTTTTTTACAGTATTTGTAAATAGCTTTCTATCAACAGGCTTTCTCATAATTTGTTCTTTTGATATTCCAGGAATTATAGTTGAAAATTCAACTAATATATCTAAAGCTGTTACAAAGAGAATCTTAATTGTTGGATCTATAGCTTTTATTTGTTGATATAATTGAATTCCATTCAAATTTTTCATTCTGATATCAAGTATTATTAATAAATGATTAAAATTGGAAATGTTTCTTATATAATTCAGGGCAAAAACAGGATCTATAAATGAAGTTACATCATAATCATTTTCTAAAAATAACTTGTAAGTAAAAAGTATATCTTCCTCATCATCGACTAAAATTACTCTTTTGTTATCATTTTTTTTACGAAAGTCCGCAATAGAGGAACTTGGCTGTTTCTCATTAAGAGAGTTTTTATTACTAAGTTCCATATCATTTAGCTCTAAAATATTTTTTCTTTTTATATTATATGTAGGATACCGAATGTTTTCTGTTACCTTGAATTCACCATTATTTATAAAATTATACTTATTTACAATATTAGAAAAAGATTTTAAAATTCTATATAAATTATCTCCAATAGTTATCTCATTAGGAATAGACAAAGAAGAAGAATTTATCTTCGAACAAAGATTTATAGTTGATCCAAATAAATCTATTTGACTGTAATCACCAACTAAAGCTAAATCTAATACACCATAATCCATAGTAATCCTATAGTTGAATGGGGGTAAGTGTTGCTTATACAATTCTTG
This sequence comes from uncultured Nitrososphaerales archaeon, assembly GCA_963840085.1. Classification (GTDB taxonomy): domain Archaea; phylum Thermoproteota; class Nitrososphaeria; order Nitrososphaerales; family Nitrososphaeraceae; genus TH1177. The sequence continues at coordinate 42,507 of CAWIYT010000092.1, forward strand.
ATTAACAATATATCGCTCATCTAAAATTTTAAATCCACAATCAATAGTCTCTCTAAAGACTTTCATATCATTAAAATCAGTAGTTTTGGGAAAGTAGAATAATAAACAATCACCAATATTTTTAATGACTTTTCCGCTATAACTTTTAACTACTTCAGATGTTGAATTTATAAATTTAGAATAATATTTTCTAATATGTTCTAAATTATCCATTGTAATGGTATTTTTAGTTGAATCTACCAAATCAATAAAGCCTACACAACTTTTTATAGAGTCACCTGAAAATCGTATTCCTTTAGAAGAAAAATTTCTCATTTAATATTGCTCCAAATCTTATTAATTAAAAAATGTATCCGTAGTATAGATACAGCACTCCTTTATATCATAGAATAAAGGATTGTATTGTTAAGGACTAGTAGTAGTATTTACCTCTTTATTGTGTCTATTAACTGATTCTTGTTCTACTGCTGATTTTATGTAATTGGTATTTGTTTTTGCGAAAGCCTTCACATTATCACGTATTTGTTCAAGTGCTATATTGTATACTCTCATATTAGATGCTAGAGCATTATTTATTAGATTGCTAGTATTTAACAGATAACTTGTGAAATTATTTACCATTACTGCGTGATTTTCAGCAATTCTTTGTGGATTATACAAGTCCCAAAATGCATAAAAGTTTCCTCTATTTCTATCTACTTGTTGTGATTGAAAAGAGCCTACTACTTGTTTTTGTGCTTCAATAAAGTCAGAAGCAATATCTTTTATAGTTTGAATAGTTTTTTCTTGATATTCAGCAATACGTTGTGTATATTGTGGAATTTCTCGTCTAGCTTCATCAGTAGTTCTTTTTATATTATGTAGAGTGTTGTCTAGTGTCTTATTTATTGCATCTTGTTGTTGATTTAAGGTATCATTGTAGTCTATATTTGTTCTTTCATTGAAATTATTGTTGTCTTTATTAAATTTAGTTGTATATTTTTCATTAAATTCTGGTTCATTTACAGCTATATTTTCGTTTATTTTTACTTCTTTTCTTGTTGACATGTATATATATACGTTACTAAGGTATATAACCTTATGTATTAATGGCTAGTATATAGTCATATTTGTTTATGTATAATCTATGATTTATTTGTTTAATTTAAGGTAATATATTTATAATTACAACAATAACAAGTAGTAATTATTTAGGTATTATGGGCCCTTAGAGAGTAATACCGATAGCGGTACAAAAATAAGAGTCTAATGTAGATATATTACTATCTTGTTGTATTTAGATTCTATTATTAGAAACTTATCTAAATCTATAAAAATAAATATAATAAAAATTGTTATTGTAGAATTTAGCAAATCAAAAAGAATTATTTTACTGAAATAATATGGAAACTTTTCCTGCTATTCTAGTGGAGTTTAGTTAACGATATTTTTATCTATCTCTCTTGTATTTATCATGCATAATGCCAATAGTAACAGTATCAATGTATAGTGGTAAAACACAGAGAGAAAAAGATAGACTTGCAGAAGCAATGACGGAAGATATATCTAATATATTAAAGGTAAAGAAAGAAGAGGTAATTATAGTATTTCAAGAAGCACCCCATGGAAATTGGTATTCTTCGGGAGTTCGTCTATAGTGTTACGTAGCAATAATTGGAACAAACTCATTTAAATTAGAAAGTTAATAAACCATTAATATTAAATATTAGAAAATAACAATTATTATTTTTTTTAACAACTATTTCAAATTATTAAAACTTCTCTAAAGATTTTATTTTGATTGTTTTGATGACGTATCTCGTTTTACATCTTTTTAGAGGCTCTGTTAATTTAAGCAGTAAAAGCTATAGCTAGGAATATTCAATTCATGTTATGAAAATTAGATTTGAAAGAAATAAAACATCTACAATTATTGTAATGTATTCTCTGTATCTGTATTTTCTTGGGTTGAGTTTACGAAATACGTCTAAAGCATTAATACTCTTTAAAGATAAACAAAGAAGTTACGTTTCTGTATGGAATTGGATTCAAAGATTTGGTTCATGCCAAATCTCAACAAACGAAAAAGAGTATCTGCCTTTATCATAGACGAAACAGTTATTCAAATCGGTAACCAGCATTTCTGGCTATGGATATGTATTGAACCAATTCATAGCTCAGTGCTTGGAATCTACATCTCAGAAGAGAGAAATATGCGGATTGCTGAAAAATTCATTAGATCTCTTGTTGAGAATTATGGAAAACATACTGTTTTTACAGATGGAGGTACATGGTATGATGAAGCATGTAACGTAATTGGATTAAAACATTATCTACACTCACCATTTCAGAAAAGTTTGATGGAAAGAGTCAACCAGTATTTCAAAGACAGAATAGAAAATTTTGATGATTACTCTATCCATGTATGCAAAAAGAGGAATGTAATCTATTTCATGTACATAACTGGATACAATTCTTTGTATCCATGTATAATGATACTACAATAACAAGAAATAATGAGTTTGAAATTAAGTTAAAGGAGGTGAATATTATCTTAAATTAACAGAGCCTAAATTTCTAAACAATTTTATTATTACTTAGTTTTGAAATAAGTTAAGCATTAATAAAAGTATTATAATATTTTTAGGTAATACCTACATAGTTGGAGCAGATTTTATCATTAATTTTGATAATTCATAGAAAATATCCTTCTCCCTGTTATTGAATCTAAATTCTATCTCTTTTAGATATACATGAAAATACTGTTTAGGTACTCCCCTGTAATGATACAACCATGTCTTGGCATAACTCCAGAATCCTTCAATCCCATTAATATGGGTATCTTCTCTTACGTATTCATCTCTTCCACATGTGCAACAACTTGATGTTTTCCAATCATATTCAACATTGCATATGCAGTATGGTCATCAGAATGGTCCAACAATCCTTTTTTAGTATATTGTTTTATCAAGGGAATAAGTGTCTCATGTTTTCTATCAGATACTGGAAATGTAATAACAATTCCATTTCTCTTGTAGATACCAAATACCAGATTTTTGTGCTCAATTGCACCCCATCCTCCTCTCTTGCCACCTTTTCTCTATAACCACCAAATAACGCTTCATCAATTTCAATCTCACCACAGATAACTTTAATTCATGTAGTTGTTGTAGCGATTTATCATATATCGTTTGTCTAAATAATCGAAATGTTCTTTCTATTGTTGATAGATCACATGATACATAAAATCTAATTCTATATGCAGGTACTCCTAATGTAAATAGATAAAGCAAGTGTATGATATTGCTAAGTGATGTTCTTGTCTGTCCGAGGGATATGTACCTGTAAATTCACTAAAATTATATCTGCAACGTTTACAGCCATACCTATTTGATTTCAGATAATATAGAAATCTATATCTACATCTAGGACATATTCTTTTTCCATTCCATCTAAGATTACGAAAATATATACTACTTTTCTTATCGCTTGATGCTAGGTCTATTGGATCATATTTACGCACGAAATATGTATAAAATAAGATATCATGTGTTTATTTTTTGCTCCAAATGTACAGGTATTACCTATTTTATTATTCAAAATTTTTGGGAATAGGATAATGGTAGCTAGAATGAGATATTCTATGCTAAATACAGAGATTACAAAAATATAAAAAATATATAACAATAATTAAAGTTATTTACTACACTTCTATCATTATAATTATGAGTGATAAATCTGAAAAAGATAAAAATAGTGATCAAACTGAAAGAGAAGAAATGAGGGATGAAACTCATCATCTAGAGGATGATAAACAAGAGGAAGAAGATGATAAACTGGAAGAAGAACAATATGAAGATGAATAAACTGCCAATGTTAAAGGTTAAGTTAATTACCATTTTTAGTTATATGAAATAATATTATATTTTTTATTTTTCCGTATTTCTTTCTTGGTTATCTTACATACCATCTTTCAATTTGTTTATCTTTCTTATTAAAATATTTTGTATTCATTATTTTTTTAACAATATTTTTAATTTTAATAGATCATTTTTATTTATTGTAAAATTATTGGTTTTATTGATATTAAGAAATTTAGCTATTTCAATTTTTCATTAAGATATGCTTTACAACAATTATCTGAACAAAATGATATGATACCCATGACTGAGCTGGAATATTTTACTCCTTCAACAAAATTATCAAACTCCTTCTTACATGAACTACAATTCAAATACATTTGAAATATTTATACATGTCTCATTATAAATTCATTGTTTCCTGAAAAAGCATTTTCTGAAAATTTGTCTTATTAGACGTATTACATTTATTTTAATATATAACATGATTTACAATCTAATGTTTTGTTGCACAACTATGAAAATCGCGATAGTATCATACAAGATTATGACAGGAATAAATTGCCGGTTCTGTTAATTTAAGATAATATTCACCTCCTTTAACTTAATTTCAAACTCATTATTTCTTGTTATTGTAGTATCATTATACATGGATACAAAGAATTGTATCCAGTTATGTACATGAAATAGATTACATTCCTCTTTTTGCATACATGGATAGAGTAATCATCAAAATTTTCTATTCTGTCTTTGAAATACTGGTTGACTCTTTCCATCAAACTTTTCTGAAATGGTGAGTGTAGATAATGTTTTAATCCAATTACGTTACATGCTTCATCATACCATGTACCTCCATCTGTAAAAACAGTATGTTTTCCATAATTCTCAACAAGAGATCTAATGAATTTTTCAGCAATCCGCATATTTCTCTCTTCTGAGATGTAGATTCCAAGCACTGAGCTATGAATTGGTTCAATACATATCCATAGCCAGAAATGCTGGTTACCGATTTGAATAACTGTTTCGTCTATGATAAAGGCAGATACTCTTTTTCTTTTGTTGTAGATTTGGCATGAACCAAATCTTTGAATCCAATTCCATACAGATAAGAGCCTATCCGAAAAGTAGTTTATAGTATTTAAGTTTATGGTACAATAGATTTATTCGACAAAGCTAAGTGTCTCTACACTATATATCACGAGATTAGTTTGATATCTGAAATTTCTGGAATCGATTCATCTTATGAAATACCAGATGAATTATGGAATCAAATTTTCCCTCTTCTTGTACATAAACCCAAAAGAAAGAAGAAGACAGGTCGTCCAAGAATGGATGATAGAAAGGCAATGAATGCTATCTTCTACATTACACGTACTGGATGTCAGTGGAAAGCATTACCACAAAGAAGTCTTGGTGCATCCAGTACTGTACATGACAGGTTTCAGGAATGGAGACAAGATGGCGTATTCAAACGTATGTGGATTGATGGTCTAAAAATATATGATAAAAAAGTTGGTATCAACTGGAAATGGCAATCAATGGATGGTGCAATAACAAAAGCACCTCTTGGGGGAAAAAAGTACAGGACCAAATCCCACAGACAGAAGTAAATCAGGTACCAAACGTAGCCTTCTTGTAGATGGTCAGGGCATTCCTCTTGGAATTACTGTAGATGGTGCTAACAGACATGATATGAAGATGACAAAAGCAACTCTTCAGAGTATAGTGGTTTGCAGACCACCACCACCATCATCATCATCTACAACAAATACCCAACAACAACACATCTGTCTTGACAAGGGTTATGACTATCCTGAGGTATATGAGTTACTTGAGGAATATGGTTATACCATGCATATTTGCAAGAGAGGAGAAGACTACAATAATGGTAACAAAAAGAAGAGAAGAAGGATACCAAAATATAGAGCAAGAAGATGTGGGTAGTTGAGAGAACACACTCATGGATGAACCGATTCAGGCGATTATTGATTAGATGGGAAAAGAAGGAAGATAACTATATTGCAATATTACATTTTGTCTGTGCTTGGATAACATATAAGAGAGGAGGTGTTTTCGGATAGGCTCTAAGTAACTTCTTTGTTTATCTTTAAAGAGTATTAATGCTTTAGACGTATTTCTTAAACTCAACCCAAGAAAATACAGATACAGAGAATACATTATGATAATTGAGAATGTTTTATTTCTTTCAAATCTAATTTTCATAACATGAATTGAATATTCCTAGCTATAGCTTTTACTGCTTAAATTAACAGAGCCGAAATTTATGTAGAGTATGTGTACCTTAATTACAATATGTTAGTATAGTTGATAAAAAAATAATCTTGATTTATTGTATTATTAAAACAGGTTTACTAATATGATTCATTATTTTTCTGACATCACTAAATAATGAGCTAAACCATGAATCTATATGAGAAGATAACATAATGACCAAATCATAGTTATTATTATTATTAATTTCATTTACTATTTCATCAACTACATTACCGGTCAGAAATTTATAAGAAACTTTATTTTGACATCCAGCTTCTTGGCATTTCTTTATTTTTTCTTCCATAACATCTATTACATCACCTTTGATATTTCTATGAAAGTCTTGTTGTTGATTATCCCTTTGTGATATCTCATATGAGCCTTCTAAGGAAATATTTCCATATTTTTCAACGTCGTGTAATATACGAAGAATAAATAATTCTGCTCCAGTAAAATTAGATAAAGAGACAGCATAATTAAGTGCTTTATTTGATATATCTTTTCCATCATCAGTAACTAGTATTTTTTTAAAAGAAGGAAGGTTATCTTTTGAAATCTGATAACTTTCTATTTCTTTCGATTCATGTTTTTCGGGCTTGGCTTCTGATATATTACTTCCATTAGAACTTATTTCTTTAGCATCTGAAGATGTAGAAGGATCTTTATCATTACTCATAATATAATGATTGATTACAAATATATAACTATAGCCTTAATATAATACAAATTTGTAATTGATATAGAAATCAATGATTATTTTTAGTATATATTTGATTATATTTTAATTATGACTTATGTTACATAATAACGGTATTTTTAAAATATATAAGTTGATTTCATAATTAATTATTTAGAATAATTACTATTACCATATTTGGATAATGACAATGAGCTTTATTATTTCATTTGAATCTGCCTTGTAGCTTAACTCGCCATTCCTAACACATTTAGCTAGCTACAGTTCTCTCTCTATCTACTTTCATATAATTACAAAAGTAAAAATATTATTACTAAAGTTAATCTCATATTATTATTATAACTATTTAATGCATTTAGTAATCATATGTCTTATTAGGTGATTGTCTATTCAAAGACATAAAGAGTTGTCTGTATTATATATATTTGATAATTGAATAAAAAAAATAATATTATTAATACCAGAATTATTAACAAACTTCTCAATAATTTTTACAAGAAATATAGAGAAACTATTCTAATAAATAAGAATTTACTGATTGCTGGTATTGTTGGATTTTTAGCTAGTGCTGTTATAGCTGAATTATATGCAGTATATTCTCCTAATACTGTATTAACGTCTACAATAACAGTGTTGGTAGGATTCATAATTTATAAGATATCATTTATAGTTCTTTTTCATATCGATAACAAACAAAATATACTAATAGATTTAGTAGTCAGATTAATTTCAATATTCTAAAACAAATAATAAAAAAGATGATATTTGCATGGTCTATATTTGATATTATTAATAATGTATCACGATGGATAATCCTATATGAATTATTATTAATAGGATTCAGACCTTTTGAAGCAGCAATATTATCTTCTATAGCTGCTTCTTCTATAGATCTCTTGTGCAATAGACAAGATTACAGACTATATTCCTCTTTTTTAGCAGTTATTTCGTAGATTTGCTAAATTATGCCAGATTATCCAGAAAACCATCATTATTCAAGTCATTTACTGGACTGGAACTATCAGAATTTGATTCAATTTACAAGGAGGTAGAACCTAGATATCCACAATACGAGATAAAACGTCTATCTAAAAGAAAAAGGACAAGAAAAGTAGGTGCAGGAAATCATTTCAAACTGACAGTACAAGACAGATTTCTCATGTTACTTGTATACTACAGACTGTACATAACACATACATTATCGGGATTTCTATTTGATCTGGACCAGAGTAACGTGTACAGAGATATAAGACACATAGAACCACTAGTTAAAAGATGTATTCCATTACCTCAAAAATTGTACAATATTACCAGAAGATTAAGAACTGTACAAGAAGTAGAAAAGTACTTTCCTGAATTCAAGGCATTTATAGATATAACAGAACAGGAGATACAAAGACCAAAAGACAAGAAGAGAAAAAAAGATTACTATTCAGGCAAGAAGAAAAGACATACTGTAAAGACACAACTGATGGTAAATAAAGAAGGAAAAATACTGTATAAATCAAATCATCACAAAAAAGGAAGACAGCATGACTATACCGTTTACAAGGATGAACAACCAATAACACCATTACAGGTAGAAAATGTTCTTGATTTAGGATATCTAGGATGTGAAAAAGACTTTCCTACTGTAAAGTATAGTCTACCTGTAAAGAAGAAGAAAAGAAATATGGAACTAACTGAGGAACAAATAGAGTATAACAAAAATCATTCCAGACAGCGAGTAATAATAGAGCATACTATCTGCAGGATAAAGAAATTTTGTATTATGGGTACTAAATATAGGAACAGACTGAAAAGATATAACCATATTTCAGATATTGTATCTGGTCTTGTGAATTACAGGATAATGAAGAATAGTGTATCACCGTAACTGGATATATCAGAATTAAGAATGAGATGTAGATCTAATGTAACTGCGCAAGAGATCTATCATATTTATCAATCAATATAATTTAAGCATACAAAATTTTTTCATAACTACTAAAAGAAGAGGAATAAAAAATAAGAATAATATTTAGAGCCTATCCCAAAAATAGATAGAAATATAGCTCCTCCTTTTTATCATCTTTATTTATACTAAGTTAAGTATCATATTTTAGGCCAACAACCAAAACATCTTAGATACCGTCTTACATTACATAATAGATTATTTTCTGTTTCGTAGTTGTAATTGGCACATACATCTTTCTTGAGATTCCTGTTTACTTTTGTTTCTACTGGATTCAGGAATGGTGCACGTGTTGGTAGAAATAGTACAGTTAGCCAGTATGACTGTCTTTCTATAAACTGTTTTGTCTTTTTGCTTACATGAAATGATGCATTGTCTATTACAAGTATGAACCTCTTGATACTTCTCTTTAGTACATATCTCTTGATGCTGTTTAGATGGTTTATGAAATCATTGCTGTTTCTTGTCTTGCTTGTATTGAATTTGATTCCATTTAGGGGATAGAGAAGGGTTATGAATACATTGACTTTATCATTAGATCCTTTATGGAGTATCTTTTGCTGTTCTCCTCTTTTCTCATATATGTTCTGGTTATGTATGGTTGAAGATGTAACCACGTTTCATCTTCAAATCCCAGTAGAATTTTTTTTTAAAAGAGAAGATGATACTTTCTTGTATCTGTCTATCCTGTTCTTCTTTTCCTCATAATCGATGCCTTTCTCCAGTTCAAGTTTTGGTTATTTGCATACTATACCTAAATCATGAATTATTCTCCATCATGTTTGCATGGGACTTGACATTCATTTCCAGTAATGTTGAGAGATATAGTAGCTAAAAGCCTAATACTCCAGCAGGTATTTTTGAGATAGCCAAATGTCTGGGTGATTTGTTCAATACTATGTCTTTTACCATCTCTTTGTTTTTGTGAGTAGATATTACTGGCTTTCTACCTGCATTCATTCTCTTGTTTCTTATACCATCCAAACCGTGTTTTCTGTAATTGTTAATCCAGTCATACACATTACGGTAATTTACACCAAGGTTTTTGGCTATTGTTCTGTAAGGTACTCCTTCTTCATCTTTTGCTTTATAGCAGACGCTCTCTTCTGTATTCCTCTTTGTCACGAGTACTCTTCATGAATCTATTCAGTTCCTTTTTCTGAGTATCAGATAATTTCAGAATATAGGATTTGGGCACATGTATCAATCTAAACATTCAGAGCTAAAGTTCTTTCTATCAGAGTATGTTAAAAATACTAATGCATGTTGATGATATATGAGATACTTAACTTAACAATTGAACAAAAAAAGGAAGCAGAAATAGCATCATGTAAGAACAATCATACGCATTCCAGACGATTTATGGAATGAAATTAAAATTATTCTACCAGATGAAAAGCCAGAGAATACCATAGGTAGACCAATTGTTCCGTATAGAAAAGTATTTGATGGAATAATGTTTATCCTTAGAACTGGATGTCAGTGGAAAATGTTACCTAAAGAGTATGGTTCTGGTTCCACATGCCATAGAAGATTTCAGGAATGGAGACAATTAGGTATTTTTGATAGAATCTGGACAAGACTGTTAAAAATATATGATAACAAGATTAGGAATCAAATGGAACTGGCAGCAATCTCTTGATAGCATATCAGTAAAATCACCTTTAGGGGGGCGATGACAGGTCATAATCCTACGGATCGAAGCAAATTAGGAACCAAAAGACATATTCTTACAACAGATAAAGATGGTATTCCTTTGTCTACTGTGATAACATCTGCAAATACACATATGATGTTACTATTGCAATCAATACAGTTGACAGTATAATTATCAAAAGACAATCATCATCATCACCATCATCAACAGACAGAAATAAGAAACAGAATCTATATCTTGATAAAGCATATCATTCAAAAGATTTAGAATAAGAAATCATTAAGAGGGAATACATACCACATATACGATACAGAAGAGAAAAAAGGTATTAGAAAAAAGATATCCTACAAAAAGATGAGTTGTAGAGAGAACAAATTCATGGCATAACAATAGATTCAGGAAATTGTTTACAAGGTATGAAAAAAGACGAGAATTACCTTAGTCTAGTGTAATTAGCAAACAGCCTTATTGTTTATAGGAGGATAATTTTAGGATAGGCTCTTAGTTGTAAATATTATTTTTAATATATGCGTTTATCAATTGATCTATAATATCTTAATATAATCTAAAGATATTAGTAATTTAATAATATTCTAGATTGACTGGTCCCACTTTATCGAAGGGTTCAAATCCTACTGATCCTATTCTTAATTAATTATAAATCTGATTCTAACAACTCCGATAACGATTTTATTATGAGATTAATTTTTTGATTCAATAAAAAAGTAAAGATTATTTCTTAGTTCATATTATTATGCTTTATGAATTCTACAATAAATAGGATTCGAATCGAGATTTCAAATCCCATCTCCAGAACATCCTCTTGTTCCTACTACAATTAAATCTACATCTTCTTTTTCTATACAGTCTAATATACTACTGACTATTGAAATCGATACAATAATTTCACTTATGATTTAAAAATTATGTTTCTATATCTTTATAGAAATCAAATCTTTGATATTTTACTGCCTCTTTTATAATAGTAAATGTAACCTGTTCCGCCATTTTACTTAGTATAGCTACATCATCTTTATATTCATCAAGGGAAGAATGTTCTTTATTCCCAAGGTATACTTCTTTTATTCTATATCCAGATAATATTGTCTCTATTAGAAACCAAATATCTATTCCCCATCCATCGGGAGGATTATTTTTTAAAAGTTTCTTCCATAAAGCAATATTTGAACATACTTCTCCACTTAGTGGTTGTTCAATATGTGACAATTCAGGAAAGAAAATTCGTAACATAGGTTTTGCAATAAGTTTTGTTACAGCGGCATCACGCGGATGTCGTTGATAAAACCCACGCGTCATATCAAATACTCCTTCCAATACTGGTCTTGACAAATCATCAACCCATTCAGGGGTAATATTTTTTATATCAGAGTCTAAAAAAAGAATAGCTTTATAGGCATTTCCTTGATTATTACTATTAATATTACCGTTTATTACTTCATTTAAACCAGTCTTCATAGCTACTCCCTTACCAGGAAATTTTTTTAAAGATTGCTGTATTATCTTAACTCCGCCAACATTTTTTGAAATCTTTACTGTATCATCAGTAGAAAAACCATCAACTACTATGATATCAGGTTTAAAATAACTCTGTTTGATATTCCACAAAGTCCTCTCAATTGTACTACCTGAATTTTTAGAACACAAAATAACTGCTAAATTAGAAGAAGTAGGATTAGATGAATTATATTCACTTCCTTTAACAATATTGCTATTTAGTAAATCCATCAATTTTTATTTTAAAGTAATATTAATGGTATATAGGTCTTAATTTTTTCGAAAATTTTAATCTGAAATAACAGATCTTGATTAAAGCCTTACTTCATTCTCTTCTATAAAGTTCTGTCATATTTCATTATTATAATATTTTAATATTTATTTTATAATATACAATCCTATACGGAATCCATCATATCCTTTTTATAATTTTGAGTTGTTTCTAAATGTAGTAATCATATTATAAAATTCTATAGTTATTCTTCTAAATACTTTCTGTATCTAATCATAAATCTTAAAAGATAATAGTCTTCCTTATGTATTGTATGAAGATGCTTAATTATATCTGTTATAGTTAAAATTCCTACTATTGCATTATCTTTGACTACAGGTAATCTTCTAATATTATTTTTTTCCATGATCTTAACAGCATCAAATAAATAAGCATCTGCCTCAACTGTTATTAATGGTTGAGATTTAATTTCTGTTGCTTTCGTAGTATTTGGATCTTTACCATCTGCAATTACTCTTCTAACAATATCTCTTTCTGTTATTATTCCTACTGGTTTGTCATTTTGATTAATAATTATTATTGAACTTACTTGTTTTTCTTTCAGTAAAGTTGATATTGTGAAAATAGATTCTGAGTATTTGGCCGTTATTATTGGTGGAGTATGCATAATTGTGTAAATCAATGTTTTTTTAGCCTGTTTATGGTTAATATCACTCAAATTATTATTAACAGTAGCATAAATTAACTATTAAGTATTACTGTATATCTAAATCTTTTAGAATTTTAATTTATATTAAATGTATAAATTTGTATTATTAAAAAATAATTATACGTTACTGTATAAATGTATACATATAAAATTTTAAATTCAATAATATATATCCAATCAAAGCTTATATTACAGACATATATTTTAATAAATCTATTCATACATAAAATATGCTACAAGTATTTTTGTAGGTTATTAAATGAAAATATTTGTTTATCTGCAATAATAGTTAAATTTGCCTAAATATAAGTATTAATTTATGTGTGTATTACCTTAGTATAATTTTAAAATTATTTCTTTACTGTCAAGGAAAATAGATATTGTAACCATTAGGTTATTCAATATATGTTCTTTATTAGTAATAAAATAACTGATCTACATATCTATTGATGATCGTATTATTTAGATTTATGATAAATATATTAGTTTAAGATTGAAATATGTAACAATTAAATATTTTTCTACCTTAAAACTTCTATTTATTAAACACGTAATTTTGTATTTTAGATACTTTGCTGAAATAACTAAATATGGCTGACATCTATATTATATTTTATAAAAATATTATTAGAAATGTCTCTCTTTTAGTCATTGATAATTATGATTTGACTACAGGAGAGACTATTCAAAAACTGTCATATTGTATAATTAGTTTAATAATTAATGTTTAGTTATTTGTAGTTATCTGGAATACGTATTATGATCGTTCTAACCTAATGTTTACTTTTGTTCAATTGCAGTATAAATAAAGATGATGGAAACAAGAATCTCTATTCCTATCTATTGTTGAGATAGACTCTAAAATAAAAGAATAACATAACTCTAAATTTCTCTATAGCTAAGATATCACAATTTCTTATTTTTTATAATAATTTTCTTAATCAGTTAATGATAATTGGTATAATGATAATTATTTTATAATAATTAATTTATACGTTATATTATTTTTGATCAAAAATTTTAACGAAAGAAATTAATTCATAATAGACAATACTATAGTACCAGAATGGAACACCGAATAAGTATTGATGAAAGTATTTGGGAAAAGGCCAAGATTGAAGCAGAAAAACGTGAGGTATCTACTAATGAGATAATAAAACAAGCATTAGAGACATTTCTTGGTATTGATACAAAAAAGTTGTCATTAAATAGCGAGGAATGTTGATATAGTATTATAGATATATTATTATCGTTATAATTTCTTGACAACTGTAAATGTTATCTTTTTTTAATGATTAATAATTTTTTAATAATTATATTAAAAATAAATTTATCAAAAAGTGTTTTATATCAAAGATCTCTTATCTTTAAGATATAGTACAAATATCGAACAATCTGATCCTATTCTCGACTAAGATTTTGTTGTTCTTCTTCTTGATATACAACTTCTCGTATTTTATCAATAGCATCTATATTACATGATATACTCTTTATACCATATTTCATTAAAATTCTAACCATACTTGCATTACTACCACTCTCTCCGCAGATAGAGGTCTCTATTCCATAGCGATTACAGATATTAATTACCATTTCCATAGATCGTAAAACAGCGGGATGAAATTCAGAAGATAATTGTGCCAACCTTTCATTGTTTCTATCGATGCCTAAGATAAGCTGAGTCAAATCATTTGTTCCAAAGCTAGCAAAAGCTATTCCTTCTTTGCAAAGATCTTCAATTATCATCACAGAAGCAGGAGTTTCTACCATTATTCCAATCTTTGCTTTGTCCAGTGGCAAACTAACTTGTTTTGCTATTTCTTTAGCTTTTCGTACTTCATCTACAGAAATGACAAAAGGCAACATTACTTGCAAGTTAGTCAAGCCTTCTTCGTGTAGTCTCTTTATTGCCTGAAATTCTGATTTTAGTAATTCCTGCTCATCTAAGCTTCTACGTATTCCATGCCAACCCAACATGGGATTGGCTTCTTCAGGTTCATCTTCTCCTCCCTCCAAATTTCTAAACTCATCTGTTCTTGCATCCAACATTCTTACCCAGACTGATTTTGGATTAAATGCTTTAGCAATTGGTCTTATTCCATCCATTAGAATCTTTATATACTGTTCTTGTTTTCCCTCTTTCACCAACTTGGCGGGATGAATACCATGCAGTGTAATTAAATGCTCTATTCGTAGCAAACCTACGCCATCTGCTTTAGATGCTATTTGTTCAACTCCACGCCCAAATGCGATATTTACTTTTACTTTTGTATTAGTTATTGGCATAAATGGAATTTTTGCATTACCCTTTTTTTCTTCAAATTGTTCTTGTTCTTTAATCAATTTCAATTTACCTTCATAAACGATGCCATTGTATGCATCAACTGTAACTTCTTGGCCATCTCTCAAAATTCTTGTGGCTATTTGTGTTCCAACTATTGCAGGAATTCCCATTTCCCTAGAGACTATTGCAGCGTGACAAGTTCTACCACCAAGGTCAGTAATAATAGCAGCAGATTTGCTCATTCCAGGAACTAAATCAGGAGAAGTCATTGTTGTTACAATTATATCTCCATTCTCTATTTTTGTAATATCATCTTTTCTTAAAATAAGTTTTACCTTTCCACTTACTATACCAGGAGATGCTCCAGTGCCTTGTAGAAGAAGTTTGTTCTTGCCATTATGAAAAGTGTCAATCTTCTCAATCATTTCCTTTGCTTTTGTAGTAATTGCTCTAGTCTGGACAAAAGTTATCCTACCCTTTTCATCTATAGCAAATTCTATATCTTGTGGCTGATCTCCATAGTATTTCTCAATCATTATTCCATATTCTGCCAATTTTAGAATTTCATCCTTTGTTAATACCTGTGCATTTGCCTTGTTTTCTGGCACATTGACTTCGACATTTGTATTCAGAGTATAATCATAAAAACGCATCTTTGTTTTTTGAGAAATTTTTACTTCCATAATTGCCTCTTGTCTTGCTCCTTTTTCTACTTCAGCTTTGCTAACTTTGTAGGAATCTGGTGAAACTTCTCCTCCAACTATACTTTCACCCAATCCCCATGTAGATTCAATCAAAATTATATTATCTCCAGTAGTGGGATCAACAGTGAACATGATACCAGATTTCTGAGCGTTTACCATTTTTTGAACTATTACAGCTATGCTGGCTTTTGAAAAACCATGCTTTGAACGATAGAAAATAGCGCGTGGTTCAAATAATGAAGCCCAGCATTTCTTGATTGATTCAATTAATTCCTCTTTTCCATTTACATTAAGAAAAGAAGCTTGTTGTCCTGCAAATGAAGCAGTTGGTAAATCTTCAGCAGTAGCTGAACTTCTTATTGCGCATAATATCTCTCTTTTATTTGGATAATTAACATCTTTGTCATATTCATGATCTTTCTCTGATAAATTCTTGTATGATTCAATAATTTTTGACTCTATTTCAGAAGGCATTCTACATGAAAGAATAATTTTTTTTATTGTCTTTGAAGCTTTCAACAATTCTGTAGTATTATCTACATCTGTATTTTTTATGATTTGTTCTATCTGGTTTTCAACATTATTTATCTGTATTAGATTATCAAATGATGAGGTTGATACAATAAAACCTGAAGGAACAGAAATGCCAAATTTAATCATTTGACCAAGGTTTGCTCCCTTTCCTCCTGCTATTTTTATGTCGTCTTTTCCAATTTGGTCAAGCCCTATTACATAACCATGATTCATGATGATTATATAATCTTAACGCATTTAAAAAATTTTTAAATTAAAAGATTTTTTATAGTATATATAACTATGTCAACATACAAGGTTCTTGTATTTGGAAATAGATTAGTTAAAAAAGATAATCTTCCTTTAAAATTAGTTCCTCATTTAGAAAAAGAATTTCCTGAAATTGAATTCAAGGAATTTGACTCTGTTGAAGACCTTCAAAATGAGGGATCTGTAATTTATATCATAGATTCAGTGGAAAATATTGAAAATGTAACTATTATTTATAATATTGACCAAATAGAAATTTCGAACAATCTCTATACTATTCATGACATGGATTTAGGATACATGTTAAAATTGATGAAAAAAGTAAATATGATTGATAAAGTTATTATTTTTGGTATTCCTATCAACACCCTTTCAAAAATAGAAATCTTAAATCAATTAAAAGAAAAAATTAGATCCACTTTAGTTTAAGAAAATGGCTTGCACAGCTCATACAAGGATCATATGCTCTAATTACTTTTTCCAATTCATGATGTATTTCATGTTTATCTTTATTTAATATTCTAGGCAAAAGTAACCTAATATCATTTTCCATTTTTATCTGATTTTGTGCAGTAGGAATAACAAAATTAGCATGTGTTACCTTTGAATCTTTATTTATCTCTAAATGATGATATAATGTTCCCCTTGGTGCTTCTATAACTCCTACACCTCTTCTTCCTCCTTCGCCTTTAAAAGTTATTTTAGGAGGTGTTTCATCTTTGAAGTCGTTTTCTTCTAAAAGTTGAATAGAATGATCTACGCAATGTAATATTTCAATTGCCTGAGCTAAATTATTGTCATATATGTTATTTGAAGGAAATAATCTTAGATATTGAGATGATAAATCTTTCTTAGATTCATTAGATAACTTGTCCCTGCTTAAATTCATTCTTGCTAGAGCGCCAACCATGTATTCATTAGTAAGGAATTTGAAACCTGTAGCTTGAGAATAAGGAATTACTATACGTTCCAAATAAGTCCAAAAATCTTCTTCCTTTACTTTGAGTCCTGTGGAAGTTAATATACTACCTTCTAAAAAACTGTAGTCATCACTAACAAGAGATATAAAATTAGTTTCCCTAGCAAAATTGAAATTACTCTTATAAAATATCTCAATTAATTCAAATATGTATTCTCTAGTTTTTTTTAATTGATTCACAATCTCTTTAGTCTCTTCGCTTGATGGCACATGTGAAAAATAACCAATCTTTTGGAATGTTGGATGTACTGCCCTTCCAGCTACCAATTTTGAAAGATTATTTCCAGCACTTTTTACTGCAAAAGCTTGTTTTATTAAATTATCTTTAGATTCATCAAAATCAAAAATTGAATCTTTACCAAAAACGTCTGGTAAACAGAAAAAATAGAGATGTAATGCATGATCCCTTATCATCATGCCATAAACAGCAAGTTTTCTTAAAATTTGTGTTTGTTCAGATGGTTGAATGTCAAAACATTTTTCAACTGCTTTTATACTACAGGTTAGGTGCGCAATACTGCATGTTCCACATATTCTAGAAACAAATTGAGGTATACTTGAATAATGTCGTCTTCTAACTGCTTGAGTGTAAAATCTTTTATTTTCGCTTATTTTTAATTTTACGTCTTCAACTTTTCCATTACGAACTTTAACTTGTAAATCTGCATGCCCTTCGGTTTTACTTAATTGTTCTATATTTATATCTAGACTATCATCATGCATTTACTATTTCAAATTCCTTAAAATATTGGTTTAGTTTTGTAAGAAATAACTTTTCATCCATTGGACAGCCGGAAATATAATCGTCAACTTTTACTATATCAGATAACGGTGAAACCAATTCTCTATTATCAAATCTGTCTAAAATAAACTGTATTTCTTTTTTGGTAATTTGATCAAAGAAATTTCTTTGATTTGCTGGACTCCCAGTACAAGCACAGCTACCAATTGCCACAAGTTTTTTACAATTTTCTCTTATTTTTTTCAAGGTTTCTTCCTCTTTCTTGCTAGAAATGGCACCTTCTACAAATGCTATATCTAAATCATTTAAAGAATTGTTTGACTTGAATGTTCTAAAGTATTTAAAATTCATTAATTTTTTCCATTCAAAATATCTTTCATTCATTAATTCTATAAAAACAATGGTACTATCTTCACAACATGTAAAAGAAAACCATCCTACATTTAACCTCATAATAGTAAACTAAATTCAGTTTTACTTACTTTTATTTTTAGTGTGCTAAATTATATTATTAACAAATATTAAAACACAATTACAAAAGATTATTGCCTTACAAATTTTAAATCTATTTTAGGTTAGTTATTTTCGTGAAATTGATATAATATGAAATTTAATTATTATAGTATTGATAAATAAAAATATTACACTGATGCATGGCGGTGGTGGTGCGTTAATGCAACACTTGATACAAAATTCTATCATAAAAAATTTGAATGATAAAAGATGTGAAATTCCACTAAGTGCATTAGATGATGCAGCAGTTATTGAAGGAATAGTTTTTTCTACAGATTCTTATACGGTTAAACCAATTTTCTTTCCAGGAGGCGATATAGGTAAATTATCAATTTCTGGAACTGTGAATGATATTTCTGTAATGGGAGGTGAGCCGTTTGCTTTGGCATGTAGTCTTGTTATCGAAGAAGGTTTTCCATTAGATGATCTTGAAACAATAATGAAAAGTATTCAAGAAACTTGTAATGAAGCAAATGTTTACATTGTTACTGGAGATACAAAAGTCATGGAAAAAAATTCAATTGATAAATTGATCATCAATACAACTGGAATAGGCAAGAAAAATAAGTTACTAGAACATAATCTCCATATTATGAAAAAATATAGGTCAGATTATGACTCACTTTGGTTATCTGATTCCAATATTAGACATGGAGATAAAATTATAATTTCTGGAACATTAGGAGACCATGGAACAGCAATTATCTCGACACGAGGAAATTATGGATTTGAAACTAATATAAAGTCAGATGTCGCTCCATTAAACAGAATGATTGGAAAGGCACTAGAAGTAGGAGGAATTTCTAGTATTAAAGACCCTACCAGAGGAGGACTGGCTAATCTTTTAAATGAATGGTCTACAAAATCACGACTAGGATTAAAGATATATGAAGAAAATATACCTATAAAGGAAAGCGTACGAACAGCATTGGGATTTTTAGGAATCGATGTTTTAGAAGTAGGAAATGAAGGAAAAATATGCCTCTCAGTTATTCCAGAAAAAGCTGATGAAATACTACAAGCAATAAAAGAAACGAAAGAAGGATGTGATGCTATGATAATTGGAGAAGCCACTAATGAATTTGATTTGCCAATCTTAGAGACAGTAATAGGTGGAAATAGGATTATTCCCATGCCAGCAGGAGATCCAATACCTAGAATATGTTAGTTAACGATTGTTACTATTATTAACATTTGATAAATGGAGAACTGCTACTACTATGTTTCGAGGTTTTTCTGATTTAAATGTCAAAAAAAAATTAATATGTAGAATCTGCAAATATGTAGAAGTAAATATTCCTAAACATCATGAAAAATCAATGAAATGGAAAATGATTGGATCATTTGAAAAAATAGAATATCTCTGTTGTGAAGAATGTGATTATAAAATGCATATTCCATCACATTGTAATGTAACAATGTTTTACTCAGAATCAGAATATAATGATATTCCAAATATAACAAAAAAAGATTTCAATAATATAAATGATCTATTCAATTAGTAACTAAATATATGAGGTAGATATATTGATTGTCATCTTATATTTGGCATCTTAGATTTGCAAATACGATGATCAAAATTGCTGAAGATGAGCTACATAAAAATAAATATGTTACTATAAATTCAATATTAAAAGCATTTGAGGAAATTATTGATGCATATTGTGCTCTATCTAATTTGCATTTTCATGAAGATCCTACAACTGGATGGAAAAATAGAATAGAATGGATAAAAGATAAAAGTTTATACCTTGAATGGAAAAAAATGATAGATTTAATTGATTCTTTTTTTTAAAAACAAGTCTGATGAATATATCATAGAAATTATTTCTATAGCTAAAAAAAATATAAATAATCTTGAAATTTATCATAATAAAATAAATGATAAGTTTTGTTCAACAAATACAAAATTATAATACTTTTTTTACCATGATGCATTTAGCCCATTCTTCATACAATTCTACAAGAAATTTTGCTTCGTGAATACACTTTCCCATTCCTATAATTCCATGATTAAGAAGAATTATTATTTTAGGATTAGATATTATTGATTCTGAAATAGAAATGGATGCCATTAATTCCATTCTACTTGATATCCCAACTGTTTTTCCTAATAGTTTTGAACCTAGTTGTTTATATTCAATAATAATTGAGTCTTCTATAGGTTTTGGAAGTTTTATAGATGGTAATTCCTTTAAAGAATAAATTCCTTCATATTTTGTGGCTTCTAATTTGGTAGTTAGATAGAAACCCATGGTGTAGGGATTATGAACATGACATATTGCATTGATATCATTTCGATTCTTATAAATCTCTGTATGAAATGGAACTTCAATGGTTGGTCTAAGATTTCCAAGTATTGTATTTCCTTCTAGATCAATTAGAATCAAGTCATCATCTTTTAAATGAGATCTAGGATATCCAGAAGGAGTTATCCAAATTTGATTCTTTATTTCTGATCTAAAACTATGATTACCTCCGCCAACTGATACCAATCCATTTAAGAAAAAAGATCTAACTGATTTTACTAATTCTGCTTTAAAAAGGTCTAAGTCATATGAGGAACACAAATCACAAAACAAATAACATTTGTATATAGGATCTTTAATTTAAAGTATTATTGAATCATTGTAATAATTCTCTAAAAAGAAAACCCCTTTTTGTAAATATTATCTGAAATAGCATAAAAATAGCAATATTATATTTTGAATAATGATTTAATTACTATGTAATTTTTAAAAGAGAATTATTATTGCAATATGAATTTGTAAGTAGAGAAATCATTTGTCTGCTTTTATTTAATAGTATAGTATGGAAATTATTTTAATTAGTTCCTTTGAATACCAACATATTTTATATAAATGTAAAAAAAATGGGTATTATACCACTTATCATAAATACGCTTACAATAAACTTTAAAAATATGGAGAAAAATATTCATAGTTTGTCAGAATACATTTGCTAAATGGTATAGATGTTACTGTAACATTTACTAGGGCGACTATTTAGAAAGTTTAGCAATAAGATAATAATAATAATAAAATAAAGGATTATTGATTTTTTACCGAAGATTTTATGTTTTACAATGATATGGAATTTTTAATATAGTCGGATAATTTAATAGTTGTTTCATAACAGAATATTCTAGTAAATATTTAATTATGATATTTTATTTTATCAAGTTTCCTTCGTATAAAGAAATAAGAAAGTCTGCTGCAATATATAAACAGAAGTTTTTAATATTTACCAGGAAATTATTATTAGTTACTGCTGAATTAAAGAAAAAATCAGCTATTTTATTAGATATTAAAATTTTGTAATTCAGTTAATGCACTTCTTAATACTAATAGTAAGATATTATTAATTAATTACTTGTTACAAAAAATAAAAAAAGGTATTATTATTTGGCTAGGTTATCTAAGTGACCTAAAACTACACCAAAACCTGCATCTTCTACCAAGTTATATGCTGCTCTGTAATTGAACATATTTTGAAGCATTAGTAAACCTGATTGAACTTGAATTACATCTTCTGGATTACTATTTTTAAGCTCAGGAACAAGACCAACAAACAGCAATTGTGCAGTCTTTAGATGGTCTTGAGCAGATTGGTATGCAGTTTGATTTACTAGCTTTCCTTCTCCTACACCCTTTGCTTGTTCTATCAATGTTTTATTAACTTGGATTGGTGTATGTTCAGCCTCAAAATATTGTGCTCCTATCGCATTTGCATATGCTTTTAATGCTTGGGTAACGTGAGTGGACACCTCTTGAACTGATGCTTTGGCATCTTGTGCTAATGCATTGTTTTGTTGCAAAGATGGTGCTAATGCCATAGAAAAAGATAAGACTAGCATAGAAAGAATGGTTAATTTTGTTTGTTTTTTATTAAAGTCTTTCATCAGTGTAAAGTAAATATATAAATCATATAAAAATAATAATAGAACTTAATTATAAGTCAACTATGTTATATCAATACTTTTATTTTATTAAATTAAAATCTATACCTCGAATTTACAACATATTACAGTTGACATACTTACAACAGTAGTTCTATCAACTGCAATAATATCTTTTATTTCCTTAGTTATTCCATTTTCAAGGGTTTGAGTATTGGAGTTTGGTCTTTGACACCGAAAAATTAATACTCTTATCTTACTATACTGACTAACTAAATTTCGTTATGTTGTTAATATTTGTTGTTCGTAATACATTTAGCTTGGTTACATTTATCGCAGTTAACAATATTGTTCTCACGTAAACAATTAGATTATGCATGCGAGAAGGAAATAGATGCCAAAATAAAAGAAAGAATCTTACTTGTAAGACGTGTCAGATTTGATAAAAATGAAGCAGCATCAATAGCAGAAAATGAATTAAGTAAAACTAGAACATGGGCTTACAAGTGGTTACATAGATTTGATAATGATGGATTGAAAGGATTGAAAGACCAACCAAGAAGTGGTAGACCTCCAGATGTACCAAAAGATGTGATGATAAAAATAAGAAATGAATTAGCAGATAATAATACAGGATGGGATTTCAGACAAGTAATGGATCTGATATACAAGAAAACAGGAGTAAGATATCATGAGGTACACATCTACCGTTTATTACACAAGTGGGGCTTTAGTCCAAAAGTACCACAGAAAAGATTTGTCAATACTGCATCAAAAAAGGATAAAAAGAAATTCAAAAAAGAGTAAAACTGATTCTGGACAATCTAAAATCAGGTTAGAACATCATTGTACAAGATGAATCAATATTTGTACATGATTATGTAGTTAAAAGAAAGAAGTGGATCTCTAAAGGGAAAAGACCTGTTGTAACTGTAACAGGTTCTCGCAAAAGAACAATTGTCTATGGTTGCCTATCCATAGATAGTAAACAATTATTCAAACAATACGATGAATTTAACAGTATTATCTTTGTAGATTATCTAAAACAGGTACAGAAAAGATTTGGAAAATTTATTATGTTTGTAGATAGAGCAACACCTCACTGTTCTAAGATTACCAGGAAGTTTCTTGATGCAAATAAAGATACTATCAGAATGGACTATTTTCCAGTAGGATCACCAGAATTAAATTCAGTAGAAGAATGTTGGAGACAAGGGAAGTATAGTATACTTTCTTGTTATTATCATACATTTGATTCTCTAAAAGATACCATTACTAGGTATTACAGAACTACTAGATTTCATCTATATGTAATCAAATATTTATTGAGATAGGATAACGAACTTATGTTAGTAAGTATATATGTATATAATAATAATAAGGTAGTTATTAACATTTCATGTCTTATTTTCTAAAAAAAGTTACTAATAGAACAGCTCATGAATTCTAATCCTACTAGGTTTAGTGTGACACTAGGTTAGGATCTGTAAATAAACATTTTAATTGTATTTCTATCTGACCTAGACTTATACTATAGATGTATAAAATTGAAGGTGAAAATAAAAAACAAAATTTAAGGATATTAGTAACTGGTGCAACTGGATTTATTGGTAGTAGAATTGTAAAGAGACTATTAGCTGATGGACGATATAAGGTTAGATGCATGACAAGAAATCCTGAAAATATTTATGAACTTTTCAATTTAAGTGGAGATATTATTGAAGTAGTAAAAGCTGATGCTTCAAATTATTTAGAACTAGTCGAAGCTCTAAAAGAAGTGGATGTAGCTTTTTATCTTATACATTCTATGGAAGGTTCATCAAAAAAATGGCAAGAGTTCTCAAAAAGGGATAAAATTGCAGCTGAAAATTTTGCTAAGGCTGCCTCAGAAACAAATACAAAAAGGATAATTTACCTTAGCGGTCTCATTGATATGAAGCATAAGGATTTATCTGAACATATGAGAAGTAGAAAGGAGGTAGGAGATATTTTAAGAACCTCCAAGGCTGAAGTTACAATATTTCGTGCTGCTATTATTTTAGGTCAAGGAGGTGGTTCCTTTCAAATGTTACAATATCTAGTTGAAAGGCTCCCTATAATGGTATGTCCCAAGTGGGTATTAACTAAATCCCAACCTATATCTGTAGATGATGTAGTAACTTATTTAATAAAATCAATAGAAATCAAGGATACAGCTAATCAAGATTACGATATAGGTGGCCCTGAGATTCTTAGTTATATAGATATGATGAAAAGATATTCAAATATTCTAAACAAATCATTAAAAATTGTTATTATCCCTTTTTTAACTCCTCGACTTTCATCTTATTGGGTAGATTTGATTACTCCTGTTAAAGCATCCTTAGCAAGACCTCTAATAGATAGTTTAAAACATGAAGCAATAGTTCATGATAATAAAATTCAAAATCTTATTCCAATCAGACTAAAGAACTTTGAAGAATCTATCGGAACTGCTATGAAAGAAGAAGTAAGAAGAACCAAAATAATAAAAAAACAAAAAACTTCAGAAGTTATTAACAGAAAAATATTAATTTTTTCATTGATTTCGTTAGGAATAATTGGTGCAACCTATTATTTTTTAGATAATAGAAATGATATATTTACTCCTCTTTGGATAATATTAGCCATTTTATGGTATTTTGGAATTTTATTTGCAATATTTTTTGTTAAGAATGGTGCAAGGTTAGGGCCGATGATAGCTGGAATTATAGGATGGATAACCTTAACTTTCTGGGCATTCAATAACATATATTTGATATCTGATAATACAAATATTTCTTCAAATGTTTTAGTTATCATAAGAAATATTATCGGAGCTATTATAGCTGGATTGGTTATAGCTTCCTCACATAATATTTTCCATAAAATCAGACTCTTAGGAACATAGAAGTTATTGTTATTCTTAATAAAAAAATAATAAAATTAATATATGCACTACCAGATCCAACTCATTCTTTTGAACAAGTAATAAGTTACCATAAATAGTTAAAATATTGAATCAATAATTCAGTCATTAATTTGAAAGTTACTGATTTGTTCAATAGCAGTGGTTCAAAAACTCTTTATTATGTCAGTATCAGTTTATCCATTAGCCAAATTATCATTGTTAGATGAAAGAATTGCATCTATTAAATCACAAATCTGAAATGAATCATCACTTGTCAAAGAAACAGTATTATTAGTTGAAAATAAAGTCTCAGTTAGGACCATTTCACTCTTTCAAAAAAGTCAGCAGAATCTCCTACAAATCCAAGATAGAGATCTATATATTCTTTATATGTTAGATCAGCTCAAATTAATATTTCAGAATATTGTTAGAATCACTTGTTTTAATTGGTCTTATTATAGATCTGATTGCAGCTATTCTATTATATTACGGAAAAATATTTCGATTGAGAGAGAGATTATTAAACTCATGTCATATGAAAATGAACATGAGATAAAACATAGGTTATTAGGAAACTCGTCTAGCACAAATAGGTGCAATTTTATTGATCATAGGATTTTTTATACAAATATTAGGACATTTAGAATACTAATTGATAATATTAATCAATATCGATTGTCATTTTATATTTATGTCTTGAATAAAGATACAATTTTTGAATAATCATAAAAAAAATATAATGATTAAAAATAGTAAAGACCACAATTGTAGAGCTTGATATCTTCCTTACAGACTTTAGTGGATGATCCATGGTATATGTTGAATCTATCGATGGATATATCTTTATTATGAACTTTGGCAGCTCCTTATATAGTTCCAATACAGTCCTAACTATTATTTTCAGAAATTACATATTGATAATAATGAGAAATTTTAAACTAGAAAAATATTTATAATATGAGAAACTCAAGTATGCTATCGTAAGTAATAATATCCATAGTGGTACAAAAAATTAAGTCGTGATACAATAGACAATATTAAAGATTAAGTTCGAATTATATTCTTAATTATAAATCTAAAAATAATCTAAATCACAATTTTTTCTCAGTTGTAAATAATTAGGTATAAATTTGCTCATTTTTTGCAACATGGATTCAAAATCAGATGTATTGTCTGTTATTAGATAATTCATTTTTTTCTTTACTGCAGTATATAAAATTGATAAATCAGCAGTATTACCCATAGGTTTAGAAGTTGTAGATATTTGGAGTTTTCCCAAAATATCTAAATTAATATCATCTACTAATTCGTACTTGTCAATCTGTGAACCAATAAATCCATGCTTACTTATTGATTTGCCAGTATCTATAATTGTACTTGCAGTAAGAACTCTTTTAATTCCAATAATTGATATTATTTTATTTATACACCTTTTTTTAGAAATATTCCTAATTTTATTAATTTCATCTTGCTGTACTTGAGTAATATACAAGTGAATATTTTTTTTAGAAAAATTCTTAAGTTTGGGTACTAATAGTGTATTGTTGGTATAGATGTAGTCTAAAGTATTAGTATCAAGCATTATTGAATACAATAAATTATCATAATATATTTTAGAATAAGAATTTTATGATTGAATTACTTTACAATGATATGAAACTATCTGCAAATTCACTATTTATAAAATTAAAGTTGTTATTTTTCGGTACAAGATCTTAAAATTAATATTTTCAAAAATTATATACATATATATCTATTTAAAAAAATAAATAATTTTTTTGTAACTCACTTTATTAACTTAGCAATAATAGATATTTCTGCTTTGTTGCGCAACTCATCTAGATAATCAAATCTATCCTACTGAGATTGATAATTATGTAACAGTTAGACTCTGAAACAAGTTATATAACGATGCTTTCAGTATCATTTCTTTTATCATGTTCTCAAACCTGATAGCAGTAACATATTCTCTATCAAACATTCTCTTCATACAGGAGAAGACAGTTTCTGCAATCCATCGCTGACCATAGCTAACGCTATTCTTCCAATTCTGTAAATTATTTTTCTGCATTTTCACCGTCTTGTTTCTCTGGTAATGATTGGTCTTTCTGCATCTGGAATTCTTTCTGACTTTTATTGCAGGATTAATTCCCTTGAATGATAGAAATTGAAAATTATTGTTACTATCATAGGCACTATCTGCGATAGTCATATCTATTATCTTGTTATTCTTTATTGTAATATCATCTACTAATTTGGGTAGTACTTTTCCATCATGTACTTGTTCACTGCTGGTTACTTGTAATGATAATATTCTCTTTCGTTTGATATCTACGGCAACATGTATCTTTAGATAGCCTCTCTTGACATTCCACTTATGTCTAATCCATTCTCCTCCTCTGTTTGTAACTTTAACACCAGTAGAATCAATTGCAATTACAAAGTTATCATCATATAAATTAGACTTATCATTATCAGAAATCTTGATATTTAATCTGTTTATTCTTCTACAAATCCTGCTATAATCTGGAATTGATGATGGTAACGTATTTGCAGCATGTGCTCGTACTACGCCTTCAGTTTGTCTGTATGGTAAATGAAAGTATGCTCTCATGTAGCCAAGTAATTTGATAAATGAATCGGGATATACGAATTTTCTACCTTCTTTGCCTTCATTCATCTTCTCTAGTTCAGAATCCCAGTTATCGATAACATCAAAATCAAGTAATATCTCACCACGTTTAACAAGAGATTCATTGTATTTCTTCCAGTTCACATGATATGACTAAAATAGGTTAGCTAAATGTGTTAGGAATGATGAGTTGCGCAACAAGGCAGATATTTCCAATTATAATACAATATATAACAAATCTATAGATACTTTAATTTTAAGATGAATTTACCTCTTATTTCATTTTTATATCATATTCATTATTTTATTAGGTTGCTACAGATAGAAAAAATTGTATCCAGTTAAGTATATGTAATAGATTATAATTTTTTTTGTTTTTGTCATTCTTTCAACATGTAGATTTAATTACAAGGTTATATTTATTATTGAAAGTATTATAAATTTGAGTTCAATAAAAATGCAATAAATTAAATTTTTCTTAAATTACTAAAAATATCAATTACTTATGTTTCTTTTAAAAAAAGAATTAAGATATTGGATTGTCTAGTATTAAATAAAAATAATAATTAAATCAATATTATTATATTTACATTATTATAATATAACTAATTATGGTAACATTTAATAGCTAATGCAATATGTCTAGAGCTAATTTTAGTTCAGAAATTTCCTTATCAAGAGCTAAATTGTCACTTTTATTATTAGTACATCTTAATAGATTTTCACAAGCTTTGATTTGTTCTGTTATTATTTCCTTTTTATCAATACAACAATTATGATATGGTTCGGCAATCGAGTACATGACATTTGTCTTCTCATTACATTTTGATGTTTTAGTCTTCTATTTTAAATGGAAATTCTATTTCTAATATGTTCATTTTTTAAATCACTAAATAGAAGTTGAACATGTATTATATTTAAGATGGTGTGAACTAAGTTAATGGATAAATTTAGTATATAATTCACTTTAATATATGAGACGATAATAACGGATTAACTATATAGATTAGTGATTGGTAATTGCCCAATAAAACCATCAATGACATACACTTATTAAAATTATGCTTAAATGATGACTCATATAGAATATTAATGATATTTTACATTTTTTTGTGAAAAAATAATAATGATTTAATTATTTAACCATCAATTAGTTTCTACTTTACTATTATCTTACCATTGCATAATTGGATGAACTAATTTAAATTTCTACTTGAAATTTAAAAATCAAATTACAATTTTTTTTCTTAATTTAATTTTTTGATAACTTATACAGATTAACAACATCATATATTATAAAAATAACTCAATAAAAAAATTAACACTTTGACATTAATATTTTTAATATATAATTCTTAAATATCATTATATTTCAATTTATTATAGAAAGATTACATCCCTTTATTCATTGGCATATTCATTGACATATTCATTGAGTTAGGACCTATCATAGAACCAGGATTGACAGCAGTTTTAGAAGGAGAAAGAGTAAATGTCATTTCGTTTGTCATATTTTGATTATTTTTACTACTATTATCTGCTACCTTCTGAGCAAGATCCAAAACAGCAGGTTTTGTTAACATGAAATGTACTACATCCTTTGTTGAATTTGTTCTATCTAACATTAATAAATTAGGAGACAAATCAATATTATTGACAATACCTTCATAGCCATTGGCAGCTAGAGGACTAGGATTTGGAATGGATATTTCCTCATGGACAAAAACATTCACCTTTTTCAATCTATCAAGATTCCAATCAAAAGGCATTGCAAATTGTACTTCATTGTTTGAAGAATCATAGGTAAAATTCTTTAATTGATCATAATACGAAATTGTTTGTATAGGATAAGATACTCCATTAATTTGAAAATCCTTATCTAGTGTATAACCTACACTAAGCCAACCTTCAAACACTGGCATTTTATCTTGTGGAAGAAGGGTTCTATCAAAATCAATTGTTTCTATAGTGACAATAAAGTGATAAAGTCCTCCTTCAGCAAATATTGGTCCTGTTGCAGATACAGGACGTTCCATATCTCCAGTATAAGCTCCTAAAATTGGATCTTGTTCGCCATTTATTGTAACGAGTTTAGCACTAGAAGGTCTCATCTGTATTCCTAGATTGCCAGTATGAGAATGAAAAGTATCTAATAATAGACGCTTTCCATTTTTTTCAATCTCTATTAAATATGTCACATGTTTTAAAGTTTCATTGGTAGCCGTATCAGATAATCTGAATTGAATTAAAGGAGTTTGACCACCTTTTAAGGTCTCTGTTGTAACTACAGGAGGAGACATCTTAATCAAAAGTGAAAGGTCTCTTCCAGCCGTTGATGCTGATAATTCTTCCATAAATAAACCATCTCCAAATGTGGGGATATATGTGAAAGTAGTAGTAAGAAATATCAAAGGAAAAATAGTTAATAAAATAAAAATAATCAATCTAATAGATGTCATATTAATAATAATGATCATTTGTAATAGTATAAATTTGTTTTTTTTAGCAATATTTTAACATGTTCTTAACTTGAATATTGAGGAATTGCAAAAATATTTTTTATTTTGTATCCAGACTAATCTTAAAAACTAACCTTGGCTTGAAATATATGAAATGAGATTCACTATAAAATTTACAATTGTACATTTGCAGCCACCTGAATTTGATTTATCGATAGAATGATTTACTGGATCAGAGGATCAGCAAATAGGAAACGGAAGATATACTGGAGAAGAAAAGATCCTGTTAACTTGATGAGACAGTATTTAGTAAAAAAAGATTTTACTGCAATCACAATTATTTTCTGTTAGATGGAGAAACAAGATATACAATATAGTTAATGATAGATATTTATGGTAATGTATTATTAGAATACAAAACTATCATAAATACCTAATAATAGTATATAAAACCTTTAAGAAGTTTTTGTAAAGCAATTATTCTTTAATCTATATAGTAGGTTACGTTTTAAATAACAGATCAAAATGCCCTTTGTTTTCTTGATAGTATAGATTTTGCACTATTCAAATTATAAGTTTAGGCTTTCATATATTCTAAAATCTTAATTTTCTTGAACTCTTATTTTATGGATTAAAGTTTATGATCAGTAATGGTGATAATAAATTTAAACAAATTAAGATATTTAAAGAGAACTAAAGTAATATTTATGTAAAATTAAAGTTATTTAAAATTATAGAATTTTAATCTAAATTAATATAACTGTTTTAGAAATATTTGAAATGTGGTGGTATTCAAGATAGTTAATATTTCCCAATTAATTTCAGCTTTGAGGTATTTATTAAATAGTTATTCATATTAAATCTTATTAAGATACTTAACTATTCTATTTAGTGCTATTTCCGTAAACATTTATATTATAAAATATTTTAATAATATTTCGTAATTTTAATAATATTTGTTTATTTTAATAATATTTTATGGATTGCAATTAATTTCAATAACTTACTTTTAACTACAAAGTATACAGATTGTATAAATAAAACCAAACACACTAAAGGATCGATAATAATTATGTTTATTAACGCGGATCAAAAAGAACTTAAGCGATTATCGATAGCAATAGTTGTTGGATTTGTTTTAATCTACCAATCAATCTCTATTCTACCTGTTTTCGCTCAAGCTACCCAAAAAAGCTTGAATTCTGAGAATTTATCTCCGAAACTTCATGAAATAAAGATGGCCGGAGTAGAGTTGCCTGATGGACATCAAGCATATAAAATGTTGGAATACAAGATAATTGATAAAGAAAATCGTACACAAGACATTACTTCAAGATACAGTAAACTACCAACAATACCTGGTCCCACATTAGTCATGACAGAAGGTGATACAGCAAGATTGACGTTAGTTAACGAGATAGGTCGTGGAGCAGTAAGTCTTCATACACATGGCGTTCATTATAAGATTACAAGTGATGGTACATTAAAAATGATAAATAGAATCACAGATGAAGCAGCAACTCCTCAAAAATCATATACATATGTATGGACTGCTGCAGATGGAACCAGAGGATCATGGCCTTGGCATGATCACACATTTGGAAAAAATCCATCTGGAACACATGTGAATGGTGTAGAAACTAATGGACTCTTCTCTACAGTAATAGTTAATCCTGCCAATGGCAAAGTAAATGCTTTGGTAAATGGAATACCTAAAGAGGTAGATGTACAAGATATAAAGAAAGATTTTGTTTTATTTATCACTGATGATGCTTTTTGGGGTGTAGAAATTGATAACACTAATAACAAAAAACATACACCATTATGGGTAAATCCTACACTAGTGGCATCAAAAAATGATTTGGTTAGATTCCATATTCAATCCGTTGGTACCGATTTTCATCATTTTGTTCTTGATGGTTATGAATGGCTAAAACCTGGCACTAATAAAACAACCAATTTCGAGAATATAGGACCACTAGAAAACCATGTATTTACTATTAATGCTGATAAAAGTACTTCATATTATGATAAAATGCCTATACACTTACTTTCGGGTATGAAAGGAAAATTTGAAGTAGTTGCAGGTAATGATACTACTGCTAGTATTTCCAGTATTCCTGGTCCATCACCAGAGATACAAGATAATGGTAATGATAATGATGGAGAAATATCATTTGTTGGAGGAGGTAAATAAGGCAATGATAAACAGAAATACAAATAAAAAATTTAATTTTAAATCTGCTGCAATATCCTCTAAGACTTTCCTAACTGCCCTTATAATAGTTGTAATAGTTACTAGTCCTATCTCTGCAAATCTTTCTTCTATTAATATATCATATGCAGAACAAGAACAACAATCACAAATATCAAAACAAGATAATAGTGACTCATTGAAAATACATAATGAAAAAATAAAAGAAGATGACAAAAAAGAAGTATTTCACACTTTAACGTCTATATCTTCATCATCTGAAGGTAATACTTCTTCTTTGTCCTCAACTAATAATACAACTAGCAATAATGCTATGCACAAGATTGAGATGGTAGTTATAACTTTGCCAACTGGACAACCAGCTTATAAAATGATTAGCCATGTTAAAAGCAACGGCCCTTCTTCATCTGATGTTACTAGTAGTAGTAATAGCATAGATTTGACGCCTAAATACAGCAAATTAGCTACTATTCCTGGTCCGACATTAGTTTTTAATGAAGGTGATTATGTGAAGGTAAATATTAAAGACAAAGATGGCAACCTTATAACTAGTGAAGAATTTCTAGCATCTCAACCAGGAACTTTTCTATATGTAGATGATAGTAAAGCTGGAGAGAATGGTCTATTTGGAGCAGTAATTGTGAATCCAAAGAATAATGTTACTACAGGTCTGATAAAAGGTAAGATTCAAGAATTACCTCTTAACAAGATAGATAAAGATGTACTCTTATTCATGGTTGGCTCCACATTTTGGGGTATGGAAATTGATAATAAAAATAATTATAAACAGATTCCATTGTGGACAAATCCCAGTATAGTTGGAGTAGTAGAACAAAAAATACATTTCCATGTTTTAGGAGTAGGTCATGCAGGTAATCCAATAGGACATCAACACACTTTCCATCTTCATGCACATAGATGGGTAGACCCTGGAACAAACAATATAATAGATGTAAAACAGATACTTCCAGGTAAAACACATTCTTTTATAATTGATGTAGGAGAGGGAGTAGGACCAGGACCATGGCAATATCATTGTCATGTATTTGCACATATGGAAGCCGGAATGATGGGAGGGTTTGAAGTTGTATCAGGAGATCCAACTATAAATATACCAAGTAAACCTGGTCCTTCACCCTACAAGAACTTTGCAGCATTTGAAATGACAGATCAGCCTGCCAAATGGTTTACTAATCTAGCAGGAGATATAACAAATACAGGAACACAATCTCTTGCAGTAATTAACAAGACAGGGACTGTCAATTTCATGATGTCAGATGTAAGTGGCGTACATACAGTTACAAGTTTTATTTATCCCAAAGATGCTATGAATATGCCTTTTGATGAGGTTACAGCATATGCTGGTGGAGGTATAGTGAAACTTGAGAATCCGGGACTATATGTATTTGGATGTAAACTACATCCATTTATGTTAGGTGCTGTAATAGCTGATGATCCTTCTACCGAGGGTTTAGATCTTGGAGATGAGATTACGTTGATAAACGGTATTACAGTACCAACAAGCAGTGACCTTGCAACAAGACTTTTAAAGTCATTCTTTACATTTACTGCTACAAACAATTGGCCAGACTATACTTCCACAGAGAAACCATGGCATATATCATATCCTGACGTAGACGTAAGGATAACCAATGGAACAGTTGTAAACCTAAAAGACACTTTAGAAAATAGATATGGACAGAATTTGACCTTAGATAAGGTAAATAATCCTAATGTTCCTGGAATAGGAGAGGTTTGGATAGATACTCAGTTTGAAAAGACAACAAATAAGACAAAACCTGGTACAGCTACAGCTGTTAATACTACTTCATGGGAAGTAACTAAAAAAATTGCGTTACCAGAAATAAATATGAACAATCCTCATAATATGTGGACAGATAAGGATCAAAATTTGATATATGCAACACAATGGTTTGATAATAAGACAGCCATATTTGATAGAAACACTGGAAAACTTGTCAAAAACATTGCTGTAGGAGACGATCCATCACATGTAATGACAAATACAAAAACCGATGAACTTATGATAGTATTACATGGAGAACAAGGAGTTGCTGTACTTGGTCCAAAAGGGGAATCAATAAAGAAAGTTATACCATTGCAGTTTCCTGGTCAGGATCCTTCTCATTCACATGGACATTGGATGAGTGCTGATGGTCATTATATGGTCACACCGGATGAATTTACAGGCACTTCAACAATATATGACATGATGAAAGACCAAATTGTTGGAAAAGTAAAGACAGGTCATAGTCCCATAGCTGTAGCAATGACTCCAGATGGAAGCAA
Organism: uncultured Nitrososphaerales archaeon; assembly: GCA_963840085.1. Classification (GTDB taxonomy): domain Archaea; phylum Thermoproteota; class Nitrososphaeria; order Nitrososphaerales; family Nitrososphaeraceae; genus TH1177. Next base: position 77,811 of record CAWIYT010000092.1, read on the forward strand.
ATCCTATGTAGCTGATTTCTTTGATAGCACAATTAGCGTAATAGATACTAATAACACTAGATTAATCAAACAAATAAACCTGCTAGAAAATTATGATCCTCTTAGTGGAAACGTTAGTGGACCAATGGGTTTCCTACCAATTCAAACTCCGGTTAGTCCAGATGGCCAGTATATGGTAACTGCTAATACAGGAAGTGCAACAATAACAATAATTGATACAGAAACCGACGAATTGGTCAAAGATTTACCATGTAGTGCTGGATGCCATGGAGTAAACTTTGGCGCAAAGAAAGGTGGTGGATATTATGCATATGTGTCTAGTTCATTTTCAAACGATATGATCATAGTAGATGGAGATCCAAACAATGATGGTGATCCAAGTGATGCCACGATTGCAGGACGAATACCATTAGTTTCTTCTTCTGAAACTCTTGTGGATGACAATATAGAGAGCTTAGATGGAACTGGTGGACAAGGTGTATTTGCTATTCCAGTAGTTTACAATGGTTATGTTCAAAACCTTCCTCAGGAGTGGAAAAGTCAACTAACAGAAAAACAACAAGATCCATCATAACATATTTTTTTATTTTTATTGACGTAATTATAAATTCAACTTTTCAAAAGGTGTAGTAAAATTTAAATTTTAGAATTTATAAAATATACAAAACGACAATATTGTTATATTGATCTAGATAATTGTTTTTATTTATAGGTGGCTGTGTTAATTTAAGATAAATTTACCACCTCTTCTTGCAACTGAATAATGAAATAATTATTGTATATCGTATCATTATACATAAGTCAAGTGTCATCATGAATGTCATAATGCCATCTTCCAAATCTCTTATCAAGATATTCTGATACTGCATCTTTTTGTTCTTCTATACTGGTATAAAATCTATTTGCACACATACATCTGATTTTATACGTTGATTTACTTTTCTCTCATTTGGATTCAGGTATGGAGCCCTCTTTGGAAGATGTATTACAGTGAGCCAGCAGTCTTCTTTCTGTCTATTGATATATTCTCTTGTCATCTTGCTTTGGTGAAATGAAGCATTATCCCATCCATACAAGCACAATTCTTTTCCAACCATTATTTTGCATTACATGTATCTTGAGATTCTCAAGATGGTGTATCGCATTGGTAGAATTTGATCTGTCATATAGAAATCATACAATAGTTTCTGTTCAGGCCATAACATGGATATATACATCGAGAATTTCTTTCTCCCTCCAATATGCCTAATTTTTTGTTGTTGTTCACCTTCAAAACTCATTCATTGACTTTCTTATACATGGTTTCTGTGTTACCATGGTTTCATCTTCAAACACCACCAGCATCACTTTCTTGTTTTTAAGAGAGCTGATGCTACTTGTTTTTGTAGTTCTTTACTTTTTCCCTCATCATAATCAGGTCATCGTCATGTTCAAGTTCCAGTTTTGGTCTTTTACATCTAATGCCCATATCTTTCAGTATCCTTTGAAGATGTCTGAAACTTATTGATTGGGATATCAAACTCTTCTGTAAAAGACACTTTGCCAGTGACCTCAGACTCCAAGTGTTTCTAACATAAGCAAAAATAGTGGGATCATTAAAAAGTACAGAAAGTATAGTCTCTCTCTCTGTTTTCATCTGTTATACGGGATTTTGTACTACGTGTTTTCTTCTTTATTTCTAATCTACTAATTCCAGTATGGAGATATGCTGATATCCACATCTCTGGACTGACCTGATGCTGAGACATCATATTCCTTTGCTATATATATCTTCAAAAGTTCTACCATTGCTCTTCTGCTGGAGTATTGCCATTAATCTGCGATAATGTCTCTCTTATCTGTAGGTAGTAGTATTTTTCATCAATGATTTTAGACTGTTCTTCTGTCCGGTAGTGAGAGGTTGAGTTTAGTAGAACCACGGTACATAGAATTATGGTATTCTAAATACCTTAAGCTTTACCTATTCAAGAATTTAGACCTGATAGTCAAAAAGACATGACATCCATCAGGACACTTGACTTAGTATGTGTATAAACGTTAAAACGTCTGTACATTGTGTTGGAAGTGCTTTGACAAATATGATTTACTTTAAAATATTATTAAAATGTCTGTGTACTGATGTAAAAAGTATAGATATTAGCTACTATCACTATCATTTTATAGACGATCAGTCGTCTCTATCACAATCACCATGTACGATATTGTTAACACTTTCCCCTCATATCACAATCACCGTATATGCGTTATCTCTATCACTCTTTCAATCCTATAATAGTTCGATTAAAACCTTTTGTCAGCATTGCTTTTCCCATAGGAGCTCCCTGCTTTCAATCCTATAATAGTTCGATTAAAACGCGGCGAGTGCGGAAGATTAACCTACAAACCAACTAAGTAAAATGTCTTGTTACATGTCATATCATTTAACTAAAATAACTAAATTCTTGAATATGTAGACGGAATGTTTGGATGATGGTGTTATGACATTCATAATGACACTTGACTTATATGATTAGTAATATCTAAGAAATTACACATAGCTGGATGTTTGCCGCCTGCAAGCCTAAAAATAAAAAATAAAAGAAAAAAAGATTGAAAAGTAACATGTATAGCATATGCTATTTTAGATAATTTTTAATATTGTGAATTATTATAGAATATTACGCTTGACAGGAACATAAGGATGACCTGATACAGATGGAGATTTTCATGGATGTTAAGTTAAGGATTAAAGTAGTCATACATTCTACTTTTCTATTATGTTCTATGCTCAATTTTAGAAGATTTTTTCACTTTACTTGCTTATTTTTGCTTAACTTAACAGAGCCTATTTTATATTAGAAATAGATTATGTTAACAAACAATTTTTATTTATAGTGATTAGTACGATTTAAATGGTAAGTTTGATGTAAAATGTCTTTGATTTTTCTAACTTCAATAGCATATTTTTCTTTCATATATTTTAATATTCGTTTATCTACTAATGGAAGTGCCTTTACTCCATCTTCCGCAACTGTTATATCATAACCGTTTACAAAAGCATCGTATATAGTATGCTTAACGCAAATATCTGTATGAATACCTGTTACTATAAGCGAATTTGCACCTTGTCCTTGATAAAAAGATTGTAACAAATCTTTTAATTTTGTATTAAAAAATGCACTATAAGTATTCTTTGTTATTACATGATCCTTTGGCATAGGCTTTAATTCTTTAATGACTTGTGCTCCCCTAGTTCCTTTCATTGCATGTTTTCCCCATATTTTTAATTCTCTATCTTCTGGAAGATGTGAATCATTGCAATATATTATTGGAATATTATGTTGTCTAGAAAAATCAAGTAACTTTTGAATATTTGGTACAATTTTTTCAACTCCTTCTAGTCGTAATTTTCCATTAATAAAATCATTTAACATATCTATTACCAAAATAGCATATCTGTTATTCATAAAATTCTCACTATTTATAATAAAGGTGGATTTTCTATTTATACGATCGGTATTCCTATCTTAAGCAGATTCATTTCTCAATTCCTTCATTATCCTCTTTAATTTTCCGCTTAAGAAAACTGGATATTCCACTTTTTCATTGCTTATTTTTTTAAATCTTTCTGACAGCGATGCTATTTGTTTCTGATGATATTTTCTAATCTCACATAAAGTTGGCAATTTTTGTATTAATTTGCCGTCTTTTAGATATTGAAGCAAAAGTGGAGTTGCATTATCTATTTTCTCATCTTCTAAAGCAATTATGTCTTTTATAATATGATTATTTTTTTCAAACCTAAATACTTGTTTGGGGCCAGGATAAGAAATTTTATTAACAGAGGTTTTCATTTTATAGAATATTTCATATTTGTTTTTAGTTTTAGAATATTGTTTAATAGCTACTAATTTATAAATGCCATTTAAAACAGGTTCATCTCTTGAAGTTGTTAATTCTGTTCCTACTCCAAACAAATCTATTGGAGCTTTTTTGTTTTTCAGATCCGTTATTATATATTCATTTAAATCGCCACTTGCCATAATCTTAGTTGAAGAATATCCTTCATCATCAAGTAATTTTCTTATATCTTTACTTAATTGCAAAAGATCGCCACTATCTAATCTTAATCCTTTACATTTTATTTTATTTTGAATTATCTTTTTTACTGCGTTGATACTATCATATGTGTCTACTAGTAAAAATCCTTCTGGAAATATTTTTATAAATTCTTTGAATGCTGATTCTTCATCCTCAAAGCTCATTATAAATGAATGAGCCATCGTTCCATTGCTTGGAATTCCAAATTCATATGATGCTAATGTATTTGATGTCCCTACACATCCAGCAATGAAACTTGATCTACTGGCTAATAATGCTGCTAGTGGCCCATGAGCTCTTCTAAAACCAAATTCTATTACAGGAGTACCACAAGAAGCATTAACTATTCGCGAAGCCTTTGATGCAATTAGGGTTTGAAAATTTATTACCGATAAAATAAAAGTCTCAACTATTTGCGCCTCAATTATTGGTGCTTCTATTCGTAATATTGGTTCATTGGCAAAAATTATAGACCCCTCTGGAACTGCCCATAGATTACCTGTAAACTTCAAATGTAAAAGGTAGTCAAAAAATTTTGCTTCTGATCCTTTGAATATATCACGACTTTTTAAAAAGTCAATATGTTCAGTTTTAAATTTTAGATTTAAAAGAAAATCGATAGCATGTTTCAATCCTGCAACAACCAAATAGTTTCTATTCTTTGGAAGCTTTCTTACATACATTTCAAATATAGCTAATTTATCAGTTTGATGTGAAGAAAAATATGCAGACGCCATAGTTAATTCATACAAGTCAGTACTCAAAGAAGAATCATTGTAAAATTGGTCTAATTCTGACAAAGTTATTTATACTATGGTACAAGATATATTAAACAATTAAAATATTTTGGAAAAAAAATTGAAAATTCAAATAATAATTCTTCTTTTAGATTTCTAACTATTGTTGATATTTATATTAATAATGCTTAGTTATTATGTTATTAAGAAATGGATATCACTTTACTATTTTAGTTTTATAAAAACTATAAGAAATTATTAAAGACATTAATAAAAACTAAATTCATATTTATACACATCAACTTTTAAAATAGTTTTATATATTTTTTTGCAAATTTTAAATGTTTTTTTGCTTCTTCTACATGAATGATTTTCTTCTTCTTACCGTCTACTTCTTTGGCTCGAAAAAAAGACACCTTAGCTCTAATACAAGCTTTAAAACACATCATAAAATAAATTAGTTTTATAATGTTCTCATCATTACTTTTTTGGATATACTCGTTAATGAAATATTTAGCTAGGCCAATTCGTTGATGAAAGTCAAGATCCATTGCAAGATGTGCTACATCCTCTGTAACATCTGCATACCTTAAAGAATCATTAAATTCTATTCTATCATACAAATAAAATCTATCACCAATAATAAAAATATTTTTTAGATAAAGATCACCATGAATATCGCGAATTTTAGATTCTCTTATACGTTGTAAAAATAAATTGTTATTTTTTTCTAAAAATGAATTCATTTTGTATTCTATCATTGGATCTATTTTTCCAATTTGAGAAAGGGTTTCAAAATTTTCATTGAATTTTTTTTTCATCACCATTGGTAGGGAATATTTTGATATTTTGTTATTAGTTGGAGAACTATTATGAAATTTAATAAGGATATCTGTTAAAGATTTGATTGTTCTTTTATTAACACGTCCAGATTTAACTAAATTGTCCATCCTAAACTTTTGTGGAATTTCTATCATTTTTACTGCATATTCAAAAGGTTCACCTTTTTCCTTCAATTCAACAAATTTAAACATGCCCTTTTCCCGTATAACTTTAACAACACTTTGATACATATTGCCACAAAGAATTTTGTTTAACATTAGTTCTTTTTGACAGTATCTTTTTCTTAATAAAAGATTTGAAAAGTCAAGAACTTTGCCAAATTTGACCTCTTTCTTTATTTTATATGTAAATGGTCCTGTAAGAAATATCCAAGAGATATGAGTTTCTAATACTTTAATATTATAAGCAGGATGAGAATAAGCAGTATTGTTTTTTAATTGATGGATAATATTTAGTTGTTCAAGGCTCATTTTTTATTCTATTTGCAACTTCTGCTACAATCTTTTTTAAAGATTGGCTTGTATCTACTATTATATGTTTTTCTTGTATTGGTTCATAATTTTCTTTTATCATTCTATAAATAGATACATCTGCATCAGAATAACCCATTTTTCTATTTTGTATTCTAGAAATTATTAATTCTTCAGGGCAAATACATTCAACGATTTTAAATTGATCATCTGTTAGGTTTAATCCTTTTTTAATATCTTCTATTGCTTTTTGATTGTTAAATGTAGCATCAAGAATACAATTTATTCCACTATTATGAAGATATTTAGCTATTAATAACAGAATATTATAGATTATCTTTTTTTCTTCCTCGCTATAATTTGGTTTGTCTATAAGTTCTTTTCTAATCTTGTCTGTAGACAAAATAACAGCATTAATCAAAGGTCCTATCTCATTTGCTAATGTTGTTTTTCCAACTCCAGGATAACCACAAATTAATATGATCAATGTAGAAGAGAATTTGATATATCTTTTATTTAGAGCTTTAAATTTATTTTGTTATAAATGATGACAATATAGAGGCAAAGTTTTGTACAAATAATAGGTAATTTTTTTGTAACAAATTTTTTTGTATAACAGTTTTTTGCGAATAACCTTACAAATGATATATATATATCATAAAAAAAGAACAATAGTGTAAGATATCACATCTTGCCTATTATCTCTTCATATTACCTTCACTAATATATTTAAGGAACTATTACTGCTCTCCCCAAAATTTCTCCATTTTGTAATTTATTTATTGCTTTGTTTATATCTCCTAAAGCAAATCTGTTTATTTTATGTTTTAACTTACCTTTTGATGCCAGTCTTATCACTTCCCGTAATTCATTGTAATTCCCCCAAAGAGAACCATGAATCTTATACTCATTAATTACAAAAGGTACAAGTGGAAATGTCATCTGATTTCCAAAGAGTCCAACAACAACAAGAGTACCACCTTTATTTAACAATCTGATAGAATTATTTACTGTATTTTCTGCTCCAACACAATCAATTATTACGTCTATTCCTTTGCCTTTAGTAATTGCTGATACTTCATCTTTAACCTTTGAAAAGTCTACAGAATTATTTATTGTAAAATCAGCTCCGATTTCTTTTGCCAAGTCTATTTTTTCATCTTTTCTATCAAATGCTATTACATCAGCAGATTGTCCCAATATCTTTGCATATTGTACTGCGTAGTATCCCAAACCACCTATTCCAACAATTCCTATATTTTTTCCAGGCCCAAGCAAACTCCTGATATTCTTGATTGCTCTATATGGTGTTAGACCAGCATCAGTAAGTGGAGCAATAGATTCTATGCTCAATGCCTCATTTTGTTCTACTTCTTTATTTTGTGATTCATCTTTTGATCTATCATTTTTTCTCTCTCGTATCTCTTCTTCTACTTTTACTAAGAATCTATAGGAATCTATGAGAATATATTCTGCAAAACCACCATTCTTCATAATTCCAGGCCATTGAGCATATGGACATAATTGTTCATTACCATCTTTACAGTAAATGCATACACCACATCCCCATCCTCCAAAAACTGCAACCAAGTCTCCTTTTTGTAAAAATTCCTTTGGAACCAAGTCTCCTATCTCTTCTACCCATCCTGCTATCTCATGCCCAGCGATAATGGGTAGTTGAAGTGGAATTGTATTCTTCCAATCGCCATTTATTAAGTGCAAATCACTATGGCATAAACCAGTAGATCCTACTCGTAGAAGGACTTGATGGCCATGTTGTATCTGGGGTTTATCTACATTTTCTATATTCAAAGGTTTCTGATATTCTAGAATTCTTGCAGATATCATTTCTTTTGGATTAAGATGACTGTAATAGTTATTAACAATTTAGGGGAATTTTTATTTTCAATAATATATGACGATGATGGTTATTACTGAATTAAATTAGGAATTCTATTGGTATATAATAGATTATGATTTTTAAAAAAAATTGTATAGTATCTTTCAATGGTCATATATTTAAATTACATAAATATAAAATAACAATATTATTATGACAAATATCTTGTTGAAAATATTATTTTGCTATTTTTGATAGATTTAAAGAGATAAAAGTACTTTTTTAGGTTTAATTATAGTAATTACGATTTGTTATTGAGAATTATTATTGAAGGAACAATACAGGGAATTGGATTTAGGCCGTTTATATATCGAACTGCCATAAAGAATAACATTTCAGGTTTTATAAGAAATAATGAAGATGGTACTATAGAAATAGCTGCGAAAGGTACAAAAAGCAATATCGATATTTTTTTAAATGAAATTTATCATAATAAACCTTTTTTAGCCCATTATACGAATGTAAAAATAGAAAAATTAAATGATAAAGATCAAAATCTAAACTACCATTATGATCAATTTTTGATATTTCCTAGTTCAAATAACAGAAAATTTTCTTTTTCCATGATTCCTCCTGATATCTCTATATGTAATGAATGTTTAGCTGATATTTACAATGAAAAAGATAAGAGGAGATTTCATTATCCATTTACTTCATGCACACAATGTGGACCAAGATATGCAATTTTAAAAAGAATGCCGTATGATAGGAATGGACTTTCTATTTCTAATTTTCCTTTGTGCAATGAATGTATAGTGGAATATAATAATCCTTATGATAGAAGATTTCATAGTGAGACAATATGTTGTAAAAATTGTGGACCTAAATATTATATAATGGATAAAGAAGGAATAAATATTCATACCTCAAATCCATTGTTACTCTCTTCGAAATTAATCGCTGATGGTTCAATAGTTGCGGTAAAGGGGATTGGAGGATTCCATCTTATAACATCTGCATTTGATTATGAATCTATTTCTAAATTGAGATTGATAAAAAATAGAAAGAATAAACCATTTGCTGTTATGGCTAAGGATATTGATACGATTAAATCTTTTGCAAATCTTAATTTTAAAGAAGAAGAATTACTAAAATCATATATAAAACCTATTATATTATTAACAAAAGGAAATAATTATTATCTCTCGCCATTAATAGCCCCTGATCTCCATAACATAGGTGTTATGCTTCCATATAGTGGATTGCACAATCTAATTCTTAATAAAGATAATTCAGTCATTATAATAACAAGTGCTAATTCAAAAAATCAGCCTATTATTACTGTCAATAGTGAAGCAGTAAAAAAACTAAATAATTTTGTAGATTATTTTTTGTTACATAATCTTGACATAATTTCCAAAAGTGAAGATTCTGTAGTAAAATATGTTTATAATAAAATATTACTTTTGAGGCGATCACGTGGATATGTACCTAATCCTATATATCTAAATAAAAAATCTCGATCATGTATTCTTGCTTTAGGATCTGAATTAAATCTTGTATTTTCTATTGTTCTAGAGAATAAATGTTATGTATCTAATTATATAGGAGATATTATAAATATAGAGAACTATCTTTATTTACAAAATTCATTAAAGCATTTTTTTTATTTTCTTAATCAATCACCAAAAATTATTGTTTGTGATTTACATCCATCATTAAACACAACACGATTGGCATATAATATGAAGAATTCTGATAATATAATTATTCAACAACAACACCATCATTCACATATTTTATCTTTGATGGCGGAACATTCTCTTGATGAAGTAATAGGAATTGTTTGTGATGGAGCAGGTTATGGAGACGATGGATCAATTTGGGGAGGTGAAATTATTACTTCAAATGGATATAAATATGAAAGATCTGGACATTTGATGGAACAGCCAATGATTGGCGGAGATAAGGCTACCTACTATCCTCTTAGAATGGTTTTAGGAATTCTTTATAATAAAGTTGATCATTTGGAGGATTTTATATATAAGAATTTACAATACTTTCCTAATGGACGTAAAGAAGTTAAAATTTTATTTGATGAAATAATCATGAATAATAAAAATAAAAATAAAAAAATCAAAACTACATTGACAACAAGTACAGGAAGAGTTTTAGATGCCATTTCTTCTCTTCTTGGGATCTGTTATGAAAGAACTTATGAGGGTGAACCTGCTCTAAAACTTGAATCTGTAGCCTTAAATGGTCATGATGTACTTTATTTATCTCCTATAGTTTCCCATAATATTCTTGATACTACCGTTTTGCTTCAAAATATATATGAAAATAGAAAAAGATTTTCAATAAGGGATCTTGCCTATTCTGCACATCTATATCTCGCTAATGGTTTGGCAGAAATAGCTATTGATAAATCTTTGGCAAGTGGAATAAAAAAAATTGGATTCTCGGGAGGAGTTGCATATAATAGTATTATTACTAAAACGTTGTCTGAAATAATTAGAAAGACAGGAATTGAATTTCTGACTCATAAGACAATTCCACCTGGAGACTCAGGAATCTCTACTGGACAAGCTTATTCTGCTCTTTTTACAGAATAACAATTTTTTAGTAAGTATTATTTTATCTAAAAATATTATTTAGATCCTTAAAATAGAAAATGAGATTTGAAATAGTGAAACTTTATAATAGTAATCGATGCTAATTCTATTATGTGTTTGGCTTTCCCTGGAAAAATCATTGAAGTTAAAGGAGATTTTGCCAAAATTGATTTTGGTGCAAGTACCATTAAAAATGATATTAATATTTCTCATATTAATGGCAAGAAAGACGATTACGTTTTGGTTCATGCAGGATATGCAATAGAAGTTTTAGATTTAAATGAAGCAGAAAATATGGTAAATTATTGGAAAAATAATACAATGTGGAAATGTAAACGATGTGAAATATCTGAAGAGTGTCCTACAGGAAATATTGTAAACAGAGATCAATTCAAAAAAAACCTAAAATAATTATATGATGAAGATGGTTCTTGAAGAATACAAAGATCCACAACTAGCAAAAAAATTAAGTGAAAAAATTCAAATCCTTGCAGAAGAAATAGAAGAAGATCTACTTTTTATGCATGTATGTGGGTCACATGAGTGGACAATATCTCATTATGGTATTAGATCACTATTACCAAAAAATATAGAAATAAGACCAGGACCAGGATGTCCTGTCTGTATAACCCCTTCTGAAGATATTGATAATGCTATTAAACTTGCAATTGAGGGAAAGACAATTTTAGTATATGGTGATATGTCTAGATCTAAAGGTACAAATGGCAAAAGTCTACTAGAAAGTAGAGCAGAAGGAGGACAAGTTCAAGTCATTTATAGTATTCAAGATGCAATAAGACTTGCAAAAACTACTCCAGAAAAAGAATTTATTTTCTTTGCTGTAGGTTTTGATACAACCTCTCCACCAACCGCATATGAAATATTGAATGGATTTCCATCTAATCTTTCAATTATTCTTTCCTATAGATATATGCCTCCTATTGTCGGTGCTGTATTAAAATCCTCTATTTTGGGAATAGATGGCGTAATAAATCCAGGTCATTCTTCTACTATAACAGGAATGAAACCATATTATCCTTATTTTCTGGAAACTAAAAAACCGCAAGTTTTTTCCGGATTTGAACCTATAGACATACTAATTAGTATAGTTATGTTGCTTAATCAAATAAAAAATGCAAATCATAAACTTGAAAATGAATATACTAGATCTGTTACTTGGGAAGGTAACATTAAAGCACTTAAAAAACTTGAAGAGGTATTCGATCTCGATACTGAATATGTGAGAGGAGTTGCCTATATTGGAAACTCTGGATTTGTTCTTAAAGATAAATACAAACATCTTGATGCCTATCCAAAATATGGATTAACAAAGAAAAAATCTAACGATCATTTTGTTTACGGTGCAAGATGTGGGGAAGTAATTATAGGCTTGTGTGAACCTACGGAATGTCCACTTTATATGAAAGAATGTACTCCTCATTCTCCTAAAGGACCAACAATGGTTTCCTTTGAAGGAACTTGCAGAATCTGGAGTGAACATGCTATTATAAAATCAATAAAGAAAATCACAAAGTCATGAAGACAATAAAGTATTTGATGAAAATATTAAATTATAATATTCTATTCGTAACTAATTTATACCATTAGAAGATAGATATGGCCTTTTTCATAGGAAACAGTTTTTGTAAATTATGTCAGAATAATGAAGAAAATCTTCAAAATGAACTTTTATTTTGTTCCAATGGGCTAAGAACAAAAGGACTTTTTCCTCCCTTTAAATCCTTCCATAGTACAAGATTACCTCATTCTAATAAAATTTGGATAACTTCTTTAATCAAAAGTGATTTAAATATAGATATAGACAATAATTATAATTCCAATTATTTTGAATGTATCTGTTTGGATATTGATGATCTTAGCTCTATTGATATTTTTAATTCCTTTTCTGAAATTAAATTACACTCTAAATTATATAAGTTTAGACCGGATGTAAATGCTATTTGCCATACCAATAGTCCATTTACAATATCTTCATTTCTTAATGGAAAATTAGAAAATGTTCATGGAGAAGCAGCATTAATCTTAGGGGATATACCAGTTATTAAATTCGATCGAGATTTATATGAGATGGACAATTCAGAGAATAATATTGATGAAATATTAGATCTTATTGCTAAATCTAGCATAGGTGAACCACTTAGACCAATAAGAACAATAATTTTAGCAAAACATGGAGTTATTGCTTTAGGTGCATGTTTACATGAGGCTAGGGCTTTTGTTGAGATACTTGAAGAATGGGCAAGATTTAATATCTATTCAAAGATCCTTGGTGTGAGCAGTATTGGACCAATTCATACTCTCTCTCTCGAACAACTGCGAAGTCTTGGATCACGCTATGCACGCTCGATCAAGTTTGGTGGACGCCAGTCTTTTATACCAGGTTATTCTACTATTTTAAAATAGTGTTACCCAGAAAAAGTATTATAAGATAACGGTAAAAGTTAATTTCCATCTGCTTCTACGTATATTCTAGTATACAAAGACAATAAAATGATAAACGAATATCAGCAGCAGAGCGTTATATCATCAGTTATAATAAAAGATCGAATTATAACCTTTATTGAGAAACAAATGATAAATCATGAAATATCTGTTGCTATATTTTGTTATGACAGTCAATTAAGGAAAATAAAAATAAAAAATAATAATAATACTAAAAAGTATAACTTTACTGATATACTTATATATCATGTCTATATTTAACTACTATGGCTAATAATTATACCCTTTTGGTATTGCCAATAGTATTAGCTTTAACAATACATTTAGCAACAACGGAAATCTTTGCTCAAACAGGAAGTATGTATAGTGTCGGAAAGCAAGCTGATTATGCTGTAAGCATAGTTCCTGGTGCATCTCAAAAAGACAATACATATCATTACTATCCTCCAAGAATTGCAGTTCCAACAGACACTACTGTAGCTTGGCTTAATTTAGATGTTGGACAGCCTCACACAATAACCAGTGGTCAACCGGGAGCGGCAGATCAAGGTTCGGTCTTTAATTCAGGTGTTATGCCAGCTTTTCCTGTTAGATCCTTTGAATTCACTTTTACACAACCAGGTGAATATCTATACCATTGTATTATTCATCCATGGAGAGTTGCTTCAGTATCTGTAAGTGACGCACAATTTACTGGAGAAAGTTTTGATATAGCTTTAGGCTCAGGTGCTACTTGGGATCTTTCAACTAATCCACGAGTATTACTTGACATTACTCCAAAGCTAGCAGTATTAGATGGTGTCACTCCTATTGCTTACAATGTAACTATCAATGATGGTGCAACTAATAAAACACTGTTTTCTAACATATTCACTACTGGCGGACAGTCACTTCCACTTGAGTTAGTTTCTGGCCTAGGAAACGAAACCACATCATATGGACCAGATTTTTCCACTACTGGAGCATATCATGTCCAATCGGATTTCAAAAAGGGTTCTTCCTATCCAATAAGTGTTGCAGTAGTAGCATATAACGATAAACCACTAGACAAACCGACAACAGCTAAATTCAATTTACAAACAAGTCCTTAACTTTCTTTATTTTTCCATAATTTTTTTCTTTAATTCTATATATTGACTAATTCAATGTCAAGAATAATAATGATAATGCTAATATTAACTCGCTGAATCCAGTAAATCATATTATCTTTTATTGTATAGATTTTTCTTTATGCTTTTTATTGTTTTAATTGGGATACTATAAGACGAAATATAAAAATAATTAATATATTTAATTTTAGGTAACTAATCTTAATACCAGATATAGTCAATTATTATGAAATTTTTTTTGTTAAATATTATTAAAGGTTACTAAGAGTATTTAGTATACTACCTATTGAATAACATTATATGATTGAAGATATTTCAACTGCAAAAGATGTATTAAAAGAAGAACAAGTTAACATTTGTGATATTTGTAATGATGAAATTAACACAATAAAATATCTAAATGTTACTACTAGCAGTATTAAAAGAGTTCAAGGTATTTCTAATGATGAAGTAAAAAATAACAATAATAATGATAATGGTAAATATTATAATATTTGTTTAAATTGTACTGATAAAATTGTAGAATTAATGAGATATAATTTTGGTTTTGAAGGAAGGCTAATTCAATTTTTAGAATCATTAAAGACTGAAAAATAAAGATGAAAATAATAGATAGATAGATAAAATTAATTTAAGAAAAATAAATACCAATTTATGATTTGATGACGATATCCTATTCTCAGAGTGATAGATATTCTTTTCTTATTATTATGATAATATGATAGTGTAGTTGTAAAGTTAATGAATATTAACTGATTTTTCTTTGGTTTATAACTATACATTCAAGAAAGGAAAATTAGTTCTAAGAATTAAAAAAAATAATATATTATGTTACCTTATTCTGCTATAATGAGATTAAGTCCTCATTAATTTCAGTTGTTGAATCCTTTTAGTTAATGGGACGAGCACCTATCAACTTTCTAAATTAGATATATCTAATTCTACTGAAAATTTTGATTAATCTTATAAATTAAGATATAATTTTAATCCCATTATGAATTACTTCTAATGAAGTTAAATCCTTTTACCCTACAGATCCATCGGAATTGATCTATTATTTTATTTAGTTTTATATTCCTAGGCAAAAGTTATTGATATCTTAGTTTCAGAGAAGTTAATTTATTTGATGGTACAAAAAATCTATCTAATACAAATATTATTTTAAGAGTAAAATACTTCTAAGGAAATGGTATTGGAAGTATAAATGGTACATCACCATCATCATGTTCCTTTTCTTTTTCTCTTGTATCACCATCATGTTGTTTTCCTTTATCACCATCATGTTGTTTTCCTTTATCACCATCATCATGTTGCTTTCCTTTTTCTCTTGTATCACCATCATGTTGTTTTCCTTTATCACCATCATCATGTTGCTTTCCTTTTTCTCTTGTATCATCATCATCACTACTCTTGCTATCTTCTTTTCCTAACACAATATGATTATGGGATGAAATATCAAGACTCACAAATAGTAAAATACTTAATAAAAATATAAGAGATATTTCAGTCCTAATCAAATTATATTAAAAATATTTATAATTTTTAATTATATTAGAATTTAGTAATTGAATTATGGATGAATATTGTATATTTAAATCATCGAATTAAATTAGGTAATATTTTAGTAGTATTTTAAAAAGATTTTACTATTAAATCTATTTATTAAATTCCATTTTGAAAATAGATTATTATTTTATGCTACTTATGTTTATAGACTTAACTGTATATACAATTTGAATATTTCCTAGAATATATATTTTGATAAATAATGATTAATTACATTTACCTATAGGTAACCAAAAAAAAAAAATAAAAACAATGAAAAACTATAAGGAATTATCTTTGATTTTATATCATCACTTTTAATAGCGCTGTTAATTTAAAAGAATAGATTTAGCTGTGAATGTCCTCCTATTCTAACTTGTATGTTACTAGGATTTGTTAGGAACAGAACATCCACTATTGTAGTTATGTATTCTTTATATTTGTATTTTCTTGGTCTCAGTTTACGGAATACTTCCAAAGCATTAGATATATTCTATGACGATGAGAAACGAAGTCGTATTGCTATATGGAATTGGATACAAAGATTTGGTTCATGCCAAATCTACAAAAGGAAAAGAGTATCATCATTCATAGTTGATGAAACAATTATTCAGATTGGAAATAGTCATTTCTGCTGGTTGTGAATTGCAATCGAACCAGTTCATAGAACTATACTGGGAATCTATATTTCAAATGAAAGAAATATGTTTGTAGCAGAGAATTTCATTAGATCATTAGTTGATAAATATGGTAGACACACAACAGTTTACACAGATGGTGGAACATGGTATCCATAACAAGCCTGTACTTTTTTACATCTAAAACACAGACT